>JALONO010000246.1 GCA_025454895.1 Bernardetiaceae bacterium
TCCAGGCCAACGAGCTGCGCGCCACCAGCCTGCGCGACGTGAACGTGAAGGACCTGTCGAACAACGTGGACGTGAGCCTCACCTACACCCGCACCTACGCCAAGCCGCAGCGCGAACTGAACGTGCTGGCCCTGTACAGCCGCAACGACCGCACCAACGACTTTACCAACAGCATCCTCAACGCCAGCACCCGCGAAGTGCTGAGCCGCCTCAAGAACCTGAACCCCAGCCTCAACCAGGAGTCGACGATCCAGATCGATTACCAAACACCCATTGGCAAAACCCAGATGCTCGAGTTTGGGGCCAAGCAGATCATGCGGCAGGTGGACAGCGACTTTGAGTACTTTTTTGCCACCGGGGCCACGGGCGAGTACGCGCGAAACCCCAATGCCCAACTGTCGAACGCGCTCGACTACGACCAGAACGTGTCGGCCGCCTACACCTCGTACACCTACACGTCCAAGACCAATTACAGCATCAAGGCCGGGGTGCGCTACGAGTACACCGACATCCGGGCCACGCTCCAAAACGAGCAGCGGATCGCCATCCCGTCCTACGGCGCGCTGGTGCCCAGTATCAACCTGTCCAAAAAATTGAAGAAGGGCGACATCATCAAGCTGTCGTACAACGCCCTGGACCCCGAGTTTACCAACAACTTTGAACTGGGCTACAGCACCTACATCAAAGGCGTGGCCCTGAACATCACCACCTTTGCCCGCAACACCAACAACGCCATCCAGAGCGTGCGCGACATCGTGGGCCGCGACACCATCCGCACCACGTTCCAGAACATTGGCCGCGAAGATGCCTACGGGGTCAACCTGTCGCTGAACGTGAACGTGGGCAAGCTCAACATCGGCACCGGCGGCGACTTGTACTACGCCACCCTGCGCAACAACGTGCCCGACCCGCTCTACAACGCCAGCAACCAAGGCTGGGTGTATAACCTGCGCTTGTTTGGCGGCTGGAACTTCGGCAACGGCTGGGGGCTGCAAACGTTCTCGTTCTATCGCGGCCGGGCGGTGCAGTTGCAGGGCATCCAGGGCGGCTTCGGCATCTACAGCCTGGGCGTCAAGTAAACGTGAACCAGAACCTGAGCTTCCGCATCAACTTTAGCTACCGGATCGGCAAGCTGAGCTTCGATGCCCCCCAGCGGCGGCGCAAGAGCATCAACAACGACGACCTGAAAGACGGTGGCGGCGACAGCGGCGGCGGCGACGCTGGCCAAGGTGGCGGCGGCCGGCCGCAAGCCCAGCCGGGCGGCGGCGGGCGGCCCAGTGGCGGTGGCGGCCAGCCCAGCGGCCAACAGCCCAACCAGGGCAAGCCTCCGGTAAAACCCAAACCGGCCGATAAGCCCAAAAGCAACAACTAGGGAAATTAACTAGCTGCTAGACCCGCCAAAAGCTCACAACTTTTGGCGGGTTTTTTTGTGGGTGGGCGAGATGGCCTGGCCGGAGGTCGCCCAACCGCTGAGCTACGCGCCTCAATCATGACGTAAGTTGTCATTCTCTTAGCCGCCTCCTAAATTTGTAAAATATCAGGCAGCTAAAATTTTTTTGCCATAATTTGCGTTTGCTCATCTTCTGAAAGTTGTAAGAAAAGGTTGACCTAGGAGATTAGGCTAGCAAAATCTGTAAGAGGGGAGGAGTACAAAATGGCACGAGTGCCCGGGCAACATTCCGCCGCTGAAGAAATGTTTGGGATTATAAAAACTGAATATTAGTAAATCACTTGACCAACTACCCAAAAACCAACTGCCACCGCCGTTTTATGATCGATAAAGTTGATTTGCTAGATCTAACTATTTCAGGAATAGAAAAAGCCTTGGCAACTGGGCAATTTCAAGATTATGTGCATACGATTATTGAGTTGAAAGACCTTTCAACGGGTAATGAGTGGACTTCGCTCAAGCAAACCATTTGTGCTTTTTTAAACACCAACGGTGGCTACGTAATCGCTGGCATCCGGGAGCGAAACCATCAATATGCCTTTCCTGGCTTTGACCGAAATAACGAAGGAAGGTTGATTGAACTGAGGAATAAATTTTTCAAGAACGACCGTGAAGTATTGCCCGATTTATCCGAAAACATCGACCTTGATTACCGAACCTTGCTTGGTAAAACCTTAGCCATTATTACGGTTCGCCCGTTAAGTGAAGACCTCAAATATTTAAAATTTGAGGGGGTTTATTATGAGCGGGTTTTAACCCAAGACAAAGTAATTTCCCCGGCGAAGCTCATTCAACACCAGGAGTATAAGGCGGAATTAGAGTATTCAAAAGAGATTAGCCCCGTTAAAACCGCCAGTTTAAATGATTTGGATATTGATAAAATCAATCAATTTATTATCAGAATAAACGGAACGGGTAAAAAAGAAACCATTAAGAAGGATATTCAAGACGCGGCCGACTTTTTAACCAGGCGTTACAGCCTAAACGCTGATGGGGCAGTTACCGTGCTGGGGCTTTTATTGTTTAGCAAGGAACCTTTCCAACACCTAGAGTACCGGGCCGAAGTCGACTGCTACTTTGAAACCAAAAACGAGATTGGGCGGGACAAAAAAATTTACCAGAACGACGTTCTCAGCCTCATGGAGGACGCTTTTTCGTTTATTTGGGGCCATATAAAAGTGGGTACAAGTTACATTGGGGGCGGCCGAAGCGAGCCTGAGTTCCCCGAAAAACTAGTGCGCGAGGTAATTAACAACGCCTTCGCCCATCGCGACTATGTAGCGAACCGATTTGTTACGATCAAGATCAATCCGGGAGAAAATATCGAAATGAAAAACCCTGGTAGTTTCAAACAAAAAATGTTGATCAGGGACATCTCGACCGACCGGGAAGTGCGACGAGTAATTCCCGGAGTGCCCGAAACCAAAAACCCTAAACTAGCCAATATCCTGAAAGCCTTTGATAAAATTGAAAGCCAAGGGATCGGGATGGCCACTTTGGTAAGCGTTTGCCTCGAGAACCAAATAGATGTTCCTTACTATGACCTATCGGTACCCGAAACAATCTCTCTGATGATTCCTTCGGGCAAGTTACTGGACGATGAAACGCAAAGGTGGCTCAACGCTTTGCACGGGTACTTGAGTAAACGGTTAAACGGCCGCCTAACGCCGGAGCACCAATTGGTGCTGGCCTATTTGCTCAAGTCGGAGCGGTTAAATCAGAAACGTTTCTACACCATTTTGCTAAGCCCCAACAATAACCACTTTGAGGTGTTGGCCGGGCTGAAAAAATCGGGTTTGGTGGTGGAGCATCCCGCCGCCAGTACCGAGCAAACCCCCGTTTATGTTTTAGACAGTGAACTGACCATTACCGACTTCACTAAACAGATCGAGAATAAAACGGGGAAGTCGTTATCGGGCCTGGATGCGACCGCGATCAGGGTGTTGAACATTATTTATCGTTACAATCAGTACAACGATCAGTCAGTAAAACCGAATATGATCACCCCTGAACTGTATCATCAACTTCATGGCCAATCCGTTGAACCAACCACTTATGAGAGCTTAGGGCGGAAGGTAAGGAGAATCTGCGCCGACTTGTTAAAGGTAGGCATTCTTTCCAAAAAGGACGGAAAAGCCTACGAGATCAAGTAATGCCCAAATAGGGCACAGGTTTTTCCGATGTTTGGTGGCCCGCCCAGCGGCCAACAGCCCGGCCAGGGCAAGCCCCCGGCAAAACCCAAACCGACCGATAAGCCCAAAAGCAACAACTAGGGAAATCAACTAGCTGCAGACCCGCCAAAAGCTCACAACTTTTGGCGGGTTTTTTTTGTGGGTGGGCCACCGTAGGCAAGCCCTTTTTCCACCATTACCCATCCTTTTCTTTATCAAACTAATTGATTTAACTAATTGAAAATCAATTTGTAATAAAAACACAAACAATCGACGTACTAAATAACGGATTGCGCCGTTTAATAATTGCTAGGGAAAATGTTTTTGCCCCAGCGCTCGTTCTTTGACTGCACTCGGAGAAGTGTCTACTACCAGTTTTGTTTCACAACCACAATTCATTTTTATGAAAACTATCACCCCCCCCCGCATGCGTTTTGCCGCGCCTTTTTCCGCCTAGGCTTGATTGCCATGCTGATGGTTAGTTTGCCCCAGTGCCGGCAAACTGATGTACTGCAACCTGCGGATGCCCCGACTACACCCGACCCCGGGTCACCCACCAATGCCAAACCTGATGCGGCCGAGCAAGCCCGGCTGGACCAACTCAAAAAAGACTTTGGCCAAGCCCTGGCCCGTGCGCTGGCGCAGGAGCCGGGCCTGCGGCGGCTGATCAAGGCCGAGGCAGTCAAGCAGTTCAACCATGAGTACGACGTGCTTTACCACTTGGTGAAGCAAGACCCCGTGCGGGCGGACGGTACCACTTTTAGGCAAGTGCTGCTCCAATACCTGCAAACCCCCGAGCGACCCGCCGGGCGCGCCGCTGCCCTGCTGGCCCAGATGGAGCGCGAGCTGCCCCTGCTCACCATCCTGGTGCCGGAACTGCCCGAAGGCTCCTTCTCGGCCGAGACCTGGGACCCCGATACCCAAGTGCCCATGGTGGGCCTCCGCATCTGGGACAATGAGGGCGTGCCTATCCTCAAGGGTAACGGAGAGGAGTTCTTTTTGCCGTTCAAATACACCCCCGGCTTCCCCGTCGTGGTAGTGAAAGACAACGAGCGGGTGGCCCTGGCCAGTGGCCCCGGCGAACTGGCCTTTGCTGCCCCGGACGGCGGGCTTTGGTTCCAGTTCACGGATAAAAACTTCCGTAACCCCGGCCCCGGCAAACCCCGCCCCGTCGTGCATAATCGGATTGCCTGGACTCTAGACCCCAAGCTGATCCAAGCCGCGGCAATCATGGACCCCATAAACGGTTGGCACCGGGATCACATCTATTACGATTTGACCCCCACGAACCCCCAGGGACCCTTTAACGCCAACTTTATGGAGACGGTGACCTCTTTTAGGTTTGCCGATGGGGAAGCTGGTTATAACCTAATTGCTGACCAACCGGGCGACCCAACAAGGATAAATTTAATTCTGGCTCCTTCTAACACCCCACCACCAAGCAATACTGCCGCTTGGACGGATGGCAACTTTGACTTTATCGTCAATGTTCAAGTAAGTGCCCGGAGTAATAGTTTAGCCGTGACTGGCACAAACTTCTCTGCTCGGGGATCCGATTTATTCAACATCACTTATCGTCTTGTTTTCTTAGTTTGGGGTAGCGTGTATGAAATCGAGAGCATATCGCCGGTAACCTTTCATACTTATCCTTCGCTTACTAATACCCCTCTTCACTTATTTAAGTGGGACCTTGAGAATTACGCCCCGCTTTTGTCTCTAAACATTTTAGAAAGAGATGCGTCGCAAACTACAACCCAGACCATAACCGTAACGGATGAGTATGCCGCCAATTTTAGCTTTAATCCAAGTGGAGGGGTCTGGGAAAAAATCGGTTTGCAATTCGGGGCCTCGGCCAAAAGGACATTCAGCTCACAAAAGACCATTGTTACCTCGCTCGACAGTGATAATATAGGGTATGTTACCATGGAATTTCGGGACAAAGTGTATTTAGGTCCAGCCGTTCAAGTTGGATTCCAGCAAACCAGGGAGTATTCTGGGGGAACTTTTGCCATTAGTGTAGAACCCACACCGTTCTGATGATGGAAAACGCCTGCAAAAATATCCTCAACGCAAGCCGATTTATTCACGTACTCCCAAGCCCAGTCATAACATCATGAACCATATCCGTATCAAATACCTAAATGTAGCCGCGGGTTTTGCCGTGCTCCTCGGCCTGCTTAATTGTCGGCCCGAGGAAGAACCAACGGCCAGCCCTGGCAGCCGCTAACCAAGCCCGATGACCCCTGCTATATTGCCACTGCTTGTGGTTGGCGACACTTCAACTGGGTGCCGACCTACCGCATCATCGCCGAAACCGAGCTAAGAACTGGTATAGAGCCAATGCGCGCCAGTTATTTTGACATGCAGGTGGCCCATGTGCCCGGCCCTGGCCGTTACGTCCTGAATGGGTGATTTTGAGTCATTCGCCACTTTTCGCGGCCTCCGGCCGGACGGCACCTACGCTTCTTACACCAATGACGCTAAACGGAAACCTATGGTGGTACTGATAGAGCGTATTATCCCCACTGAGCTGATCAGTTCCGGCATCGAGGGCACGTTTGCCGGGGTGCTGTATAACGAAGCCGACCTGCGGGACTCGGTGATCGTGGAAAACGGGCGGTTTTCCTTTGCCGCCCCGCAGACCAGCTATGAAAGGGCTGGGTGTTTCTAAACTTCGGAAAGCCAGGGTTCGCATTGGGCGGACCCTGGCTTTTTACCACTAGGGTTTTTGCGGGTTGATAATGAGCATTTTAAATCAATTCGGAGGAGAAGCCCCTCCCCTTGGACGGTAAAAATGAGCGTTTTTGAGCAGGTATAGAGGTTGTGCGTTCCCTGTCTTGCAAATCATTGATAATCAGATGAAACAATCATTTAATCATGCAATCATTAAGTCATTGAATGCTGGATCAATCCACCCCCAGCATCACGAACGCGCCCCAGTAGAGCGGCTCCGGGTAGAGTTTGCGGAGCTCTTTTTTGGCATGGATAAAGGCGGCGCGCTTGTGGCCGGTTTGCAGCCATTGGGTGTAAAACAGGGTCATGAGTTGGCGGGTGGCCTCGTCGTCCACCTTGAACAGGCTCATGATCACGCTTTTAGCCCCGGCGGCCCGGAAGGCCCGTTGCAGGCTGTACACGCCCTCGCCGATGCGGGTTTGGCCGCGCCCAGTTTCGCAGGCGCTGAGCACCACCAACTCGGTATGCTCCAAACGCAAATCGGCGGCTTCGTAGGCGGTCAGCACACCGTCTTCCCGGTTGTAGTTGTAAGGGTTGCCGCTGGCCACCAAGTCGCCGCCGTTGCGCAGCAGCAGGCCGGAACGCAGCAGCGGGTTTTCCAAAGCGCGCTGCACGTGCAAGTCGTTGGCGTTGAGGCCCGGCCCGCCTAGGTCCGGCTGGAAAAAACCGTGGGTGGCCACGTGAACCACGGTGGGGTTGCGCAGGGCCTTGAGGCGGGCTTCGGTGGCCTCGGTGGTTACCCACTCGGCGGTATTGGTGTTGGGGCTTTTCAGTAGTTTGGTCAACGCTTCCACCTCCAGGTAGGTGCCGGGCAGTTGGGGCACGGGCCGTTCGTTAACCACTTGGTACTGGTCCGGGGCGAGGTCTTTGTAAAAAACCGGGTTGCCCATAAACACGTAGCTGCGCAAGGGGGCCAGGGGCGGGGTTTTGTCTTTCCGGGTGCGGCGGCCGTCGGCCTCGGCGGTGGTGCCCACGGCGGCGGCGGCCAGTTCGGCAGTGTTGGTGAGCGGCACTACCTCCAACTGGTCGATGAGGTAGGTGCTATCGTGCAGGCGCAGGGCCTCGAGGTTGAGCTGGTTATACACCCCGTCGGCGGCCACGAACACGCGCTGGGTGCGCCGGTCCAACGCGGTGTGGACGGGTTGCCAGTACCGCCGGTAAGTGAGCGTATCGGGTAAGCTAAATTTGACCGAGTTGCGGTAATATTTCAAATAACCGTCCTCGAGGTTCCGGGTGTCGGGCAGGGGGATGAAGGTGGGGGCGCGCTCGCCCGGCCCCAGCAGCAGGGCGGCATACACGACCGAGTCGGTAAATGTTTGGTCGAAGTAGTTAAAGCGGACGATCTCGACGGCGGCCTCGTTGCGCTGTAAGGCCCGGCCCAGTTCTTCGGCGGGCAGCCAGCGGTTGGCCCCTTTTATTTGGGCAAACGAAGCCGATTGCTGGGCCAGTTGCTGTTCCAATTCTTCAATTTGTTTTTGCAGACTGGCTAGGTCGGGGCCGACGCTGCCTGTTTCGGGGCCTTGGGCTAGGTTTTGGGTAAGCTGCTGTTTGAGGCCCACCCAGCGGCGGTAGTTGCGCACCAGGGTGGAGTCGCGGCTCTCCAAAATGGCGGCCTTGGCCTTACCTTCCATGCCAATCAGCAACGACTTAAAAAACATCACATAACCGTACATATCGGCCAGCAGGTTTTTATCCTTGATCCCGCGCTGGGCGGCTACATTGTAGAAGAGTTCTACCTCGGGGCGCAGTTGGTTCCAGTAGCGTAGTTTTTGGTGGTAGCTAAATGCCGGGAAAAACTCGCCCACGTAGCTGGCGTGGTAGGCCAGCACCTGGTTGAGATTGCGCTCGCAATCGGCCCAGCGGCCAGTTTGGTAATAGAGCCGGGCCAAGCGGCCCAGGGTTTTCATGTAACCGGGGTGTTTTTCGCCCAATAAGTTTTTGTAAAGGTCGCGCGCGCTGGCGTAGCGCGTTTCGGCCAGGCGCGGATTGCGGGTGCGGAGGGCCAAATCGCCCAGTTGCAGGGCAATTTGGGCCGCGCGGGTATTGTTGGGCGTTTGTAGGGTGGTGTTCCAAATAGTAGCGGCCTGGTTGAGGTGGGCAGCGGCATCGTCCCATTGGCTCCGTTCGGCTTCTACCAGGGCCAGTTGCCGCAGCGACTCGGCATACAGCGGGGCCGTTTGCCCCAGGTTGTCGGCAATGAGTTGGGCGGCCTTGCGTAGGTCAGTCTCTACAGCGGCGGGGTTTTCTTTCCGGTAAAAGCGGACCAGGCTCGAGGCTTGCAGGGTTTGGGCCAGCAGCACATTTTTAGGGCCTAATGCCTTGGTTTGCAGGGCGATGACTTGACCCAACGCCTGCTGGGCGGCCGCGTAGTCGCCCATGGCGGCGTGGGCATCGGCCAAAATGGCCAGCGGCTCGGCGGTGCGCACCGAACTGGCTTCAAAGGTGGCCACGGAGAGGTTGAGGGCCTCGGTGGCCAGGGCTTCGGCCTTGCCGTACTCGCCTTGGGCCAGCCACCAGCGGGCCATTTGCTGTAACGGGCGGATGAGAAACCGCGACTTGCGGCCGTAGCGTTTTTGCCGCAAGTCGATAGTAGCGGTAAGCAGGGCCTCGGCGGGCGCGTATTGCTCGGTAGCGAGGTAAAGGTCGGCCAGGTCGTCGGTGGCGGTCGAGTTTACCTGGGCCACGTTGGTGCGGCTGTACAGCTTGTCGGCCCGGAGCAGGGTGGTACGGGCCAGTTCAAACTGGCCGGTGGCTAGGTAGTATTGGGCCTGGGTTTGCAAGGCATCGGCAAACTCGGCCTGGTAAAAAGCATCGGGCCGGCGGCCAAACGCGGCGGTTACCTGCTGAAGCTGCTCCGCCACCCCGCTAAAATCGCCGGTGCGGATCCGCAACTTGGCTACCTTGTTGAGGGCGATGGCCCAGGGCAAGCTACCTTCGCCGAACCGGGCGGTGGTCAGGGCCAGGGCCTCGCGCCGCTGGGCCAGGGCGGAGTCGTATTCGCCGGAAATTTCGTTGAACAAGGCCACTTCGCTCAGCAGGGCGGGCATGAGCACGTGCTGGGGCGAAAGTTGCCGCCGCAGTTGCCGCCCAAAGTGGTCCCGGTGGAAAAACCGGACGGTTTCGTAGTCGTTGGTGTAAATGGTTTTGTGGGTGGCCACCCGCACCCGCACCAGGTTAAACGGCAGGCTGGGATCGCCATAGATATAATAAGTGTTGTCAATTTCGTCGTTGATGAGTTGGGTGGCTTTGCCGTAGTCGTCGTTCGCGATGGCCACTTGGTAGGCCAGTTGCAGCATTTGCAGGTAAGCCGGGTGGTTGCGGGGCAGTTTTGGGGCATCGCCCTCGATGCTTTTGAGCAGGGCCTGGGCAGCCGCGTAGTCTTGGCTGCGGTATAAGTGGCGGGCAATTAAAGTTTGGGCTTCGGCGTAGGCCACGGTGCGGTCGCCGAGGGCTTTTTTCACGTCTTCGGCCCAGTTTTCGGCCCGGTTGCCGCTACTTTTGTCCAGTTCCTGGTCGATTTGGGTGGCCAGGTACTGGTAGCGCAGCCGCCGGGTGGCCGGGTGAAACGGCCCCGCCGCTTTCTCGGCTAGGTCGGCGGCGCGGTCCAGAAGTTTTTTGGTCTCGTCGAGGCTGGCCCCTTTATCGAGCAGCCAGGCGGCTTTTTCCACCCAGAGTTCGGCTTCGGCGGCCCCGGCTTGGCGGCCCAGCCGCTCTTTTTGCCATTGCTCAGCTTGGGCCAAGTGGCCCTCGGCGGCGGCATAATTGCCCTGGAGCCGGGCCATTTGGGCGCGCAAAATCAGCAGCGAGGCGTAGCGGAATTGCCGCCGGGCCATCACCTCGTCGGGTACCGGGCCGGTTTGGTTGGCCACGGGGTCGTAACCGGGGGTTTGCGGGTCCAGTAGGGTACTCAGGGCCGTTTCAGCGGCTGGGTACAAGCGCGCGAAGGCCGCGAAATCGCCGCGCAGGGCGGCCACTTTGGCGCGGGCCAACAGTTGGTAGGCCAGGGCTTCGGCGGTGGGTTGGCCGCTCACTTGGCCGTCGGGGGCCACTTTGAAGTTACCTACATTGGCCGCCTGGTCGGCTAGGCTAGCCGTTTTGCCGGGGTGGCCGTATTCGCCCCAAAACAGGGCCGCTTCGGTCAGGGCGGCGGCGTAACCAGGGCTTTGCGGGCCATCTTTTTGGTAAAAAGCCAGGTAATCGTTCAGCAAATTATCGAACCGGGCCACCGATCCCGCCTGTAAATGGAACTGGGTAACGTACCATTGCAGTAGCCCGGCCACCCTCGCCCCGTCTTTACGGCGCAGTTTGGCTTGGGCCTCGGTCAGTTCTTCCACGGCCTTGCCAAAATCGCCCCGGGTGTTGGCCTCTTCGGCCTTGGCCACCAAGGGCCAGTATTTAGGCGTTTTTTGGGCGTTCACCATCAGGCTCGCGCCAAAGGCCAATAGGAATGTGCCAGTTATTTTAGAAAAAAAAGTTGGCATAATATTACATCGGTTTAACTGCTACAATAAAGACAAATAAAGGACTTTACTGACAGAGTTGCACGATCGCCCTGGGGGATTTTTTCTGGGCCAGGAGCCAATTAGCTTTTTTTAAGATAATGAGCACCTTATGGCTGATTTTCGTAACGCCGGGTAACCCCGCGTGTACAAGACGATTGTTTTTTTGGCTCGATAAAACCGGGACATGGGAAGATTTCGGAGAGAGAATGAGCGATCAATCCCCTGCTTTTAAGTAATTTATCGGAAGGTAATGCCAACAAGATCAGAATGGTGGCGATCTGGTTTGCATCCATGATTGCTTACTTGTTGTAGCCGGAATAAGCAATGAAAAATGACCGTTAACCAAATAATTAATTGTCGCCAATTAAAGGCCGAGGTTGCGGAAATCTTCCTTCGTTTGGCTCAAATGGATTATCAGATTGCCCAAAAAAATGTCGAAGTACCCCGCAACTTACGCGCTTATTGGGGCCAGGTCTAGCCCGTTGTTCACCTAGTAGGGCCTGCTCACCGTCTGCCAGCGGCCATTAGGTTCGGGGTGCCTCCTCGCACCAAATAATCACTAGACCTCTTGCCTATTAGCCGTACTCAGGTCGAAATTGCGTCCCCTCCCCGACGGGGAGGGGTGATCCCTTCTATTTTTGGCGGCTCGAAATAGGCCATTTGCATCCAGTTTGGCAAGTTCAAAAGCTCAAAATTGGCTTTGCGTCTTAGCGACTTTGCGAGAAATATTTTTGAACGGATCAGCCCTGCCCGACGGACGACAAAAACGAGAGTTTTTGGGCGAGAAAGTGCGGTTGGCCAGGGTGGGGCCAAAAAAGGCAGGTCTCGAACGAAAATCCCGGGCTTTCACCCAGCCAAAAACCTAATCTGCAAGAGGTCTACTGAAACTGTTAAACGTTAAAAGCTCTGACCGAGGCTTGGCAC
>JALONO010000247.1 GCA_025454895.1 Bernardetiaceae bacterium
GGCCGTTGAACGCCCGGCCGAAACCGCTCACAGGGGCTTCGCCCACTGGTAGGGTTTCGGGATCGTGGGTAAAACCCGCCCCTGGCCCCACCCACGACGGGAACGCCCGTTCGGTTGTAGGGACAAGGCATGCCTTGTCCCTACGGGTGGCCAACGAACGCCCGGCCACCACCCGGTGAGCGGCCGATAGGCCCTACCAGCGGTGGCTCAGCGGCCTACCCCTTTTTGGCGTTGAACCCAAACGAGAGGCCGCATTGTACGCCCTCGCGGTGGGGCACCACGTAGCCGTTCAGGGGCAGGTTGAGTCGGCCGGAGCGGAAGGTTTTCCCAAATGCGATCACGAACCCGGTGTTAACGGTGGCCTCGCCCCGGCTGTCCAGGCGGCGGATAAAGGGCGCGTCCAGCGGGCTAGTGTTGCTGCGCAGCGTCCACTGCCCGGCGGGGTTGTAGTAGTCCTCGGCTTCCAGCACCATCCGCACCGTGGGGCCAAAAGCAATCTCCCAGCCGTTTTTGTTGTTGCGCAGGCCGTTGAGGATGGTAAAACTGGGGATGAACAGGTTTTGGTCCATGCCCGTGAGCATGGGGATAAACTCGAACAAAGCCTGGAAGTTGCCCTCGTTAAGGTACTGTTGTTCAAACTGATAACCAAATTGAAACATCACGGGCAGCACGTTGAACCCGCCCGTGGCTTCGGCCTCGCGCAGGCGGGCGGCGGTTTGGCCGGTTACCATGGTAAAGCCCATGCGCGGGCCGTCGGTGCGCAGCCGTTTCACCAGCGGCGAGGCGGGGTTGTTCAGGTAGGTTTCCTGGGTGGTTTGCACGGTGAGCTGCTTCACCAAAAACTCCTCGGGGCGGCGGCCAAAAAGCTCGTGCAGGCTCACCCGCCACAGCAGCGGCAGTTGGTCGGGCAGGTCCAAAAACTCTTTCACCACCTGTTTTTCTAACGTGCCGGTTTCTACCCGGTACAGCCGCAGGCCAATAGTAATGCGCTCGCTGTACCGTTCCACGCTGCCCATGAGCATAAACTGGGCTTGTAAAGCCCGCCCCGCCTCGATCAGGCACTGCTTGCCGAAACAGTTGGCGGGGTCCAGGTTGGCCTTACCCAGCAGGTAAAACAGGTCGTACTTATCGATCACCTCCAGCGTGTCCAGTTTTTCCAGTTCGCTGCGTAGCAGGTTTCCGGCCAGTTCGTTGGTGAGGCCGAGGCCCTGCACGTCGGCGTAGAGCACGCCAATGGTGGGCCGGGCCGGGGCTTTGGGTTGGGCCAGGGCGGCGGTGGCCAGGCTCAAGAGTAAACTAACCAAAATGGTCTTTTTCATAGGTTTACAAAAGTTTTACGGTGAAAAACTGAGCAAACCTAGGCCCGTCCCCGTCCGGCCCCAAACGGCAGGGCGCGCCCGGTTACTGGGTTTTGGCAAAGGTTACTAGCCCGCCCCGGCCCGGCGGCGGCGATCCCGTCGGCCCGGCGATTTTTGCCAAAGGCGGCGGGCTATTGGCGATTTTTGCCAAAAGTTGTAAGGACGAACGGGATTTTTGCCAAAAAAGCTAAGGTGAGAAAAGCGTTGCTTACAACTCAAAAGTGAGGCTGGCCCAATAGCTCTGGTAGTCGGCTTGTTGGGGGTTCGGCGAAGGCACCATGCGCACCAGGCTCACCATCCACCAACCCTTGGCGGTCAAGGGCAGGGTAGCTTGGCCCTCGGCGTTGGTGCGCCATTGCCCCTTTTGGGTGGGGGCTTCGGGCTGGCCGGTCCGGTGCCAGGTGCGCAGCGCGTGGTGGGCCAGCGGCCGGCCCTGGAAAAACACCTGCACCCGCAGCGAGTCGCCCGCTTTGCACTGGTAGGGGTTGGCGAGCGGTACAATCTCCAGCGGCATTCCGGTATTCCGCTTAAAATTGTCGTCGGTTTGCGCGCCCACTTGCACCAAGGTTTTGGCGCAACGTTGGTAAAGTTCCCGGGCTTTTTTGGTAAGTTGTTGATCTTGTTTGCGTTGGGCCAAAATATTCTCAATGCCGTCTTCTTCCAAATAGGCGTTGAACTTATCGCCCTCCAACTCGATAAACGAATTTTTAGAACGCATGGTGAGCAAGTGCGTGCCGGGGCTTTTAAAATGCACCACCAAATTATTGGAGTCCGACTCGGTGGCCTGGGCCGTGAGGTCGGTTTGGCCTTGGCTGGTCCAGTGGGTTACTTGTTGGGTGCGTTCTTTTTTGCTGCCCCAATTTTCGCCCTGGAAATCTTCCCCCACCAGTAATTTGACGTTGATTTTTTTGCCCACTTTTACCCGAAAGCGGGCGGGCATGAGCCAAAATTCGTGGGCCAGGCCCGTTTGTAAAATGGCCAAAAAGGCTAGGCAAAGGCCCATTCGGCTGGTTTTGCGCATCATAAAGTATTGGGCTTAAAGGCAAATCGAGAAACGATTACGCGGTAGCAAGTTATCAACGGCCTGGTTCTCGCCCCAAATTTTTTTGGAAATTGTGGGCAGAAGGCATGCTGTAGGATCAAGGCATGCCTTGACCCTACGGGTGGTAGGCCCCCCGCTGGCCGGCCCCGGCGGCCAGCCCAATTTCACCACCGTGCCCAATTTGGTTAACCGGGGCTTAATTTTGTCGCTTGACCCCTTCCGTTTATGCGCGTTTTGTTTTGTACCCTCCTGGCTTCGGCCTGGCTAACCCTGCGGGCCACCGCCCAACCGGCCAACGACCGCTATCAGTTTTCCGTGGACTTGACCCAGGTGCAAAACGACCGCCTCACGGTGCGCCTGGTGCCGCCCGCCTTGCCCACCGACCGCGAGCAGGTGTACTGCCTGCCCAAAATCGTGCCCGGCACGTACAGCATCTACGACTTTGGGCGGTTTGTCCACGATTTTAAGGCGACTGACCCGACGGGCCAGCCGCTGCCCGTGGAGCGACTGGACGACAACCGCTGGCGGTTCGCGCCCGGCAGCCAAATCGCCCAGATCAGCTACCAGGTGGAAGACACCTACGACACCCAACTGGACAACTTCGTGTTCGAGCCCTGCGGCACCAACATCCAAGCCGATACCAATTTTGTGCTCAACGGCCACGGCTTTTTTGGTTATTTCGAAGGCCACCGCCGCCTCGACTACGAGCTTACCTTTACCAAGCCCGCCGGGTTTTACGGCTCTACTCCGCTGCGGCCGGTGAGCAGCACGCCTACCCAAGACCGCTTTCTGCTGCCCAACTACGACCGGCTGGTCGACTCGCCCATCATGTACAACCGGCCCGACACCACCTTGATGCAGGTGGGCGGGGCCGAAGTGCTGGTCTCGGTGTACTCGCCGGGGGGCAAGCTCGGCTCCAAGTTCGTGGCCGACAACATCCGCGACATTTTGAACGCCCAAAAGAACTACCTGGGCGGCAAGCTGCCCGTGGACCGCTACGCTTTCATCATCTACCTGTTCAACGGCTTTGGCGGTTCGGGCATGATGGGCGCGCTCGAGCACTCGTATTCTTCGGTGTACTTTTTGCCCGAAATGGAGCCGGAAAATATCGCCCAGTTTATCCGCGACGTGGCCGCGCACGAGTTTTTCCACATCGTAACCCCGCTCAGCATCCACTCGGAGGAAATCCAGTTTTTCGACTTCAACCAACCCAAAATGTCCAAGCATTTGTGGTTGTACGAAGGGGTGATCGAGTACTTTGCCGGGCACGTGCAGGTCAAGGAGGGCCTCACTTCGTTCGACAGTTACCTCAACGTGCTGCGCAGCAAAATCATGGAGGCCCGCAGTTACAACGACACCGTGCCGTTTACCGTGATGAGCCGGGGCTGCCTCGGCCCGTACAAAGAACAGTACGGCAACGTGTACGCCAAGGGCGCGCTCATTGGCCTGTGCCTGGACGTGAAACTGCGCCAACTCTCGGCCGGGCGGTACGGCGTGCAGGACCTCATGGCCGACCTGGCCCGCACCTACGGGCCGCAGAAACCGTTTAAAGACGAAGAATTGTTCGATAAAATCGCGAGCCTCACTTACCCCGAAGTGCGCCAGTTTTTTGCCCGCTACGTAGAAGGCCCCGAGCCGCTGCCCCTGGCCGAGACCTTTGCCCTGGTGGGCCTGGACTTGGAGCAGCAAACCCCGGTAGATACGTTATCCTTCGGCCACATTTACCCTACCGTGGACGAGCAAACCGATACCACCGTGGTCATTATCGGGGACATTGAGTTGGAGGCTGGGCAGGAAAAGCTCGACTATCAAATAGGGGATAAAATCGTAACCATTGATAAACAGAAGGTTACTGCCAGCAACTTCACCTATTTTGTGCAGCAGTTGCTGGCCAGTAAGCCCGTGGGCAGCACCGTGCCCATGCAGGTGCTCCGGCGCGACGCGCGCACGAACCGGGAAAAACTGCGCAAGGTGAAGGTGAAAATCGTGCGCCAGCAATATGTGAACACGCAGTTGCTGGCCCAACCGCCTAACCCCACGGCGGCCCAGTTGGAGCTGCGGCGGGCCTGGCTGGGTAGGTAAGGGCGCACCCGCAAAACCAACCCGCCGATCGGGAGGATTTGGTTTTGGGTTAGGGCCTTTTCGGCTAATTTGCTGCCTCATTGTAGCCCTAGATTTTTTCATGATGTCGTTTGTTGAAGCAGTTCACGCTAGTTTTAAGCATTTGTACGGCCACGAGCCAGCCTTGTACCGCGCCCCTGGCCGCATCAATTTTATCGGTGAGCATACCGATTACAACCAGGGCTGGGTGCTGCCTGCGGCGGTGAGTGCCCAAACTGTGTACGCCATTGGCCCCAGCCCCGATGCCCGCTGCCACTTGCACAGCGTTAATTTCAATGCGGATTACAGTTTTGACCTGGCCCAAATTACCCCGGCCGAAAAGCCCCACCGCTGGGCCAACTACCTGCTGGGCGTGGTACAACAAATGCAGCGGCTGGGCCTCGCCGTGCCGCCCTTTGCGGTGGCCTTCGGGGGCGATGTGCCTTCCGGCTCCGGCATGTCGTCGTCGGCGGCGGTGGAGTGTGGCCTGGCCGTGGGCCTCAACCACCGCTTTGGCCTGGGGCTGGAAAAACTGGCCCTGGCCCAGTTGTGCCAGCGGGCCGAAAACGAGTTTGTGGGCATCAAATGCGGCATCATGGACCAATTTGCCTCCATTTTTGGCCGGGCCGGGCACCTGATCCAGCTCGATTGCCGCGACCTCAGCTACCAGTACGCGCCCCTGGCCCTGGGCGACTATGAGTTGCTGCTTTGCAACACGGGCGTACATCACTCGCTGGCCTCGTCGGAATACAACACTCGCCGCCAGCAATGCGAAACCGGGGTGGCAGCCCTGCAACGCCATCAGCCCCAGGTGCGCAGCCTCCGCGACGTTTCGGCCGGGATGCTGGCCGAGTACGGCGGCCAATTGGACCCGCTGGTGCGGCGGCGGTGCCAGTACGTGGTGGAAGAAAACGCACGGGTGGAACAAGTCTGCCAGTTATTGGCCCAAGGCCGCCTGGCCGAGGCGGGCGCGTTGCTCTACGCCTCGCACGAGGGGCTGCAAAAAAAGTACGAGGTAAGCTGCCCCGAACTCGATTGGCTGGTGGCCGCCGCCCGGGCTGAACCCGCCATTTTGGGCGCCCGCATGATGGGCGGGGGTTTTGGGGGCTGCACCCTCAACCTCATCCGCCGGGAGGCGACCGAGGCCTTTGTGGCCAAAATTACCCCGCTGTACCAGCAGCATACCAAACTGGCCCTCAAAACCTACCGGGCCACCCTGGCCGACGGGGCCGGGCCTCTGCCAGCGGCATCGCTTGCCAATGGCTAACATCA
>JALONO010000248.1 GCA_025454895.1 Bernardetiaceae bacterium
ATCGCCGCCTGCCCCGTGCCCCGCGAGGCAATGGCGCGCGTACAGGCCAGTTGCCGCTGGCTGGGCATCCGGTTGGGGCCGTACTAGGCGATGTGGCCCTGGTTGTGGACAGCCGGGCCGGAAGCAGTACCCATGTAGGCTTTGCCTTAAGATTACCAATTTTTTGGCCAGCCTGCCAGCGATTCTAGCACGCTTTTTTCTTCTTCAACAACCTAATAGCCCTTATTTGCCACCTTGTCTTACTGCTTACAGTTTGAGGTATTCTGTGCGATTTCTGGTAATTGTTTTAAGCTGCTGGGCTTTACCCATTTGGGCCCAAATACCTGACGGCCTGGTTCCGGCCGACACGGCCCGCTTTTCTGTTACCGTCCTCCCTTGTAACACCTCCCAAAGCGAGTTTTTGCCCGGTTTTTTCGGGGGGCAACTGTTTTTTAGCCAAGCCAAGGCCAAGCCCAGCGCACTTAGCCTCCACACCTTACAATGGCCCACTTCGCCGCAGTTCCAACTGCGGTTGTTGGCCCAGCCCGACAGCCTGACCGAGGGCCGCAACATCATGGCTAACAGCAAACTGCGTGGCCAGGCCAACCTGGGGGCGGCATTTTATCTTCCGGCTAGCCAAAAGGTTTGGTTTACGCAAGGCCAAGTAGTTAAAAATCAAAAAGATAAGCAAACCTTAACGCTTTACAGTGCCAAAGTGAACGACCACGTTTGGTACAGTATGGAGGCCCTGCCGTTGGGCCAGCCTGATTACTCAGTGGCCCACCCCAGCCTCAGCCCGGATGGGTTACGGTTGTTTTTTGCCTCCGATGCCCCCGGTGGTTTGGGTGGCAGCGACTTGTATGTGTGCGAGTTAGACACCGCCACGGGCCGCTGGGGCGAGCCGCGCAACCTGGGCAGCCCGGTCAATAGCCTGGCCGATGAGCTGTACCCCTTTATCCACGAAGATGGCAATTTGTATTTCTCCTCCAACCGCGAGGGGAGCCTGGGCGGATTGGACATTTACGAGGCGGTGGTCATGCCCGACCGCGAGACCTACATCCGGGTGGCCAATTTAGGCGCGCCAGTTAATTCCGTTTTCCAAGATTTTGGTTTTATCATCGATCCCCCCAAACGCCGAGGGTATTTCACTTCGGATCGGGTAGGGGGGCCGGGCGGCTACGACCTGTACCTCATGGACGTGCGCCTGCTGCACTACTCCCGCAACTTGAGTGATACCGGCGAGGGGATGTTTGCCAAATTAACCTTGGATCTGTTTGGTACTGTGCGAGATAGCAGCACCAACCAACCGATCCGCCGGGCGGCCGTGCGCCTGCGCGACCTCAACCGCGACGACAGTAAAATCGTTCATACCGACGAGCAAGGGCAATACCAGTTCAAAATTTGGAACGAACACAAATACCAAATCACGGTGGGCAAACTAGGCTTCCAAACGGGCCGCGATGAGCAGTTCTCGACGTATGGCCTTACGGAGGCAGCGCGGCTGGAGCATGACTTTTTCCTGACCGCCATTAAATACAAACTCACCCTCAAAGTAAACGTGCTGGAAAAAGCCGAAGCCGAAGGCCCCGCTTTGCCCATTCCGTTGGCCACCATTTGGCTGGAAGACACCCAAAGTGGCGAAACCCAGCAGGTTACTACCGATAGCCTGGGGCGTCAGGTTTTTAACTTGCAACAAGGCCGTATTTACAAGCTCGTGGCCGATGCGCACGGGTTTGCGGCCAGTTTGCCTTACCGGATTTCTACCGACAACACCACCAACTCCCGTACAGTGGAGATCAACGTGCCGCTAACCAAAACCTTTGAGCGGCGCAACGCTTTTTACCTGAAAATCGTGGCCGAGGAAACCCTCAAGAAAGCCCCGCTGGCTGGGGCTGAGGTAAGTTTAAAGGAGTTTTTGCCCCAAAAAGGCACCCAATGGATCACTGATGGCCAGGGTATTACTTGGGTGGAAGTGGACACGACCCTCCGCAAGCACTGGGTGGAGGCGGCTAAAATTGGCTACCAACAGCCGCGCTACGTGTTAGCCGATTTTAGCCAAGCCCTGCCCGGCGATACGCTGACTATTAAACTGGGCCTGCGTCCAAGCAAGCTACCGCCGGTACCGCTCAGTTTGGTTCCCCCTGCGGTACAGTACCCGGCCGGGGCGGGCCTAAACCCCGTCGTTTTGACCGAAAAGGCCAAAGCCATTGCGGCCCTTCTCAAACAGTATCCTAGTGTTAAAATCGCCTTGCATGGGCATGCCGATCTGGGATTGCCGAAGGCCCAGGCCCAGGCGGTATCGCAGCAGTGGGCCAATGCCGTCAAGGCGGCCCTGCTGAAACAGAAGGTGGCCCCGCAGCGCATTGTTAAGGTGGTGGCCCACGGCAAAGCCCGCCCCCTGCACGACTGCCGACAGATTATTTGCAGCGAGGGCCAAAAGCGGGAAAACCGCCGGGTGGAAATCGAGATTGTGGAGCGATAGCCGACAGATCGTTAATCGGGGCATGGCGGCCCCGGCTATTTGGCTTCTCGCAAAATCAGGATGCTGTATTGCCCCTTCCAGGGCGACTGGTAGCCCTTCCACAGCCACCAGTCCGACACGGGCTCCTCGCGATATTCTCCCGTAAAGATGTTGAACCATTGTGCGGCCAGCTTGCCGCTATCGGGTTTGGGCACTACCACGTTGGTCTGAAAATTTGCCGCCGGGACCAAGTACAGGTACGTGCCCCGGTTGTTGGTGAGCGGATAACCACTCGACGCCAGGTTGTCGTTGCCCAGGCGGCTGTTGGTGGTCAGTTTCGGCTTGTAGGGTTGATACTCATTGAAATTGTGGCGCGAAAAGAAAGCCTGCAAGTGTTGATAATAATCGAGCCGGGGCTTGGCAAAACTGTGCGCTGGGTTTTTGAGGTCGTGGATCACCACATTCCAAGCCGCATTTTGCCAGTAATAAGTGGAATAAACCCCGGCAAAAACACATTCATAATTGCGCACCAAACAGGCTTCTGGATTTACATAATTTCCGGTAAATGAAAGATATGGCCCCTCTTCGTAGCCGCCATGCTCGATGTTCATCACTGGCTTGCTGGGGTGTTTTTGGTAGGCTTCCAGGCTCGATGAATACAAGTCGGAACGCCAGTTTTGAATCGAGATAAAATCAACTTTCTCGGGCTCGCGGGCGCAATACTCGTAGTCGTGGACCGTGACCAAGCGCCCGTAAGCATCGTTTCGCCTGATCCGGTCGATCCGTTCGTTGATGTACGGGATATCGCAGCGGCCGTAGTCCAAGGCTTCTTTCGACACGTCCCAGATGATATTAGGGTAGGCCTGGTATCGTTTGACCACGTAATCGAAATATCGGTTGTCTTCGGGGCTGTACATTTTGGGCCAGTTCACCTTTTTGTTCCACACATAGATCATCAGGTGGGCCACCAGGCCGTTTTGGTGCAGGTGGTCAATGACCCGGTCCAAATGCTGGAAAAACGCCAGGTTCAACTGGGAAAAATCGGGGTCCTGGTTGGTGCCCCCAAAAACGCCATAGGGCGGCTGCCGGAAGTTATAGGCCGGGGGCACGTTTTCTGCCACCTTCCAGCCGACATCGTAGGCGTAAACGTTCATCACCACCTGGTTGAACCCACCCTCCTTTACCGCCCTGATCATCTGTTTGGTCTTCGGAATGTCGGTTTTGTTGTCATAGTCAAGTGCAAACAACCAATCCGCCTCAAAGGCTAGGGCGAAATAGGGCGTACCATCCTGATAAACAAATTTTTGGGGGGCATCTGGCTGCACCACGACCGCCCCGGGGATGTTCGGATTTTGGTCATTGGTCACCCTGACCTGGCCCCTCAACCCCGCCAGCGCGCCCTCGGAGGAGAAAGTCTGGAATTGCCAGTTGCCCGCCTGTGCAGGCGAGAACCTAACCACGAACTCGTTGCTACCATTGTAAAAACCTTGGACCGAGAGGTGGGTTTGGTTTTCGGCAGTAAAGACTGCCCCAAAGTACAGGTCGAGCGGATTGCCCGTTACCTTGGCCTTGGGTCTAAATACCAGGTCGATCGGCTGGTGGAGTTGGGCCTCGGTTACCCCCGAAGCCCGCCAAACGACTTTCGGCTGGGCCGACAATGCCCCGCAAAGGCCAGTGACGAGCAGGGCGGCAAGCAGGTTTTTGCGACAGTAGTTCATCGGCTAAAAATTGGGTTGGCAGGCCAAGGTAGGTGCCCGCCGGGCAGCTAAGTTAGCAAGCTTTGCGCCCCCGCGCGAGGATTTTATTTGGCGGTTTAAAAAAGCCGCAGGCTAATGCGCCGCCGGTTAAAGGCCCCAAACACCCCCAACCCGCCCCGCACGTTGGTGTACACCAAGCTGGGTTCGGCAAAGGGGTTGCCCGCCGAGTTAATGTTTTGGCCCAGGGTCTGGTGGTAGCGGTAGTAAGGCTCGTCGACGTGGAGCAGGCCCAGGTCCAGTTGGAGCAACCGCGCTCCTAGGCCAAAAGACTGGTTGCTGCGGAAGGAGCCTTCGGTCGCCAAGGCTCGCCCGGCCCCGCCATCCGTCGGGGTGGCAAAGAGGTCACTGCGGGTGTTCCAGAATACCGGGCTGGAAAATTGGCCATTACCAAAAGGCCAATTGGGTGGTATTTGCATTTCGCCCCAGAACAACCCGGCTATCCGGTAATAACCCGTGCCGCCGCTGAGGCTTTGCCAATTGATGACCACCCGGCCCTCGGGATTGGCGTTGATCCGAAACTGGCTGGTATCCAGCCTAAACTGAAATTCCGGGGCCTCGGTGGGCACGGTGCATTGGGCCTCGGCGGTGCGGCCGTCGGGCACGCTCACGCGCAGGCGGTAGGTGCGCCCGGCCACGATGGGCAGGCCCGTGGCGGCCGCCCGGTAAACGGTGGGCTGGGGGGCGTTGTTTTCCCGCACCGGGGGCAGCACGAGCTGCCGGGTATCGTCGGCCAGCACCACCATGGCGTTGGGCACCAGCATGATACTGCGGGTACTTGGCCCCAAGAGCGGGCTGGTTTCGTACACCCACGCGCTCAGGGTGGTGTCTTGCGGGGAAATGAACGAGTAGATGGCCAGTTGGCGCTCGATCCGGGGCAGGTTGACATTGCGCACTTCCTGGTCGCAACTGGCCAGGCCGGCGGTGGCCAAAGCGAGGCCGAGCCAAAGCGTGGCCCGGTGGCAAGCCGCGCAGCAGACTTTTAAGGCAAAATGATTGAATGATTGCATAGTTAAAGGGTTTATTGGGCTGATTGTCAATATTTAAAACTTAAAATTGTAACTAAACGACGGAATAATGGGAAAGAGCGAAATCTGCCGGAGGGCTTGCTCGGTCCGGGCGTCGTTTTCGCCGATGTAGTAGAAAAACGGGTTGAGGCGGCTGTAAGCGTTGTACAGCCCAAACTCCCAGGTGCGCTCGTGGCCCTTGCGCATTTTGCGGTGGAACTGCACGGCCAGGTCCAGCCGGTGGTAGGCCGCCATGCGGAAGTCGTTGCGGCTGCCGAAGTCGGTGGTGTTGGTCAAGCCCGTGACCCCAAAGAAACCAAAGTTGTTGGTTGGGGGCAAGCCGATGGGCAGGGCCTCGTGCAGGCGCGCGGGCACGTTGGCCTGGGGCAGGGTAATGGCGTTGCCCGTGCCATAGACCCAGGTGGCCGACAGGGTAATGCGCGGGCTGAGTTCGTAGATGCCCACTACCGAGATGTCGTGCCGCCGGTCGTAGCGGGCGAAGAACCGGTTGCCGAAATTAAGCTCGGGGAACTGCAACTGGCTCCACGACAGGGTGTAGCC
>JALONO010000249.1 GCA_025454895.1 Bernardetiaceae bacterium
CTCGACCACGGCGGTTTTGAGGCCCAACTGCGAAGCCCGGATGGCGGCCACATAGCCCCCAGGGCCGCTACCTACCACTATCAAATCGTATTTTGCCATGAGAATGCGCTTGCTAGAAGATGAATTTTAACTGTGCAAAACTAACCCCAGGGGGGCAGTATTAAAAACCGGCCGGGCGATAGAATAATGGCCCTCGGAATAAGTGTTCTTTAGTTTACGGAGCCCAAGATTTGGGCGTTTTACCGCTGCGGTGCGGCCCGACGTTTCGGTGAGCGTGCGTGCGTTGGTATTTGGCCGTGGCCAGCCGTAGCGCCCCAGAGCCAGTCTTTGTACTTACGCCCAGTGCCAACAATTTTGGTCACCTTCCCCCGAATGGAAAATTCAGCCTCTGGCCTAGAAAACTGCTTTTTGGGGCAGTTTGAAGGAAAAAAACCGTCGTTCTCGCAAAAAAACCTCGCTTTTTTTGCCCATTCTTGATTTTTTTCCCGCCCTTCCTGTACTTTGGCCCTCAATCACAACTCCAAACAATTTTTTATCAAAATGTCTAAGCTACGTTTTATTGCCCTGGAGCAAGCGGCTAGCCGCAAAATCCCGGTGGTGGAAGTGCCAGCCAAAAAGGTGTCGGATTATTACGGCAGCAACGTATTTGGTGAGGATGCGATGCGCACTTACCTGTCGGCTGATATGTTTAAGAAATTTCAGGCTTATGTTGAAAAAGGAGAGGATTTGGACGAGACCTTGGCCGATGCCGTAGCCGCCGGGATGAAAACCTGGGCCTTAGAGCGCGGCGTAACCCACTACACCCACTGGTTCCAGCCGCTCACCGGGGCCACCGCCGAAAAGCACGATGCCTTTTTTGAGCCTACCTCCGGCGGTAGGGTGTTGGAAAAGTTCAAAGGGGGTGCCCTCATCCGCCAGGAGCCGGACGCTTCGTCGTTCCCCAGCGGCGGCATTCGCAATACGTTTGAAGCCCGGGGCTACACCGCTTGGGATCCTACTTCGCCTGCCTTTATTATCGAGAGCGGCACTAACAAAACCCTGTGCATTCCCACCGTGTTCGTATCGTACACGAGCGAGGCCCTGGACCAAAAAACCCCGCTGCTCAAGGCCCTCCACGCGGTGGACAAAGCCGCTACGGCCGTTTGCGAGTATTTTGACAAGGACGTGGTAAAAGTCCACGCCACCCTGGGGGTAGAGCAAGAGTACTTCCTCATCGACCGGGCTTTGTTCTACGCCCGCCCCGACCTGGTGATGGCAGGCCGCACCCTGTTTGGCCACGCCCCCGCCAAAGGCCAGCAGTTGGAAGACCACTACTTCGGTTCCATCCCGTCGCGCGTGCGGGCCTTCATGCAAGATATTGAGATTGAGGCGTATAAGCTCGGCATTCCGCTCCGCACCCGCCACAACGAAGTGGCCCCCAGCCAGTTTGAGTGCGCCCCCACGTTCGAGGACATCAACCTGGCCAACGACCACAACCAGTTGCTCATGGACATCATGGACAAGATCGCCGAGAAGCACGAACTGAAGGTGTTGTTCCACGAAAAACCATTTGCGGGTATCAACGGCAGCGGCAAGCACAACAACTGGTCGCTGGCCACCAACACCGGCGTAAACCTGTTGCAACCCAGCAGCAAGGCCAAGGAAAACTTGCAGTTCCTCACCTTCTTTGTCAATATTATCAAAGCCGTACACGAGCACGCCGACCTCATGCGCGCGTCTATCGCGTCGTCGGGTAACGACTTCCGCCTGGGGGCTAACGAAGCTCCGCCTGCCATCATGTCGGTATTTATCGGCAAGCAACTCACCGAGGTACTGGACGAACTGGAGCACAACGGCAACATCAAGATCGACAAAGGCGACAACATGTACATGAAATTGGGCATCGATAAAATTCCGCCCATTTTGTTGGACAACACCGACCGCAACCGTACCTCTCCGTTTGCCTTCACTGGTAACAAATTTGAGTTCCGCGCGGTGGGCTCTTCGGCTAACTGCGCCACCGCCCTCACCGTGCTCAACGCCGTCGTGGCTGATCAGCTCGTGAAATTCAAAACGGCGGTTGATGCCCTTATCGACAAAGGCACCAAAAAAGAAGTGGCCATCGTTAACGTGTTGCGCGAGTATATTAAAGAGTCGAAAGCGATCCGCTTCGAGGGCAACGGTTACAGCGACGAGTGGGTGAAGGAAGCCAAAAAACGCGGCTTGTCCAACGTGAAAACCACGCCGCAGGCCCTTAACGCTTATTTGAGCAAGAAGTCGGAGAAAGTGCTCATCGACCAAGGCATTTTTAACAAGGTGGAGCTACACGCCCGCGTGGACATCATGCTGCACAGCTATACCCTCAAAACCCAGATCGAGAGCCGGGCTTTGGGCAACTTCGCCATGAACCAGATCATCCCCTCAGCGTTGGAGTACCAGAGCAAGCTCATCGAGAATGCCAAAGGCTTAAAAGACCTGGGCCTCAAAGAGGAAGCTGGCCACATGGTGGATATCATCAAGGAGATTTCTGCCCACGTGCATACCATCAAAACCAATGTAGAAGCCATGATCGAGGCTCGCAAAACAGCCAACGCCTTGAACTCGGCCGAAGATACCGCCGTGGCCTACTGCGACAAAGTGAAGCCTTACTTCGATACCATCCGTTACCACGCCGACAAACTCGAGCTCATGGTGGACGACGACCTGTGGCCTTTCCCTAAATACCGGGAACTGTTATTCGTTAAGTAGATTTTTTAACCGGGTACTCCAAAATCGGCCAACGGGGCACACCCCTTGGCCGATTTTTTTGCTTTTCGCAGGGGAATGGGTGGATATGGATGATCCTTTGCGAACAAAAAACACCTGTTCGGCACAGCCAAACAGGTGAGTGAACGGCATAGGTTACTACGCCGATTGACTAAACTAACAAACAAACTTCTAAATTTTTATAATCGTGTTGTGGACGAAAAAACAGGCTAAAACAAATTAGGTGTAAAATACCTTAACAAAAAAATAGCCAGGGCGATATTTGACTTAAAAGTAAATCAAAAACCTGAACCCGCCAAATTTTGTTTAAAGATTTAGGTGGTTTTTTCTAGGGCCTGTTAAACAGGGCCGCCAACAGGTGCTACTTTGCCTCCAATTTAGCCCGCATGGTAATAATAAAGCGTCAGTATCGGCCATCCGCCAAGGCGAACTGTCTTCTGCCTAGGCTACCTTTGCTTTTAGTCAGGCTGCGTCTTGATCTAAAAATAAGATGGAGTGCCTACCTTCTATCCGCCCAACCCATTCCTGGCCCTGCGGCATCTTGCTTAGCTATCTATGAGTTATACCGTTCAATTACCACTTTTTGAAGGCCCGTTCGACCTGTTGCTCTTTTTTATTGAGCGCGACGAGTTGAATATTTACGATATTCCCATTGCCCAGGTAACCAACGATTTTTTGGCCTATCTCCAACAATTGGAGAAGCTGAACTTGGATGTGGCTAGCGAATTCATCTTAGTGGCCGCCACGCTCATGCGCATCAAGGCCAAAATGTTGCTGCCCCGCCCCGAGCTGGACGAAAAGGGCAACGAAATCGACCCCCGGGATGAACTAGTGGCGCACCTACTCGAGTATCGGCGGTACAAGTCCGTGATTGGTACGCTGGCCACCCTCGAAACCGACCGCCAAAGCATGGAAGCCCGCGGCAACCTGGCCGCCGAACTAGCCACCTTGGCCAGCCAGCAAGGCGTGGAGCTTGAGTTACAAACCCTAGACCTTTTCAAATTGCTCCGGGTGTACCAGCGTGTTATGAGGCGCTTTGCCGACGAACAGGCCCGGCCCGTTCATCAAATCGTGCCCTACCCTTACACGGTCGAAGGCCAAAAAGATTTTTTGCGCAATTACATTCTGCAAGAAAAGCGGGTGGATTTTTCCGCCATCATTGCCCTGCGCCCTACCCGGATCGCCGTTATTTTCAATTTCATCGCCGTTTTGGAACTGCTCCAGGCCGGCGAGTGGCGCATCACGTTTGGCGAGGGTTACAACGATTTTTCGCTCGAGTACGCCCCCCCGGAGTCCTTGGAGGGCGAGTCGGCCGAAAGTGTTATCAATTCTTAAATCGATTCTTTGACCGTCTAATCCGTTTCGGGCCGGCTCGTTTGAACCAACCTGCGTTTAACTTTGGCCACTCAAAGCCCGTTTCGGGTCATTACAACCGTTTTTAATGGAAGAAAATCAGGACAAAGTCCTTAAAACCATTAACCCCAACAAGGTCATTTGGCCCATTGCCTTAGGGTTGGTGGTGGCTGTGTATATGTTTGTGCGCAACGTGGACCTGGATACCCTGGGTAGTAACTTGGCTAAAATGGACCTCACTTGGTTAGGTGCGGCTTTTTTGGTACTATTCATCCGTGATGCAGGTTACATCTGGCGCATCCGCTATCTCACCAACGGCGACCTCAGTTGGTCTTCCAGTACCTACAGCATTTTACTTTGGGAGTTCGCTTCGGCCGTAACCCCATCGGCGGTAGGCGGCACTGCCGTAGCCACCTTTATTCTCAACCGCGAGGGCATCAGTTTTGGCCGCTCCTTGGCCTACGTGATGCTCACGGCCGTGCTGGACAATACTTTTTTCATGCTTGCCGCCCCGTTGGCTATTTTACTGGCCCAGGGCCAGCTATTCCCTTCTGATAGTGAAAGCGTTTGGGGCAACAGTGTGAGCGTCTTGTTTTGGATCAGTTACTTGCTCATTTCAGTTTACAACCTCTTGTTTGCCTTTGGGCTTTTTTTCCGGCCTCACGGCTTCAAATGGCTCATCGTCAAGGTAACCCAATGGCGTTGGTTGCGCCGCTGGCACCACCTTGCCGAAGAAACCGGCAACGATGTCATCACCGCCTCAGCCGAGATGCGCGGCAAGAAAAACAATTTTTGGCTCAACGCGATCTTGTCCACTATCTTCGTTTGGACAGCTCGCTACGCTTTGGTCAACTGCTTGCTCCAAGCCTTTATGCCGCTTGATGTTGGGCAGCACCTGCTCGTTTTTGCCCGCCACACCGTCATGTGGGTCATCATGCTCATCTCGCCTACCCCGGGCAGCAGCGGCACCGCCGACCTGGCTTTTAATTTCTTCTTCGAGGGCTTCGTCGGCACTAGTGTCGCCACGGTTGCCGGTTCCATTTGGCGGCTCATGACCTTTTACCCCTATCTCTTCCTGGGGGCTTTTGTGCTGCCCCGCTGGCTTCGTAAAGTCTTGGCCCGCCCGGCCCCAGCCACCAAATCCTAACCATTCAGCATCATTCCGCTGTTCGTCCGGCTCGCCGGGCGGTTTTATTTGCTATGGTGGATAAGCCCTAAGCCGTTCCGATTTTGTAAGAGGGCAGAACCCTCGCTTCGGTTGCCCTCGTTCCCGTGCGGTGTTGGCACTCGACTGCGCCTGGCCATGCTCGCCCCGGTGTAGAACCTCGGTTCCAGCCCTTCGGCAAGACTGTTAAGCTGTATTCTCTGCCTGGCAGGTAAAATGAGCAAGCCATTGTTACTTATTTTATTCTTCGTTAGGTTCTGTTACTGAAGTATTCTGGCAGATGCCCTTTTGGCGATCCATTTCTGGGTGGATATTTTTTTGGTGCAAGAATATGATATTCAGGTGCTTATGTTTTCGGAGACAAATTTTTTCATTTTTTTCTGCTCAACGTTTGGAAAATCCGGGTCGGGGTTTCAATTTTGTGGCCCGTTCGGGGGGAAGGGAAGGAGGGAGGGGGCGGGGGAGGAAAGAAAAGTGCTTGAAAGTTT
>JALONO010000039.1 GCA_025454895.1 Bernardetiaceae bacterium
AACGAGGAATTTACCGCCAACACCCGCCTGGCCCGCACCACCACCATCGACTCGATTACTTATGAGCTTGAGCAAGATGAAATTGGGCAGGAAGACGGCTACTACGCCGAAGCCTGGGCCACCGACCTGACCGGCCAGCGCGATTTCTACTGGATGCGCGCCTACAAAAACAACCGCTATCTCGACAAACCCAATTTGATCAACTACGTGGTGGACGGCATCCGCAATTACAACCCGGCGTTCCAAACCTCGGACGGTTTTGCGTTCATCCCGCCAGTGCGCGACCGGATCACCGACCCCGAGGCCCCCTACCAAGTGGGCGACAGCGTGCGGGTAGAGTTGCGGTCGATCAACCAAGACACGTTCGAGTTTTTGCGCCAAACCGAAACGCAAATGACCAACAGCGGCCTGTTTGCCCGCCCGCCCGAGAACGTGCGCACCAACATCGTAAGCCCCAACCGCAACAATGCGGCCCTGGGCTGGTTCTGCGTGTCGAGCGTGCAGGTGCGCGGGCTGCGCATCCGCGAGCTGGTCCCGGGCGCGCGCGGCAAGGGATAGGAAAAATTTCGGCTCGCAATCATACAACACCCTAAGGTTTTCCGAAACCCTTAGGGTGTTGTATGCGGGTGTGGATACGGGGCACGGATTTTTCGCCTTATTTTGGCCCCGTTTGTTCGGCCTATCCTAAAATCAAACGCCAATTACGGAATTTCAGTTGGTAAGGGATTGGTAATCAAAACAAAAGGTAATTTGCGCTTGCCATCAAAAAGCCATTTTGTGCCAAAATCAAGTAGTGATTGCTCATTTGCTGGCTATTAAATGATTGATAATCAAATAGAACAATCATTTAACCATGCAATCATTTAGTCATTTTAGTATTATTGGATGTTGGAGCCTTTGCGAATTTCGCTTAAAACAATTGGTGGCTTGGCCCTGGTCTGTTGGGTAAGCCTAGCTGCCGTGGGCCAATCCATCCAAATGTGGGGCAGTCCGCCCATTTACAATTTCACGCCCCGGCACTACCGGGCCAGCGGCCCCAACTGGGCAGTGGCCGTGGCCCCCACGGGCTTGGTGTACGTGGCCAACCAGCAGGGCTTGCTCGAGTATGACGGTGAGCATTGGCGGCTGGTGCCCACGCCCGGGGCGGCCCGCACGGTGGCCGTAGCCGCCAGCGGCCAGGTGTTCGTGGGCGGCACGGGTTTCCTGGGCTGCCTCCAACCCGATAGCCTTACGGGCGCGCCCCGGTTTGCCAGCCTGGCGGGCCTGCTGCCCAAAGATGCCGAGCCGCCGGGCGAGGTGTGGTCGGTGCGGGGCTTGGGCAGCCGGGTGCTGTTTCAAACCGACGACCGGGTGCTGCTTTACGACGGCAAAACGCTGGAAACCCTGCCCGCCGCCAACTTTTTTACCCTCGGCCACGCCGTGGGCAACGATTATTTTGTGCAAGAAAACGAGCGCGGCCTCTGGAAACTGGCCGACCGCAAGTTGGCCCCGGTGCCCGGTTCGGAGCGGTTTGGCAGTTCGCTGGTGGCCCAAATGCTGCCCTGGGGGGACCAAAAAACCCTGCTGGCCGTGCAAAGCGAAGGGCTGTGGGTGCTGGAACAGGGCAACTTGCGCCCCTGGCCCACCCAAGCCGACGAGATGATGCAACAGTTTAGGGTGCAAACGGCCTGCTGGCTACCCGGCAACGGCCCCGGGCCTCGGCGGCTAGCGGTGGGCCTGCTGGGCCTGGGCCTGGTAGTGCTGGACGACCGGGGGCGGCTGTTGCAGATCGTGAACCGCCGCAACGGCCTGGCCGGGGATTTTGTAACCGGGCTGGCCCCCGATGCCCAAGGCGGGCTGTGGGTAGCCACCGACCGGGGGCTGAGTTACTTGCAAACGGGCGCCCCCTTTGCCACTTTAACCGAAGCCTACCACGGCTTGCGCGGGCCAGTGAACGCCGTGGCCCGCCTGCGCGACGACTTGTTTGTGGCCACCTCCGCCGGGCTGTGGCGGGCCTTGCCGCGCACGCTCACGCCCGAGGGGGCCAGTCGCCCGTTTTACGATGCCGCCCTGGCCAAAGTACCGGATTTGCCAATGGAAGTGTGGACGATTTTGCCCGTGGGCGACGACCTGCTGCTGGGCACTTTCGAGGGCGTGAAAGTGTGGCGCAACGGCGTGCTGGCCCAACTCAGCACCGACGAAGTGCCGCCCGACGTGCGGGTGCTGGAACGTTCCGCGCTGGACCCGAACCGCGTATTTGCTGGATCGGCTTACAACCTGCGGGCCGTGCGCCTGAGCGACGGCCAGTGGAGCGATGAGGGCGAGATCGAGGGCCTGGCCGACGACCTGCGGGCCATCAAAGAAGACAAAGCCGGTAACTTATGGGTGGCCACGGTGGCTGGCACTTTGTACAAATTAGATTTTTCGGCGGGGGCTACCTATCGGTTCCGGTTGCAGCCCACGGTAACGCCGGTGGAACTGCCCGCCCCACCGCCGGTGGCTGGCCCGTTGGGTTTGTTCTTACTGGGCGGGGAAATTAGGGTGAGCAGCGGCCAGCAGGTGTACCGCTACGAGGCGGCCAAAAACCGCCTGCAACCCGACGAAAAATTTGCCAACGTGTACCGCGCCGGGGCCTCGGCCCTGCACCTATTGGACAAGGATGCCAGCGGCCAGGTGTGGGGCTACCTGGCCAACCCCGACGGCAGCCTGCGCCCGGCCACCGTGGCCACCACCGGGCAAACGAACTACCAAGTGGCCCGGCCGCCTTTGCCGCCCTACTTGGTGCAGCCTTGCCCGCCTTTTCACGAGTATCGGTTCACTTGGCTGGGCGATGCGGAGGGGCTGTACCTTTACAACCGCCTGGAGGTGGAAGACCGCCCGCCGCCTGCGGCCCCCCAACTGCGTCGCTTGCTCGCTTTTGGTGCGGATAGTATTGATTTGCAACAATTTACTTCGGGCGAAACCTTGGAAGTTGGCCCCGGAACCGACTGGCTGGAACTTCAATTTGCCACCTCCGCCAGCCTGGGCCAGGCCCAGTACCAATGGCGGTTACGGCCGCTGATGGAGCAGTGGCGGCCCGCCCGCCGCGAGCCGGCCGCCCGCTTGGGCCAGTTGCCCCCAGGCGCGTACACGCTCGAGGTGCGCGCCCTGTTACCCGACGGGCGGCTCAGCCCCATCCTGGCCCAGCCGCTGCGGGTGTTGGGGCCTTGGTACACCCGGGGCTGGGCTTACCTGCTTTATGCATTAGCCCTCGCTGGCCTGGCTTATTTTGGCCTCCGTCGGTTTTGGCAGCGCACCGCCAGCCAGGGGTAGGGATAGGGCTGATCCGTCCAAAATGTTTCTCGCAAAGCCGCAAAGTCGCCAAGGGGGTTTTGGGGCGGGTTAGTACAATAAAACTCCTTCAAATCCGCATCAACTGGTAAACCCTGGCCCAGCCCAGTTTGTGGGGCAGAAATTTGCCAAACCAGCCGCCCTAAAATAATTTGCCCCACCAGAACCGAAAAAACGACATGGACCAACAAAATTTGCCGGTGGCCTTGGTTACCGGGGCCACGGGCGGGCTGGGTACCGCCATCTGCCGCCGCTTGGCCCAAGACGGCCACCACGTGGTGGCCAACTACCGCAACCCGGAAAAAGCCGCCCAATGGCGCGCCCAGATGCAGGCCGAAGGGTTGCAATTTGCCATGTACCAAGGCGATGTGAGCGATTTTGAGGCCGTGGGCCAAATGATGGCCCTCATTGAGGCCGAGGTGGGGCCGATCGACATTTTGGTGAACAACGCGGGCATTACGCTGGACGGCCAGTTCCGCAAAATGACCTACGACCGTTGGGACCAGGTGATCCGCACCAACTTGTACAGCGTGTTCAACACCTGCCGCCACTTGGTGAACGGGATGATCGAGCGCGGCTACGGGCGGATCATCAACATCTCGTCGGTGAACGCCCAGAAGGGCCAGTTTGGCGAGGCCAACTACGCCGCCGCCAAAGCGGGGGTACACGGGTTTACCAAAACCCTGGCCTTGGAAGTGGCCAAAAAAGGCATCACCGTCAACACCATCTCGCCGGGCTACATCCTCACCGATATGGTGCTCGCCATCCCGGAAGACATCCGGGTCAACCGCATCCTGCCCGAAATCCCGGTGGGGCGGTTCGGCGGGACCGAGGAAATCGCCCATTTGGTGTCGTTCCTGGCCTCCCGCCAGGCCAGTTTCATCACCGGGGCCAATTACGACATCAACGGTGGGCAACACATGTATTGACGTTCTCAACCTCTAACGGCCCTAGTTTTGCCGTTGGAGAAAATCCTTGCCTCAGCAACCATTCAAATCAATGACCATTGACCCCCAGCACCCCCGTTACGCCGCTGCTTTTGCCCGGTTGTTGCAAACCATGAACGAACTGCGCGAGCAATGCCCGTGGGACCGCAAACAAACCTTTGAGAGCCTGCGCCACCTCACCGTGGAGGAAACTTACGAACTGGCCGATGCCATTATGGCCCGCGACTTGGCCCAGATCCGTAACGAACTGGGCGATTTGCTGCTGCACGTGGTGTTTTACAGCCGCTTGGCCGCCGAGGAACAGGCGTTCGACATTGCCGACGTGATGGAGCAGTTGTGCGATAAGTTGGTGCGCCGCCACCCTCACATTTACGGCCAGCAAACCGCCGAAGACGAGGAGGCCGTGAAGCGTAACTGGGAGCAAATCAAACTCCAAGAAAAAGCCGCCAGTGGCGAAGTCCCGGGCATCCTGAGCGGAGTGCCCACGTCGTTGCCCGCCCTGGTCAAGGCCATGCGGGTGCAAGAAAAAGCCCGGGGGGCCGGGTTCGACTGGGAGCGCAAGGAGCAAGTTTGGGAGAAGGTGGAGGAGGAAATGCAGGAGTTTAAGGCCGAGTTTAACGCCCAGGCCGACGCGGCCATTGACCGGGACCGGGCCGAGGCCGAGTTTGGCGACCTGTTGTTCTCGCTGGTCAACTATGCCCGTTTCATCAACCTCAACCCGGAGACCGCCCTGGAACGCACCAACCGAAAATTTATGCAGCGGTTCAACTATTTGGAAACCGAGAGCCGCCGCGATGGCAAAAACCTGACCCAGATGACCCTGGCCGAGATGGATGTGTATTGGGAGCGGGCTAAAAAGTTGGCAAAATGACGGAACCGAAAATCGCTAATCAACTTCTATTTCGTTTCGTTCAAATCGTAATAACCAATTGTTTATATAGTAAGATTAAAACCATATTTTGCTTGCGAATGGGGCTTTTGCAAAGGATGGATCATCCCCAACATCAATCATTGACAGGCAATCGTTCAGTTATTTTCAGCCTAACTTTCCATGTTGTTTTTCTACTGGCTCGGCATCCGGCTTTACACTTGGGCCATTCACTTGGCGGCGTGGTTTAACCCCAAGGCCCGGTTAATGGTACAAGGTCGGCGGCGCACGTTTGGCCAGTTGGCCGCCGCGTTTGCGGGCAATGCCCAGCCCGTGGCTTGGTTCCACTGCGCCTCGCTGGGCGAGTTTGAGCAGGCCCGGCCCGTGCTCGAGGTCTTCAAACAACAATATCCGCAGTGGCAAGTGCTACTCACCTTTTTTTCACCGAGCGGGGCCGAGGCGCAGAAAGGTTACCCCTTGGCCCAGGCGGTGGCTTACTTGCCCGCCGACTCGCCCAGCCACGCCCGCCGCCTGCTCGATTTAGCCCGGCCCCAGGTGGCCTTTTTTGTCAAGTACGAATTTTGGCATTTCTACACCCGCGAGCTGGCGCGGCGCAAAATCCCGCTGGTGAGCTTTTCGGCCCTCTTCCGCCCTGGCCAGGTGTATTTTAAGCTCTGGGGGGGATTTTATCGCCGTATTTTGGCCCGGTTTGCCCACATTTTTGTGCAAAACCCCGAGTCACAGCAATTGCTGGCCCGGTTAGGATTGCCCCAGGTGAGCCTGGCCGGTGATACCCGGTTCGACCGGGTGCTGGCCCTGGACCGCCAACGCCAGCCGGTGCCCGTGGCCGCCCGGTTTCAAGCGGGGCAGCCGCTGTTGGTACTAGGCAGCACCTGGCGCGAAGACATCGAGGTGGTGGCCCCGGTGCTGGCCGCCAACCCCACCTGGCGGGCCATCATCGCCCCGCACGAAGTGTACCCGGCCGAGCTAGACTGGACGGAGCAGCGGCTGGCCCCCTGCCCGGTGGTGCGCTACACGCGCGCGGAGGCCGAGCCTGATTTGGCCAGCTTCCAGGTTTTGCTGGTGGACAACGTAGGGTTACTGAGCCGCCTGTACCAATATGCGCGGGTGGCCTACGTGGGCGGCTCGTTTTTGCCCAAAGCGGCCAGCACTTGGGTGGGTGGCGTGCTCAAAACCGGGGTGCACAACGTGCTGGAAGCCGCCGTGTACGGGGTGCCGGTGCTGTTTGGCAGCCAGGCGTACCAAGGCACCACCGAGGCTGTGGAGTTGGTGGCCGAAGGCGGGGCGTTCCCGGTGGCCAACCCAACCGAGTTGGCCCAGTGCATCCAGCGGTTTTGGGAGCAGCCCGCCGCCCACGCCCAAGCGGGCGCGGCTGCGGCCGCCTACGTGCGCGACCAGGCGGGAGCCGTGGAGGTAGTGATGGCCTATTGCCGTCAGCTACTAGGGTGATGCTTGGTGGGCACGGGCCGAGGGGGCTGACAACTCATGCTAAGCAAACATCCCCGTGCCGAGGCTAAAAATCATCAAAAAACCTCGGGAGAAGGGTTTTATATCCTTATCTCCGAGGTTAAATATCTAAAAATGAATGATATCAAGATCAAATAAAAATTGCAGGTCTCGAGTGCTGTAAATGATTGACAAACAAGTAGAACTACCATTTAGCCGTGCAATCATTTAGTCAGTTCAATATTCGTTAGAATTTCCGGGCTACGAGTTCGTAGAACTCTTTGACCTCGTCGTTCTCTAGGTCCCAGTTGTATTTGCGGAAGTAGTGTTCTTTGATGAACATGATGGCTCCGTGGTAATCGGCGCAATGGTCGATTTTGTCCACCGCCTCGGAAAACTCCTGGCTGCTGCCCCCAAACAAGGTGTTGATAAACGCAAACTTGCGGTTGAGGGGGATGAACGACTTGAGGCTCTCGATCTTGGTGTTTTTGTACAGGTCCGACAGGGTGGCCGTACTGGGCTGCTGCTGGCTAAACCGCTGGTTAAGCGAGGCCGGCGACTGCTCCTGCCCAAACCGTTCGTTGAGGGTATCGAGTTCCTCGGGTTTGGAAAACCGCTCGTTCAGCGGCACTACTTTGGCCACGGGCGCGGCTTCGGTTTTAAAGCTGGCCGTTAGCTCGGCTTTGGGGTTTTCTTCCTCTAAACTAAACGACATTTTGCTGAGCGTGAGCGGTTTATCGCCCAAATCCAGGCCGTTGCTGGCAAAGTCGAGCGGGTCTTCGGTGGGCACTTCAGCGGCCCAAAATTGCTCGGGCTGAGCGGGCAAAGTGGCCGAGAGCGATCGGAAAACCGCTGTAGGGTCTTCGGGCTGGTAGCGGGCGGCCACTTCGGTGGCCACCTGCTGGGCTTGGGCCTGGCTCATTTGGCCCCCCTTGGCCGCGATGGCCTCGCAAAGTTGCTCGAACAATGGCCGGTTGAGGCTAAAATACTTGCCGATCGGCTTGAGTTGGTTATTCACGTCCACCCGCTCGCCCAGGGCAGCCAGTTCCTGCCGGAAAAAATCGGCGGGGTCCAAGGCTAGCACCACCGTGTCGGCCACGGCTTTGGCCAAAATGGGTTCGTACTCGGCCCGGCCAATGCTAATGTTCCGCGAAAGCGCGTTCATGAGCGTGGTGAGGGCCTGGGCCACCTCCGGTACCGAATAGTCGAAGAACGGACTGCGAAGTTTTTGGGTCTCCTGCTGCCACTGGAAAAACACGTTTTTCACCGCCAATAAGTTCACTTGCCGGTTAGCGGCCAGTTCCACCATTTGTTTGCCACTAATGGCCGGGTGCTGGCCGTAAAATTGGGTGCAAAGGGTGTCGGCAAACTGTTTGGCATACTTAGCGATGGCGTGGGTGTCCAACTTGGGCTTCGTCATGGTAGGGTAAGGGCTTTGGGTAATGAGGGGACAAAAATGGTGAAACAAGCTAACTGGGAGAGGCTAAGCGGTCGGCTTACTCGTCAATAACCCCAACGTTTAGGTTGGCCGTTTAGTTATTGGAGCCGAAAATTAAAAGCTACGCTGCAAATAGTAATCCACAATTTGCGGGCCGGGCGGTAGTTAGGCCAAACGGGCCATTGCTCAAGCCGGGTTGGGAGCTTGGCCGATCGCAACAGAGCTAGCTTCATTGTGAGTTAAGTATCTTAAAATCAATGATATAAATTCATTTTTTATTCGGTCCGGCTGCTCAAACCATCAGGTGATCAACTTGCCTTGAAAAAGAAATAAATGGCTGATCGTCATCATTAACATATCGGCTGGTTCAAGTAAACGTTTAATATTGCGCACCTTCGCTTTTTACGATGGCCACTTTGCCCGTTGCCGATTGGCAACCCCCGCCCTTGCACCCGTTGCCGCACCCCGTGGCCACCCGGCAGGGCGTGGAATTGTACACGCTGAGGCTGGATTTGGTGCATCCGCATTTGCAAGGCAATAAATGGTACAAACTACGGCCTAACTTGGCGGCGGCCGAGGCCCAAGGCCACCGAACCCTGCTCACTTTTGGCGGGGCGTTCTCGAACCATTTGTACAGCACCGCCGCTGCTGGTAGCTTACTGGGCTGGCGCACCGTGGGCCTGGTGCGCGGCGAGCCTACGCAACCGCTGAACCCGGTATTGACGTTTGCCCAGGCCTGCGGCATGGAGCTGCATTACCTCAGTAGGGGGCAATACCGCCATAAAACCGAGCCGGGCTTTTTGGCGGAAATTGCCCAAACCTACGGCCCGGCTTACCTGCTGCCCGAGGGGGGGAGCAATGCCCTGGCGGTGACCGGTTGCGCCCAAATGCTGGCCGAGTTGCCGCCCGAATTATCGTTTGATTATTACGCCTGCGCCCTGGGCACCGGCTGCACCCTGGCGGGTTTGTTGCTGGCGGTGGCGGCCCGGCGGCAGGCCAAGGCCCAGGTGCTGGGCTTTCCGGTGCTCAAGGGCGGCGGCTTTCTGGCTGCCGAAACCACCCGCTTGCTGGCTGAGCACGCCCAAGTCCGGGGCTTCCCGACCCCGCCGCTGCCGGCTTGGCAGCTCTTGGTCAACTACCACTTTGGCGGCTATGCCAAGGTGCCGCCCGCCTTGGCCCAATGGGTAACCGAGTTTAATCACTGGGCCGTAGCCCACGGCCCCGCGCCCGCCTGCGTGCTCGAGCCTGTGTACACGGGTAAGCTGTTTTACGGGGTGCTGGATTTGATCGGGGAGGGGGGCATTGCCCCGGGGAGCCGGGTGCTGGTATTGCACACTGGCGGGGTGTATGCTAACGCCTCTGTCCAATATTGAACATCGCCCGGTAGCCGGGTGTCCGTTTTTGATTTAGATTTTTGAGATTTAACAATCAAAATGTTTATAATCAATTAATTATATTCTTGGCATTGACTTTGGGAGTTGCTTGGCAAGCAAATTCATCGTCAAATTGATTACTTAAAGCCCGCCGCTTTTCCATGCCTAAATCATTACACACTTTTGAGATGGAGTTTCTGCACATGCGCTGCCACTACCGCGAGTGCCCTACGCCAGCGGGGATGGCCCAGTTGCTGGCCCTCCAGGCCGAACTGCGCCAGGCAGCCGAGTGCACCGACGACCCCAACCTGCGCCGCGACTATGGTTACGCGCTGCGCCGGATGGAACTGGGCCTGGGGCAGTTGGCCACCAACCCGGTTGCCGGGTGGCAAAGCTGGCGGCAAGGGAGGTAAAACCCCGGTAATGCCTAGTCCGTTACTGGGTGATTACTTTAGGAAATGATGTAAGCCTTTGATTACCAATTATTTGAAGAACCTTGGCTCGCGATCAGCGTTTGAATTAGCATGCAATTGCTTGAACGCCAGGTAGGTAATCGTAGGGGCAGGCCCTTCAATTACCGTCCTATCAGTAGGGCAGTAGGTTGATGGTCAGGTTGGTGTCTTCCCGGTACTCCTCGCCGCTTTCCATCATGTCCACATCGTTGGCCTTGTAATGCCAGTTGACCTCAATTTTACCACCTTTGTTGGTTTGATATTCTTCCATCATGTCCAGCATTTCCAAAAAGCGGCGCGAGGTACTGGTGTTGTAGTACGTCATGCGGAAGTTGACGGTGATGTGCCGGTTCGGGGTTTGGAAGTAACGTTTGAGCCACTCGAAAACCGGCTGGAAAAATTCTAACGTGTATTCGTGGTACGACTCCCCAGAAATGTTGAGCACCCCAGCGGCGGCATCAAAATCGATTTCGGGAATAAAATTTTCGGCGCGGATATATAAATTCTCCATGGTTGGGTTAGTCGGCAATTACGGGTAAGGTTTTGCTAATTTTTACTACAAAAGTAAGGAAGGAATGAGGGCCCTCGGCCGGGGCGATGTCGTAGTTGATCGGGTTGCCCGACCGGCGGACGATGTCGATCAGCCCCACGTTGGCCCCAGTGGTATAATCGCGCTGGGGTTGGCGGCGGCTGTCTTTGTACATCTTTTTAAGCCCTTCATCGTCCAGTGAGTTGATCAGGTCGCAACGTTGGCGCACTACCTCGGTTTTTTCGTTTTCGATCATGTTGCCGGAGAAGACCCAGAACTCCTGCTCGTTTTCGCCAACGGCAATAATGCCCACGCCCACTTCGCGCTGATCTTTTTCGGAAAACTGTTTTACGGCTGAGTAATGGTAAATGTTCTGGGCCAACTCGATCACCAATCCGAACAAGCGCTTGGCCACTACTTCATTGTCAGGGCGGCGGCGGAGGCTCAGGCCAATGAGCGTGAGCACGTCTTGCGAGATCATGCCCTGAAACGCCAAGTGGATATGGTTGGCGTACAAGGCTTTGTAAAATTGCAGTTCGCTGAACTTGGGTTCCATGCGATGTAGTTAGAAATGGCAACAAAGGGCGACCAGCGGAGGCAATGGGTTGGTCGAGTAGTTGTTAGCAAATATTGGGCGAAGTTGGCCGATTTGCCAAATGGGCTAGGCAAAATCCACGGGCCACACACGTAAGGTATCGGGGCAGTTGGCCAAAAGCTGGGCCACGGTTTGGCCGGTGCCAGGCACGGTTACCTCGGCGGCAATTTGGGCCAAGGGCACCAGCACAAACCGCCGGTTGGCCAATTGCGGGTGCGGCACGGTGAGTTCTGGTAGGGCCACTTGCTGATTAGCATAAAGGAGGATGTCCAGGTCGATGAGGCGGGGGCCCCACCGCTGCTGCCGATGGCGGCCCATTTGTTGTTCAATGGCCAGCAAGGCCGCCAATAGCTCGCGCGGGGGCAACCCGGTGGCCAACTGCACCACCTGGTTGTAAAAAGCGGGCTGGTCGGCCAGGCCCCAAGGCTCGGTTTGGTACACGGCCGAGCTAGCCTCCAGCGGCCCGGCCTGGGTGGCCAACCGCGTCCGGGCCTCGGCCAAATGGTGGGCGCGGTCGCCCAGGTTGCTGCCCAGGCCCACAAAAACGATTTCGCCCATAAATTATTGATTGGCAGGTTGGTAACCCAAAATTTGCCAGAGCACAGGCAAGGCGGAAACAGCCCGGTCGTGGTCAAAATCGGCCGCTTGGGCAGGCAACTTGCCGGATAGGCTACCGCCTTGGCTGGCCAGGGCTTTCTCCCCGATCTTGCGCCGCTCGGTAGCCGAGAAGTTGGCGAAAGTGCGCCGCAACAGGGGCAGCAATTGCATGAAAACGTCGGGGTCCAGGCCGGTAACCCAGTGGTCGATGAGTTGCCAAAGGTTTTCGTCCAGCAGGAGCACCGTGCCGCTGCCCCGTAAAAATCCCTCGAGCCAACCGGCCGTTTGCGCGGGCGGCTGGGCGGGCGAAAGGGCCACGTAAAAGTGTTGCTCGGCCTCGCTTTGGGCCAGGGCGCGGGCATCGTAGAGCAGGCGGGTGGCGTAGCCGTTGATGAGGGCACTGCCGCCGCTGAGCAAGTGGTGCAAAGTGTGGTGCCAGGCCGCGCGCACGTCGTCGAGGGCCAAAATGCCAATAGCCCCGTCGGTGGCAGCCAGGCTGTCCAGCATTTCGTTGGCCGCATCCTCGTTCAACGAGTAGCAAGCATTGGGTAAACCCACGAAAATGCGGGCCAACAGACCGTCTAAGATGTTCTTTACCAGGCTAGTATCGGTTTGGCGCACGTCGCCGTAGCGGTACACTTGCACCAGCGAGCCAGCGGCTTGCATCATCTGCACCAGGTCGGTGCTGAGGGCGGCGGCCTGGTCCAGCCTTTGCATCACCTGGTTAACGGCCTTGGGCAGGTCGGCGGGCAGCACCCGTTCCAGCAGCCGGGCCATTTGCCGGATGTCTTGCGCGCCTTCGGCCAAGTGGTTGGCGAACTGGGCGGCGGCCTCGCTCAGGGTATTGCCCCAAATGCCCATCTCGATCACCTGTACGGCCAGTTCGGGTTGCCAGCGCAGTTCCCAGGCTTCTTTATAAGTGCCCTTGCCGCTGGTGTTTTGGGCCTGGGCCCAGCCAATGCCCAGCAGGTCCAGCCGGTGGAACAAGATGCTCCTTTCCAGGTCGTTAGGCTTGCGCAGGTCCAGCACCAGGGTTTCCACGCCCGTGGTTACTTTGAGTTTTAGCCGTTTTTGGCAAGTTTCCAGGTCGGCTAGCAGGGGCACCTGGGGCACGCCCGGCGGCACGCTGCCCAGCCGGTCGCTCACGATCAGCTCGTCGTGGATGAGGGTCATTTTTTCGGCCTCGCCCATGCAAATCACGGTTTGGGTGGCCTCGTTCAGCTCGGGCAGGCCGGGGCGCGGGTGCTCGCGCAGGCCCGCCAGCGACTGGGCCAACCGCACCGCCTCGATCACGTGCGCCGGCGATACATCTACCTGGTTTTTGCGGAAAATGCCCGCCACTTGGGCCAGCCAGCGGGTGCCGTCGTCGTGCGGTTGGTGCCACAGGTGGTGGTACCAGCCCGGCGAGGCAATGCCCGCCCCGTAGCCGCTGCGGAGGGCCAGCCGGTCGTAAGTCCAGGGGATCCAGGTGGCGGCTACTTTGGCCTTGGGGAGTTTTTTAAGCAGGGCTTCGTCAGCTTTTTTGGTCGATAAATCGCGCAAGGCCGGGCCGTGCCAGGCCCCGCACACGATGGCGATGTTTTTAAATCCTTCGTCTTGCCCTTGGCGGATCACCTTGCGCATGTACGCCTCGCGGGGCAAGTCCTCGTCGTGCCGGTGCAGCGGGTAGGCTTCGCGCAGGGTTTGCATGGCCAGCATCACGGCCTCAAAGCCCGACTGCCCTTGTTCCAGCGACTGCTCGAACAGTCGTTCCCACCACTCGTCGCCATCGGGGTAACCAGCGGCCTGGGCTAGTTGGCCAATGGGGTCGTCGGGGTAGGGGGGCTGCGGAAACTCCGCGCCCTGTTCGGGGGCGGCGTTTTCGGTGGGCTGTTCCACGGCGGAGGCCAGGTTTTCGCCTTCCTCGCCTTGGGCGGCCATTTCGGCTTCCCGTTTTTTCTGGGCTTCGGCCTCTTGCTCCATTTGCTGGGCAAAGCGATGGGCCAGCGGCAGGTCCATAAACCGGACGGGCACCCGGTGGGCCAGCCCGTAGCGCATGGCCTGCCACTCGGGCGAAAACGTGGCGAACGGGTAAAACAAGGCCCGGGCGGGTTCGTCGGGGTGATAGGCCAGCAGGGCCACGGGCGGCTCCATGCCCGGCGCGGCCACGTGCGGGATCAGCTCGGTAAAATCGGGTGGGCCTTCCACCAAGATCAAGTCCGGGGCGGCAGTTTCCAGGTATTCCTTTACCCGGCGGGCCGAGCCGGGGCCGTGGTGCCTAATGCCAAGGATGTGCATGGTCAGGGATTGTGAAGGCAATTAGTAGGCCGCAATTTAGGCAAAAATGAATGGGGGTTACAAGCGGGTGGCTGGGCGTTGGTTGTCCAGCTTCGTGGAGGCAGGTGGCACCGGGTATCTATCCCGCAATAGTCAATAATATGCCCTATTTCTACCTCACGTTTCCTTTATTTTTGCGGTAGAAATCGCCTCATTTAAGCTAAAATGCTCCCTAGCGACCGCTACCTTACCATTGCCGCCCCGGCCGAGTTTGGGTTTAAGGAGAAGGGCAGCAAGTTCCTAGCCTTTGCCTACCCGGTGGCCGACGAGGCGGCGGTGAAAGCCCAACTAGCGCAATTGCGTAAGCCCTACTTTGATGCCACCCACCACTGCTACGCCTACGCGCTTGGCCCGCAGCGGGCCGCCACCCGCGCCAACGACGACGGCGAGCCGAGCGGCACGGCGGGCCTGCCCATTTTGAACCAGATCAAAGCGGCCGGGCTAAGCGACGTGCTGGTGGTGGTAGTGCGGTATTTTGGCGGCACCAAGCTGGGCGCGGCCGGGCTGGTAGCGGCTTACAAAACTGCCGCCGCCGAGGTACTGGCCTTGGCCCGGCCCCTGGAGAAAACCCTTACCGAGACCCTCCAACTTGGTTTCAACTACTTGGCCTTGCACCAAGTGATGCGGGTAGTGAAAGAACTAGACCTGCCTATCGTGGCCCAAACCTTTGACAACCAGTGCCAACTTACCGTGCAGGTGCGGGCCAGCCAAGCCGCTGCGGCCAAGCAAAAATTAACCGAATGTGGGTGCGCTTTGCTTTAGCGGCCACCCCAAGCCCGATGTTTAGGTTTTTTGTTTGTATATTTACGCCTCTTTATAAAAGCATACCTTACACTAATAACCAATGAAGATTGTTTACCTTAAGCATTTGGTGCTAGCCTTGGCCCTTACGGGGATCACTGGCTTGGCCCAAGCTCAGCTTGCGTTGCCCGCGCCTAGCCCGGCGGCCAGCCTCACCCAAGCGGTGGGCCTGGGCGAAGTAAAAGTGAATTATTCGCGCCCCGGCAAAAAGGGCCGCCAAATTTTCGGCAAAGTGGTGCCTTTCGGCGCGCTCTGGCGCACTGGGGCCAACGCGGCTACCAAGTTCACTTTCTCGGAAGAAGTAACCATCGCGGGCACTAAAGTGCCCAAGGGCGAGTATTCGCTGTTCAGCATCCCCAACGCGGGCGAGTGGACCATCATTTTGAATAAAAACGCCAACGCCAACACGGGTAACTACAAGCCTGAAGAAGATGTGGTGAGGTTCCAAGCAAAAACTTCGGCTTTGCCGATGGAAGTGGAGAGCTTCACGATTAACTTTGCTAACCTAAGTGTTAGCGCGGCTCTGGTAGAAATTTCTTGGGACAAAACGATGGTGTCGTTCCCCATCGTGGCCGAGGTGGACAGCAAGGTAAACGCCCAAATTGCCCGCCAGTTAGATCCCAAGCGCGATGCGGGGCTTTATTACCAAATTGCTACCTACTACTATGACAACAACCGCAATTTGGATGAGGCTTACGACCTAGTTACCAAGTCGGTAGATTGGAACCCTCAGTTTTGGGTAGTCCATCTGAAAGCTAAACTGGAGGCCAAACTTAAGAAGTACAACGATGCCATTGGTACTGCCCAAAAGTCGATGGATATGGCCAAGGCCCAAAATAATATGGATTACGTGCGTTTGAACGAAGAGCTCATCGCCGAATGCAAGAAAATGGGTAAATAAGTTTAGCGCGTTTACTTATCGCCCGTTGCCGCCCGCTTTTGACGGGCGGCTTTTTTTTGCCCGTTGCTTTAATTTGCGTAACTCCGGTACTGTTTTTCTGTCGCTTAGATTTATACCAAAACCAAATGGAGATTATTTATTCCCTGTCTGGTAAATGATTGATAATCAAAAGAAACAATTAGGTAACCATTTAGTCATGTTAGCATTATGCCAGAAATCCCCCAATTTTTAGCTCACAACCGGGCCGAGTGGCGGGCCTGGTTGGCCCAAAACCACCAAACTGCCAATGGCGTATGGCTGGTTTTCTATAAAAAGAACAGCGGCAAGCCTCACCTCAGCTACGACGAGGCTGTAGAAGAAGCCCTCTGCTTCGGGTGGATCGATAGCAAGCCCGGCCGGCTGGACAACGAACGGAGCCAGCAGTACTACGCCCCGCGCAAGCCCAAGAGCAACTGGTCGCGGCCCAATAAGGAGCGGGTGGCCCGGCTCACCGCCGCCGGGCTAATGATGCCCCAGGGCCTAGCGATGGTGGCCCTGGCCCAGCAAACCGGCACCTGGGATGCGCTGAACGAGGTGGAAGACCTGGTAACCCCGCCCGATCTTGGGGAAGCCCTGGCGGCTCGGCCACTGGCCTTGGCCAATTTTGAAGCTTTCCCGCGCTCGGTGAAGCGGGGCATCCTAGAGTGGATACTCAACGCCAAAACCCCTGACACCCGGCAAAAACGGATCGAGGATACGGCGGAGAAGGCCGCCCAAAACCTGCGGGCTAACCAATACCAACCCAAAAAGTAAGGGCCGATGCGTAAGTATTCTGATGCTACGCCTGGCCAAAAAATCGATCTGCTCTTCTAAAAGTTTGTAAGACTTGATGGGTTTTTCTGGGGCAGTCGACCTATAAAAAGCCAACCCTCCAAGCGTTCAAAACGTTTGGAGGGTTTTGTCCTAAATCGGTGGCGGGTTGCGGTCGAGCTTCAAGTTCCGCCAAAACGCTTGTAGCGTTGGCCTTACTCGGCCAGCGATTCTTCCCGCTTTTCCATGCGCTTGCGCTCGTTTTCATCGAGATAAATTTTGCGCATCCGAATATTTTTGGGCGTAACCTCCACGTACTCATCTTTTTGGATGTACTCGAGGGCTTCTTCGAGCGAGAACTGCCGCTTGGGGGCGATTTTCACGTTCTCGTCGGAGCCGGAGGCCCGCATGTTGGTCAGTTTCTTGCCCTTTTGGATGTTGACCACCATGTCGTTGCCCCGTGTATTCTCACCAATTACTTGGCCGGTGTACACTTCCTCGCCCGGATCGACGAAGAACACGCCCCGGTCTTGCAATTTATCGATCGCGTAGGCGGTACCCGGCCCCTGCTCCATGGAAATGAGCGAGCCGCTGGTGCGCTCGGGGATACCGCCCCGGAAGGGTTCGTAGGTTTTGAAACGGTGGGTCATGATGGCCTCGCCCTGGGTGGCGGTGAGCACGTTGCTGCGTAGCCCAATGAGGCCCCGCGCCGGGATGTTGAACTCCAGGTGCTGCAAATCGCCTTTCGGTTCCATGATCAGCAGCTCGCCTTTGCGCTGGGTAACCAGCTCGATCACCTTGCCCGCCGTGGTTTCGGGTACGTCCACCACCAGGGTTTCCATCGGCTCGTGGCGTTGGCCGTCAATTTCTTTGAACACCACTTGGGGCTGGCCCACTTGCAGTTCGTAACCCTCGCGGCGCATGGTCTCGATCAATACGGACAAATGGAGGATGCCCCGGCCGAATACCAGGAATTTCTCCTCGCTGTCGGTGGTTTGCACCCGCAGGGCCAGGTTTTTCTCGGTTTCCTTCAGCAGGCGGTCGCGCAGGTGGCGCGAAGTAACGTACTTGCCCTCTTTGCCGTAAAACGGTGAGTTGTTGATGGTGAACAACATGCTCATGGTCGGCTCGTCGATGGCGATGCGGGGCAGCGGCTCGGGGTTGTTCACGTCGGCAATGGTGTCGCCGATCTCGAAGTCTTCCACGCCCACCACGGCGCAGATGTCGCCCGCGCGGGCTTCGGTTACTTTTACCCGGCCCAAGCCATCAAACAGGTACAGTTCTTTTATCCTAGACTTTTTGATATTGCCGTCTTTCTGGCAAAGGGCCACGTTTTGGCCTTCGCTGAGGGTGCCCCGGAAAATCCGGCCAATGGCAATGCGGCCCACAAAGGTGGAAAAGTCGAGCGAGGTTACCTGCATTTGCCCGTCGCCTTCCACAAACGGGGCCTCGGGGATCACGTCCAGCACGGTATCGAGCAGGGGGAAGATGTTGTCGGTTTTTTGCTTCCAGTCGAAGCTCATCCAGCCGTGCTTGGACGAACCGTAGAGGGTTACAAAGTCGAGCTGCTCTTCGGTGGCCTCCAGGTTGAACATGAGGTCGAACACCGCCTCGTGTACTTCGTCGGGGCGACAGTTTTCTTTGTCCACCTTGTTGATGACCACCACGGGCTTGAGACCCAGTGAGATGGCTTTGCCCAATACAAAGCGGGTTTGGGGCATGGGGCCTTCAAAAGCATCCACCAGCAATAGCACGCCGTCGGCCATTTTGAGCACCCGCTCCACCTCGCCGCCAAAGTCGGCGTGGCCAGGGGTGTCGATGATGTTGATTTTAACCCCTTTGTAGGTTACCGCCACGTTTTTGGCCAAGATGGTGATGCCGCGCTCGCGCTCCAGTTCGTTGTTGTCCAAAATAAGCTCGCCGGTTTCTTGGTTGGAGCGGAAAACCTGGCAAGCGTGGATGATTTTGTCCACCAGGGTAGTTTTGCCGTGGTCAACGTGGGCGATAATGGCGATATTGCGGATGCTTTGCATGACTTTTTGGGGCTGGTTTTCAACGAGTTAAAACAAATTGACCACCTGCCTCTTTTTGTTTAGGCCGCAAAATTAGCAAAAAAGCCGGGCTATGGCAAGGTTTGGGCGATCAACTTTGGGTGAATTATAGCGGGCGAGGCTCTTTGGACAAGGGAGAGCTTACACCCAACACAATGTAGGGGCGGGCCTGGTGCCCGCCCTGGTGGCCAACAAACGCTCCTTCACCATCAAGTCGTTTTAGTGTAAACTTCAAACAAACGGACAAAAAATACCCCGGGCCGTTTTAATGGCACGGGGCATTGAGCCTAATCCTGGCTTTTATTGAGAGGGCATACTTGCGCCCTCGGCTCGCGCGGGTAAAAATCTGATTTACAACCCTTTGCGGTAGTCCAAGGGCGGTTTGCGGTCGCCGATGAGCGGAGTGTACTGGTAGCCCTGGCCCTGGCGGCTTTGCAGCTCGACCTTGGCTTTTTGGATCAGGGCGGGGTTATTGAACAAGTCCAGGCCGGTGGCGGCGATGGTTTTGGCGGCGTTGAGCATGCCCTTCATGCCAATGCCCATGCCGTCGGCGGCGGTGGCTTGCCAGGTGTGGGCGGCGGTACCGGGCACCCAGGTGGCCGTGCCCAGCCCAGTGGTGGGCACTACCCAGCTCACGTCGCCCACGTCGGTGGAGGCGGGGAAGAAATGATCCTTCAACGGCTGTACCTCAGCCGCTTGGGCCAGGGCGGGCAATTTGGGGGTGTTGAAAGTTTTGCGGAGTTCTTCGGCAAACCGGGTGTCGGCCTCGGTGTAGTTCACGCCGCCCACTTGGCTAAGGTTGTTGTGCATCACCTGGGCCAGGGTTTGGTTAGGCAGCAGCCCGGCAAACCCGGAAAGGATTTCGTACTTAACAGTAGTTTCGGTGCCCATTGCGGCCCCTTCGGCGCATTTGATCACGCGCTTCCACAGGTCCATCACCCCCTTGGTATCGGGCAGGCGCACGGTGTACTCCATTTCCACGTAGTCGGGCACTACGTTGGAGGCCAGGCCACCGTTTTTGATCACGTAGTGGATGCGGGCCTCTTGCGGCACGTGCTCGCGCATCATGTTCACCATGTGGTTCATGGCCTCGGCAGCATCCAGGGCGGAGCGGCCGCGGTCCGGCGACCCGGCGGCGTGGGCGGTTTGGCCGTAAAACTTAAAAGTGCCCATGATCATGGCCAGGCAACTTTCCGGGTTGGCCGCGTTGGCGCTGCTGGGGTGCCAGTGCAGCACCGCGTCCACGCCTTTGAACAGGCCCTCGCGCACCATGAACACCTTGCCGCCGCCGCCTTCTTCGGCCGGGGTGCCGAATATCTTCACCGTTCCGGCTTTTTTACTTTTGATTGAGGTGGTCCTTAAGGGCAATGGCGGCGGCCATCGAGGCCGTGCCGAACAGGTTATGGCCACAGCCGTGGCCGCTGCCGCCTTCCACGAGGGGTTTGCGGTAAGGCACGCTGTCTTGCGAGAGGCCAGGCAGGGCATCAAACTCGGCTAAAATGCCGATGACCGGCCCGCCGGAGCCGTAGGTGGCCACAAAACCCGTGGGCATCCCGGCCACGTTGCTTTCTACGTTGAACCCCTCTTTGCGGAGGGTGGCCTGGAGAAGTTCGGCACTTTTTTGCTCTTGGAAACCCAGTTCGGCGTACGACCAAATGTCGCGGGCGATACCGCAGTAGGCCGGATATTGACGATCCAGTTGGTTCCAAATGGCGGTCTTTTCGGCATCCTTGATGGCGACTTTCTTCTTGTCTTGGGCAGCTACCAGCCCAATTTGGAGGGCTAAAACGCCGAAAAAGAGTAGTTTTTTCATGGGATTAGGTTTGGATATGGAGTTGCAATTTGCCAAAGGTAGGCAATTATGTTAAAATGGCTGAATGATGGCCTGATTAAATGATGGTTCTATTTGATTGTCAATTATTTCTAGGGGCGGGCCTCGTGCCCGCCTTGGTGGCCAATGAAAGCCCGCCCGCAACCGCTGCCGTGGCTTGGAGCCGACGGCAGGTTTAGGAGATTAATTTAGAAAAAGTTTTGGGTGAACTTGGTTCTATTTGGACCTGATGGCCTCTACGGGGTTCATGCGGGCGGCCATGAGCGCGGGCACAATGCCCGCAATAATGCCGATGATGGTCGACAGCGAAAGCCCCAGCGCCACCCGGCTCATGCCCAGGCTAATGGGG
>JALONO010000250.1 GCA_025454895.1 Bernardetiaceae bacterium
GCGCAAACCTTTGAACTCGGCCTGCACCTGGGCCTGGTTGTCCGTGTTGCTGGCCATGCCCATGAGGCCCCGCAGGCGCACGTGGGCCAAACCGGGCAGTTCCGGGGCCTCCAATAATTGGAACAGTTCGGCCTGGCTGAGGCCAAACTTGCTTTCTTCCTCGGCGATGTGGATTTGCAGCAAACAGTGGATAACCCGCCCAGCCTTGGCCCCCTGGCGGTCAATTTCTTGCAATAGTTTCAGGCTGTCCACCGAGTGGACCAGGCTCACGAACGGGGCCATATATTTGACCTTGTTGCTTTGCAAGTGGCCAATGAGGTGCCAGGCCAGGTCGGGCGGTAGGGCGGCTTGCTTGGCCGCCATTTCCTGCACCTTGTTTTCGCCAAAAACCCGGAGGCCCAGCTCGTAGGCGGCCTGCAACGTTTCCAGGGGCTTGGTTTTGGTTACGGCCACCAGCGTGGCTCGGTAGGGGGCAAGCTCGGCCAAAAGGGCGTTGATATGGGCCGCCAGCACCATTTTATCCATCGCTAATTGAAATTGAAGTGTATTTTGCGGGCGATTTTGAGCGACCGACGAAGCGGCCGCCGCAAGCAAAATTCCACAAACTTCCATGAGAAAAAAAATTGCCGCCGGTAACTGGAAAATGAACCTGGGCCGCGAGGAGGGCACTGCCCTGGTGTCGGAACTGGTGAACATGGTACACGACGAGGTGGACAGTCGCACCGCCGTGGTGCTGTGCCCGCCATTTCCGTTTTTAGGCTATGTAAAAAAGTTGTTCCAAGGCCAGGCCAACGTGTTTTTGGCCGCGCAAAACTGCAGCAGCCGGGTCTCGGGCGCGTACACGGGCGAGGTGTCGGTGGGCATCCTCAAGTCGTTTGAGGTGGACTACGTGATTTTGGGGCATAGCGAACGCCGGGAGTATTTCCACGAAACCAACGCCGAACTGGCCGAGAAAACCAACCTGGTGCTGGGGAGCGGCCTAGTCCCCATTTTCTGCTGTGGCGAGAGCTTGCAAATGCGCCAAGGTGGTGATTACCTGGGCTTTGTGAAGCAGCAACTGACCGAGAGCTTGTTCCACCTGAGCGCGGAACAAATGCGGCAGGTAGTGATTGCCTACGAGCCGATTTGGGCCATTGGCACCGGGCTAACCGCCAGTGCCGAGCAAGCCCAGGAAATGCACGCCGCCTTGCGCGCGCACCTGGCGGGCCGGTACGGGGCGGCCCTGGCCGGCGACATCAGCATTTTGTACGGCGGCAGCGTAAACGCCAAAAACGCGGCCAGCCTGTTCGCTTGTCCCGATGTGGACGGTGGCCTGGTGGGCGGGGCCTCGCTCAAGTCCCGCGATTTTACCGACATCGCCAAAAGTTTTACTTATTCATGATTGCATGATTGCATGATTGCATGATTGCATGATTGCATGATTGCATGATTTTTATTTTCAAAGAGTTAGCTCCCAGCGGGTTTCAAAAACCCTTAGGGAGTTTGGCTTTTACGCTGTTTGTGGGATGTAGATAGAAGGCGCGCTCAGTCTTTGTACCAAAATCAAATTGAGGCTACGCATTTTTTCTTTTTAATGATTGATAGTCTAATAGAACAATCATTAAATCATGCAATCATTAAGTCATTTTAGTATTACATCCGGCCTGCCTCGAGCCAAACGCGCCGTTCGGTGGGGCCGGTGGCGGTGGTCAGCTTCACCACATAAACCCCCGACTGGGGCAGCCGGGGGGCCAGTTGGGTGGTGAGCGGGCCAGCGGGCAAATCGCTGAACTGCCCCACCAACCTACCCAGCAGGTCGTAGATGGCCACCTGGGCCGGGCCGTCGGTGGTGGGCCACCGCACAAACAGGTCAGGCCCGTGCGCGTACACAGCGGGCGTGGCCGGGCGCGCGCCTACCACCTCGCCGCTACGACGGAGGAAGAAGCGGTCGCGGTAGTTGCCGGGGGCCAACGTGAGGGCGTGCTCGCGGCCGGGCTGGAGGTAGTACCACTCGTTGGCTTGCCGGTCTTCCAAAAAGAGCGGATGACTGGGGCCAGTGCCGGGCAGGCTGGCATCGGCTTCAAACCGGTAAGTCCCCGCCTGGGTGATCTTGAGATGGAGGGGCAAGGCCCAGTTACTTTCGGTGCCCAGCGGAGGCAGGGCGGTGTTGGCGTAACGCCCGCCATTGTGCAACGCGGCCAGGCTCAACTGCGGGTTGCCGTCCATTTTCTCGCCATCAAAGTAAGCGTCGATGCCTGGGCTAAAATCCGGGTGAAAGCCGAGCAACACCTGGTCTCGCAGGCCGTCGGCCCGGTGGACGAGCAGGCGGAGACGCTCCGGGGCCTCGGTGCGGTAAAACGGGGGCTGGGCCACCACCCGCTGGCCATTGTGGAACTGCACCTGGTTACTGCCGGAGCCAGGTGCCCGGCGCGCGAAAAAGCCCTGAGTGGTGGCGATTTGTGGATCATCGTTGAGTAGGTTCACGGCCACGTAGTTGCCTTGGCCCGCGCCCAGGCCGTTGTCGTTCCAAAGCCAAACCGTGCCGGTGAGCTGCGGGTTATCGGCGAACCAGGTGGCCAAATCCAGCGGTGAAGGGTAGGGGTTGCCCAGCAGGTGGTAGCCCGCGTAAAAGTGGGCATCGGCCCCGGCGTTTTGGGTCCGCTCCACGCTATCCACTCCATAAGGGCCGTTGTGCGGCACGCCGCTAAAGCTGAAGGTGCCCGTTTGCACGGCGGTATAACCGTGCCCGGTGCGCATCGGCCCCAGGTGGGCGGGCTGCCACTGGTTGGTGGGTTCGTGGTAGGTAAATCGCCACTGACCTTGGTAGCTAGTCAAATTTTGGACGAGGAAAAGGGCCACGGGCGATGCCCAGAAGTTATAGGCCACCTGGGTACGCCCGGTTTTCTGCAAAACAAAAGTACCCGAGGTGTTGCCCAAATTACTACCACTTTTTTGCACCAATGAACCCGCGTGGGCTACCTCGATGCGGCCGGGGTAATGCAAATTGCCGTGGACAACCACGCCTTGGCCGTTGCCGATGGTGAGGGTGGCCCCGGCTACCACGCGCAGGTCGCGGGCTACGAACGAGCCTTCGCCCGGTTGGCCGTTAGGGTAGGCCGAGTGGATTTCGGCGTGGGTGCTGGCATCGGGCCGTTGCGGCGACCAGGCATCGTTTTGCCACACCACCGTGGGCACCACTCGGGTGCTGAACGGCCATACCGTGGCCTGGCCGATGCCCATAAAAGCGTTACCCGGCCAGCCGTAGTCTATAAAAGCTTGGTTATCAATAAGAACATAATAGTCGGTATTGGCGGTCAAGGCCACGGGCACGCGGATGGTGGCCACGGGGCCTGCTACCTGTACCACCGGGCTGCCGTTGGCAAAGGCTTGCACGTTGATCACGAGGGGGGTGGCCCCGCCCATAATGGTCAAGTTGCCCGTGCCCAGCCGCACGTTTTCGTTAAAAGTGATTTTTAACTCCGCAAGGGTGAGCGGCACGTTGGTGGAGCCAGGGGTGGGTTCCAGGCTCACCACGGTGGGCGACTGGGCATCGTTAGGGTTAAACACCTCGATACTGCCCGAGTACGCACATGCGCCCAGTTGATAACCATAGGCGTAGCGGCCGCCGCCCGGCGTGGTAAAAGTGGCAATTGACGACAGGTCTGGCCAGGCTAGGCCGGGGATGGTGGGCACAAAGCGCACGGCTTGGCTGGTTACCGCTCCGGCCCACACCTGGTTGTTGCGCCCCGGTACGGCGGTGCCGTAGTCGCCTCGGCGGCTCTCGATGCCCATCGTCATGGCTTGCGGATGCGCATCCACTTGGGTGGTGTGGATTTCGATGTGGTGCGTGCCCTCAAAAAGTTGGATTTGGGTAGTAACCAGGCCGTTAGGGGCGGCGTTTTGCTCCATCCCCTCAAACGACACCACAAAAACCCGGCGGGGGGCCTGACCCACCGTGCCGTATTTGACCGTGCCATTGCGCAGGTTGGACCATGCCGCCGCGATGTAATTGTTGATCACCGCCCGGCTGGGGATGGCCGCTTGATAAGAGCCAGCCTCGTTGATGTAACTCAAATCGTAGCCATCAAAACTGATCAAACCTTGGTTGGTGAGATAAACCTGCTGGTACGTATCGTCATAAAATCGGAACGGGAAACCGATCTCCACCGGTTGGCTAAACCGCTCGCCCCCAAAGTTATAGGCCGGGATAGCCGCCGTGTTGGCCGGGGCAAAAGTTATATTATTTAAGGTGTAAGAAGTTACGGGCAAAGCGGGCAGGCTGAGCACCGCCTGGCCGTTGGCCGTTACCGCGCCCGGGTGGGCCACCGCCGTAACCACGGGCGGGGGCGATAAAGTGTAGCTGAGCTGGGCCGCGTTATTGGCCGGGAATAAGTCGCCGGGCAGGTGGGCCGTGGCACGCAGCTCATGCGCCTGGGGCACCGACAGGTCCACCGGAGTGGCAAAGGCCAGTTCGATCTCGCCGCCGGGGGGCAGAGCCGCCGCCAAGGTGAAGTTTTGGGCCACGGGCGGGCCGCCATTGAGCTGGTACTGAGCGGGTAGCGTGGTGCCGCCCACGAGGGCTACACTGCCTTGGTTCACTATTTTAATGCGCACGGTTTGCGCGGTTTGGCCCGCGCCGCAAGTGGGGGAGAGGGTTCCGGCGGTTACTTGGGCCAGGGCCACGTCCAGCCCGGTGTTGGCCCCGCTGTTGCGCGTGTACACGCCGGGCGCGCGCTCGCTCACCACCCAGTGGCCGTTGAGCAAAGCTTTGGCCCGCACGGTAAACCAGTGGGCGCTGTCGCCGTTGGTCAAGGCCGGGGTGAGGTAACTGGTATCGGTGAGGTTTTGGGCCAAAGGCTGCCATTGGCGGCTGGCCGCTTGGTACTGCAACACATCGTAGTGGGTGGCCCCCAGCACCTTGCGCCAGCGGAGGGCCAATTGTTGGTTGGTGGTGGGCAGGGGGTCGCCCCAGTTAAACGTCCAGTTGGGCTGGTCCATCACGGTAAACGACCCGTCCGACTGGTCGGAGAGGGTTTGCCCGCCGCTGGTGGTACCCGTGAGCCGGAACCGCCCCTGGCCCGTTACCGTGGTGGGCGGGATCTGCCAGTCGGCAAACGTGCTGCCCGCCGGGAGGGTGTTGCTCACTAGCGTCCAGGTGTTGCCGCCATCGGCCGAGAACTCGAGGGTGAGGTCGCCGCTAAGGCCCACCGCCTGCCAGTGGATGCGGGTGAGGCCGTTGGGCCGGTAATCTTCCTGAAACGGCGACACCGCCTCGCCGCCGTTGGGCCAAGTGAGGGTGAGCCGGGGCGAGTCGGCCAGCCAGGTGAGGCTGAACGCCTGGCCGCCGGGCGTGCGCACCACGCGCCCCCGCACGCGCGCCGTCCACGTGCCCGCCTGGGCGCTGGCCACCAGCACTTGCTCCTGGTTGTTGAGCGTGTCGGTACCGGGGGCGCCGAGGCCGCCGGGGTTGGCCGGGTCCAGCACCCAAGGCCGGAACTCGGTACCGCCGGGGCTGATCAGTACCAAATCCAGGTCGTTGACAAGGGTTTTGCCCGAAGTAGGATAAGCGGCCGGGTCGTTCCAACCCAGCAGTACTTTGAGCGGGTGGCCGCCCACGGGCACGGTAAATTGGGTTTCTATTTGTTGGTTATTCAATACGTTGGCTTGGCGGTAACGCCCTTGCTCCAGGGCTTCCACCGCCCGCAGGCCGTTGAGGCGGCCAAATCCGT
>JALONO010000251.1 GCA_025454895.1 Bernardetiaceae bacterium
GAGGGTGCCCCGGTCCAGGGCCGCCGGGTCCAGCATGTTATAGTCGTAGTGGATAATGCCCACGGGCACCACGGCGGGCTGGGTGTGGCGCATGATGCGCCCAGTGAGCCGTTCGGGGGGGAACATCGTGCCCACTGGGTGGAAGTAGAGGGCCGATCTGTAGAGTTGCCACCACATTTGGGCAAAGCCCGCCACCCCGCCCGCCACATTTTGGCCGGTGGCCGGGGCGGGCAGGGCCCCCTCCCAAGCGATCACGCGGTCGCAGAGGATGCCCGTCTGGGCCCCGGTCAGGTCCAAAAAGCGCATGGCGTTGTCGGCCAACCTGGTGTAGTTGTTAATGGGCGGGGGCAGGCTGTTAACCGTCTGGGCCAAAAGGGGCGGGGCCGGTAGAGCCAGCCAGCCCGCGAAGCACAGCAAGAACCCGGCTAGGCGGGCCCGCTGGCGGGGGGGGGGGGTAGGTGTTCATGTTTGTTTGGGTTTAGACTTAGTGGGGCAAATTTAAATTAACAAAATTCTACATAAAAAATCTTTCTGCCATTTTAACAATTTGCTACGGCTTTCATTGCAAGTAATGAATAAAATAGCTTGAATACCAAGTGGTTGAAGTCAAATTTTGACACATTATTAAATTACGGTTAAAAAATGCACCCCAGACCCGCCAACCGGGGTCCAATACGGGGATCAAGGGGTTTTGCAGGTCGGTGCCGAAGCGGTCGCAATTGCCCACCAGGCGGGTTTAGACCAGGGCCAGGTTCGTCCAGGTGGCCAAAGCCACCACAAAGACTAATTTTTTCGTAAAGTTTGGTTTGTCAAATCGGTTTGTTTTTGAAATATACCAACCTGTTTACTACATGCGCACGTCGAACCGGCCATCGGTTACCTCTACTACTTCGCCCGTCTTTGGGTCTTGGGCTTCAAACTCGAGCGTGCCTGAGAGAATAAGCCGTCCAGTATTCCAGTCTGCCCTGGTAAGCACTAGCTTGCCCATATGCTTTGGCCCCGTGAAATATGTTGCGCCAGGCCGTTGATAAATGGCTACTTCATTGGGAACGGGGGCCCAACTCGATGGTGTGAACTCTTTGTTAAAATAGTGTATGCCTAGTTGCATAGGGTCACGCAAAATGACAAAGAAGTTTTGGCCACCTATCGCGGTTACTTGCATATCAATCAATTCCACGATTTTCCCGTCGTCCCCCCAGCGGGAGAAAGGGGTGAGTGTAATGCTAGCGTCGGCCACGTAGGGCTTCCCGTTCACATAGCAGCCAAAGGTATGGGCCCCCACCTCGGTAACGGAGGGCAGAGGGGGTCGGGCTTGGTGCAGGTGCTGAGCAGGAGCAGGGTGGCCAGGCAAAAAAGGAGGTTCTTCATGCGGCCTGTCCAGACGGCCAAAGCCAATAGAAAGACTGGTTTTTTCATAAAAAAGCTATTCAAGACTTTAGCCATGTTCAAAAATCGCTGGTAATTATTCTTTACGCTTACGATGTTGAGGTAACAAAAAAATTTCTGTTAGCTATCAATACTATCCGCAATGGCCTCCTTCCTCACTGATCGCAAACACCGAGGGTTTACCCGAGTAAGGGCGGCTGGCTGGAAAGGAACGGTTCTAGAGATTGCCAAGCAGTCGGCCGTCACTTCTACCCCACACCCCTCACAAATACCCCTGCACCTTGTACATCAAGTAGCCCACCCATTCTTTGACCAGCACTTGCCAGGCTTGGAGGGCCTCCAGGTTGGGCAACAGGGCCCGCCGCAAATGGAACGCCGAACTGACCACCAAACAGGGCTGGCCCGGAAAATCGCGCCGGAGCAACTGGGCCGAGTTGACCGCGTTTTGGTAGGTGTTGAGCGAGTGGGGCTCCACCACCAGGTGCGCGGGCGGTACGGCGCACATGAGGCCCGTTTCGGCCATGCTCCGGACTTTGGCCGTATCAGGGGCGGAGAGCACGTGCGAGTGTTCAACCCCGCTCACCAAGATTTTGCCCACCTTGCCCTCTTGGTACAACCGGATGGCGTACAGCATCCGGTCCGCGCTCCGGTGGTAATAAAGCCGGTCATGCGGCGACTTGCGGTCGATGGTAGCCCCGCTCAGCACCACCGCCACCGCGTACCGCCCAGCGGGCACGCTAGCAAACGGGGTGGGCGGCAGTTCCCACCAAAGCATGAGCTGGTTGATCGGCCCCCGGAGGCTCAGCAGGTACAACAGCCCCATGCCCAAGCCCAGCCAACGCCGCCGGGCCACCGGGGTTTTGGCCCGCCAGGCCAGCCAAAACCAGGGCAGCACCCAGTTAAGGGGAACTAATAAAAAGTTGAGGGCTTTCGATAAAACAAAGAACATGGCAACCTTGAGGGCGAAAAAGGTAAAAACGGACGTTGATCTGCGCAAGATCAGTCCGTAAAAATAGGGCAAACCCCGCTAGGCCCGGCCTCTACCCTCATTCGTACCGGAGCGAGGCGATGGGGTCCTGCTGGGCCGCCCGGCGCGCCGGGGCAATGCCAAAAACTAGCCCCACGGCCAAGGCCACCCCAAACGACAACACCACCGACCCCGGCGACACAATGGTGGGGATATCGGCAATGCCGCTGACCAGGGTAGCCAGGGCCACCCCCAAGCCTACGCCCACCAGGCCGCCCGCCAGGCTAATCAGGGCCGATTCAAATAGAAACTGCGACACAATGTCGCGGCGTTTGGCCCCCAGGGCAATGCGCAGGCCAATTTCCTTGATCCGCTCCAGCACCGAGGCGAGCATGATGTTCATGATCCCGATGCCGCCCACCAGCAGCGAAATGCCCGCAATGGCCCCCAGCACGATGTTGAAAATATCCTTGGTGCGCTGTTGTTGTTTCAGCAGCAGTTCGGGGATGGTGATCTCGTAGTCCACCAGGTCGTAGTGGCGGCGCTTGAGCATCCGCGAAACCACATCGGCCACGGCGGCCAACTGGGCCGGTTCGTGTACTTGCACCACCACCCGGTCCACTTGGTGGTAGTTAGGATTGGGCTTTTTCTTCCCCTCCTCGTCGTCGCTCCACAGGGCGTTGGCCTGCTGGATGCTCCGGGCCGTTACCAGCGCCCGGTTGGTGTAGCGGATGAGGGCCGTTTGCAGGGGCACGTACACGTCCAGGTTATAGTCGCGGATGCCCAGTTGCGCCAAACTTTTGCTCGACACGGGCCGCTCGGCCAGCACGCCCACCACCTTGAGCCAATGGGGGCCGCACTTGAGCAGCTTGCCCAGCGGGTCGGTTTTGGGGAAAAACTTGGCCTGGATGCCCTGCCCAATGAGGCAGACCGCCTCGCCCTGGCGCAGGTGCTGGGCGTTGAACATTTTCCCCGCCTGCAACTCAAAGTTTTGGATGGCAAAGTAGGCTGGTTCCACGCCCACCACTTTGGCGGTGCGCTGCAAGCCGTTTTGCACCACCGTGGTCTCGATCAATATCTCGGGGCTTACCTGTTTGACCCCGGGCACCATCTGGCGGATACTGGCCACGTCGAGCAGGGTAAGGCCGGGCGAGAATTTCTTCTTGTCTTCTTGGCCAGCGGGGCCGCCCTTCTCCACCTTTTTTTCTTCTTGTCCCACCACGGGGGCCACCACAATGTTATTGACCCCCACCAGGCGGATCTGCTCCAAAATTTCTTGCTGGGCCCCGTTGCCCACGGCCAGCATGGCGATCACGGCCGCCACGCCGAAAATGATGCCCAGGGCGGTAAGCCCGGCCCGGATTTTATTGGCCATAATGCCCTGCAAAGCCACCCGGAGGTTTAATAAATTGCGTTCCATAGGTTAGCGGCGGGCGGTGAGTTTCTTGGTCGAGGCGGGCAGGCGTTGCACGGTTTGCTGCTCCGCATTGGGCGGGGCCGACAGATAGACTTGGTCGCTTTCGGCCAGCCCGGCCGTTACCACCACCTCGTTTTCGTTGGTCTCGGCGGTAAACACCTCGGTTTTTTGGTAGGAAGCCCCTTCCTTCTTATACACAAAAGTGAGGCTATCGCCCTGGGAATGAAGGGCTTCCAACGGGATGGACAGCACGTTCTTGATCGTGCCCGCCACAATGCGGTTGCTGGTGGTCATAGCGGGGCGCAAAATGCTGTCGCTCTGGGTCAACTGCACTAGCACCTCAAATACCTTGGCATCGGAGTTGGGCCGCTGCTCACCGATGTTGGCCACCGAGGTTACTTTGCCCACCAATTTTTTCTCGGGGAAGGCATCCAAGCCGATATGGACAAATTGGTCTTTTTTGATTTTGCGGATGTCAACCTCGTTCACGAACGTGCGCGAGAGCATGAGGCTCATATCGGGCAGTTTGGCCACCACGGGCCGCCAGGCATCAATGTTAGACCCGGTGGTGATTTTGCGGCCGTCCCAATTGCGCTGGTAGATGATCATGCCCGCCTCGGGGGCATAAATGGTAAATTGGCGGGCAATGGCCTGGATCATGTCCAGCCGCTGGCGGGCCTGGCTCAAGTTAGCCGAGGCCTCGCTCATTTTGGCCGCACCTTGCCGTTGTTTGATCAGGTAGTTTTCCTGGCTTTGCTTGAGGGTGCGCTTGGTACGCTCCAGGTCAATCTCGGCCTGGCGAATGGTGGCCGGCGGCTCAAACTTTGATTGCTCCAGCACAATCTCCTTTTCCCGTAAAGTAAACTGGTGGTTGTTGATCTCGTCGCGCGCGGCCCGGAGCGTAAGGGCCGTATCGAGTTGGTTTTGGGCAAATTGGGCTTCGGCTTTTTGCAAATTGTTGGCCGCGTCGTTGAGCTTGTTGCCCAGTTCGGTTTCATCGAGCCGGGCCACGTAGTCGCCTTTTTTCACCACCGAGCCTTCGGGGATCAAGTCGGCGATTTTGGTTTGCCAAATCTGCACGGTTTGCATGGTGGTAGGCCCCACGATTTCCACAGAGTTTTTGGCCTCCAATTCGCCCGTGGCGTTAATGGCGATCTCGAAGTCCCCTTTTTTGACGGGCGCCAACAGGCTGGTCTCGGCTGTTTCGCCCCCGGCCCACCACCAGTAACTGGCGGCCACCCCGGCCAGCAAAACCCCGGCCGCGATCCAAATTTTTTTCATAGCTATCTATAAGGTGAATACCCCCGAAAATTGGGCAAAAAGTGGCTAATTGCCAAAAAGGCCAACCAGGCAAGTTCGTTAGTTCCCAACGTTTTGGCCTTCTGGGCAATCGGGATACGCGCTCTGGCCACAAACCCTTATCTTGCAAAGCAAATCATCTCGACCCATTTTTTTTGATTTTCAACCTTTTTGCACCTATCACCATGTTGTACCGCCGTTTGATTTGGCTAGCCGCCCTGGCCTGCCTGTGCCCGGTTTTTGCCCGCGCCCAAACCTACACCCTCGAGCAGGTGATCGACCTGGCCAAACGCCAGTCGCCCGCTTATTACCAAGCCGTTAACTCGCGGGAGGTCCGTTACTGGGCGTTCCGGGCCTACAAAGCCCAGTTTTTGCCCCAGGTGCTTTTGCAGGGCACCGTGCCCGACTACAACCGGGCGTTCGCGCAGATCCAGCAGCCGGATGGCAGCTTTTTGCCCAACTTCCTCAATCAGTCCAACTCGGACGTGAACGTGTTTGTGAACCAAAACATTGGGGCCACCGGCACGCGGCTGTTCGCCAACTCGTCGTTGCGGCGGTTCGACAACCTGCTGCCCGACCTGCCGCAGGGCCTATCGCGGTTGCAATACACCGGCAGCCCGTTTGTGCTGGGGGTGCAGCAAAAGTTGTTGGGCTTTATCCCGCTCAAATGGGACCAAAAAATCGAGCCGCTGCGGTTCGAGGAGTCGAAACGAGCTTACGCCGAAGAGCTGGAAGCCATTGCCGTGCGGGCCACCGAGCGGTTTTTTGACCTGCTGCTGGCCCAGATCAGCCTGCGCATTGCCGAACAAAACCGCACCAACACCGATACCATTGTGCGCATTGCCCAGGGCCGCTACAACCTAGGCAAAATTGGGCAAGACGAACTGCTGCAACTCGAACTTACCCTCATGCGGGCCGAGCAAGAAGTGGCCCAGTCACGCTCCAATATCGAGAATACCTCGCTCAACCTGCGGCGGTTTATTGGCCTCACCGACGGGCAGCCCATTGAGCTGGCCCCGCCCAACGACCTGCCCAACCTGACCGTGGCCGAGCCGCTGGCCGTGGAGCAGGCCCGGGCCAACCGGCAAAACCCCATCGCGTTTCAACGGCAACTGCTCGAGGCCCAGCGGGGCATTGCCCAAGCCCGCAGCGAGGCCGGTTTCAACCTGGACTTATTCGGTACGTTTGGCCTGTCGAACCAAGCCCGGGAACTCACCGGGCTGTACCGCAACCCCAATAACCAGATCAACCTCAACGTGGGGTTCTCGATCCCGCTGGTTACCTGGGGGCGCAACCAGGCCCTGCGCAAAACCGCCGAGGCCAACTTCGAACTCACCAAAAACGTGGTGGCCCAAGCCGAACAAAACTTTGAGCAGGAAGTAGTTACGCAAGTGCGCCAATTGCGCGTGCTGCGCGACCAGGTCAACATCACCCAACGGTCGGACCAGATTGGCCAGCAACGGTACGATATCTCCCGCAACCGGTATTTGATTGGTAAGATCAGCATCACCGACCTCAACATTGCCCTGCAAGAAAAAGACCAGGCCCGCCGCAGCCACGTGGACGCGCTACGGCAGTTTTGGCGGGCTTACCACGAACTGCGCCGCCTCACCCTTTATGACTTCGCGCTCGGCCAACCGCTGATTGAAAAAGCCGACAAGTAGTAATTGCATGATTGCATGATTGCATGATTGCATGATTGCATGATTGCATGATTGCATGATTGCATGATTTTACTTGATTATCAAGTATTTAAAAAGCAATAAATCCGCAATTACCATTTGTTTTTTGGATTAGACATCTTTCGTAAGACAAATGCTGGTTTTAACATTATGTTCCCCGCAAAGCCGCCAGTAGCTTCAATCAATGGCGGGCTATCGGTTAACGGCGGGAGGTGAGTTATTCGGTTGAGGCACACAGGCGTTGCACGGTTTGCTGCTCCGCATTGGGCAGGGCCCCGACTGATGCACTTGCCTTAGCGCGCAATACTGGCGAGCAATTGGGCTATTCTTTGGCAATTGGTTGGCTCGGGGCGGTTGCTCAATCCCTCGGCGATGCACTGCAGCCACAAACCTTTTTTAGAATGATTGGCTTTCATTCCCTCCTGTCTTTGTTTGTCCAGGGCAATAAATATGGCGAAAATGAATTTTCCCCTAATTGTCCTGGTCGGCCAGGTTCCGTACATACCCTTGTTTCTCCAAAAAAGCTAGTTTCAATGATCCATCGCCCCACTCGATTTCTTGGATGATGCTGATATCCTCAAAGTCTGAATCTATCTCCCCTTCAGTTAGCCGTCTTTTGTCCAACTTTTCCGCCTCAAAGGCAAACCAGTCGGCTACATTGCTCATGATGCGACTAAACAGATCACGTTCATTTGGCCGAAGCAAGTTCATCAAGGCCTGCTCCCCATCGGCAAACAAGTCATTTTCAATCGAGTAGCCTTGGGTAAAATGGATTTCTTGGTATTCCTCGGGCACTTCGGCGAATACCCAGGTGTCCAGGTCGGCACAAAAAACGATATGTTTCCGCTTTTCAGTTGGGCAATGATCAAAAACTTTCTTGACACTTTTGCGCCCGCCAACGTGGTAAATGACTGGGGATAAATTTTTGTGCAAGGCAATTTCCCAGAAAATATCGCCATCATCTGAACCTTCTACCACCACACAGGAAAACGGCAAACGAGCTTCTTCAATTTTGAATAGCAGGGCCTGTGGCTTGATATCTTCTGGCTCGGTTCGCTTTAGCCCATTCATAACTCAAGACCTTGTTCCCGTAATTGCTCGTCCAGTCTGATCAAGCCGGGCCTAAACGAAGCCGCAATATCGGCTGAGTGGGTAGCGAAATAAAACTGGTTGGTTGGGTTTTGCTCCTTTAATACTCGGATGAGTTCGCGCTGCCAGTCGGGGTGCATGTACAATTCTGGCTCATCCACAAAAATCAGGGCGTCGCGGTAAACGGCGTTGTAAACCAATAAACTGAAGAGGTTTTCTTCGCCAGAGGAAAGGTGCTCGATAGAAACACGGCGCGGATGGGTACCAACCACGATCCCACTTTGGATATCCCCCGTGTTTGGGATCAAGATGCTTTTGTCCCAAAATAGATAATCCACGTACCTGGCCAACTCATTGATCGGCAAGCGGATTTGATCAAGTTGGGTTTGGGCATTTTCCATCAACTGGCTAATCTGGGCATTCAGGTCTGCCGGATTGCTGGCCAGGAGGCGGGTGATTTCGTGGTTCCGGTGCTGTTCAATCGGCAGGCTTTGCTCCGCTGCCACCCGATAAAGCTGCGAGTAAGCGTTGGTCAGGTCTTTCTGATTGCCCGAGGCCACAAAAAAATGGGGATCATGGCTCAATAACTCGATCAAGCGTTGCAGTTGCCCATCCAAGTTTACTTCTGAGGTTCTTAGGCCAGTGCCAGTTTACTTCTGAGGTTCTTAGGCCAGTGCCCAACCGACGAAAAACCGGCATGAACAACGAAGTAGTGTTCATGGCTGGTCCCTTGGCTTGCAATTCACTTTCCAATTCGTCAAATGGGATGGGGAAACGCGAGAAGATGTTCGACCCATCCCGCTTTATGATATGCACCTCGCAAACCATACTACCCAAAATGATAGGGGAACCGTCCCGCCTCGCATCGGTAGCTCTGGCTGGCCGTTTTCTTAATTGAACACTTA
>JALONO010000252.1 GCA_025454895.1 Bernardetiaceae bacterium
GGGGAACACCGAGATGATCCCGTTTTGCGACACCACAAACATGCGCCCGGTGCCATCGTTGGAGGGGAGCATCTCGACCGGGAACGGGAACGTGAGCGCATCGGCGTAGGCAAGCCGGAGGCCGAGCGTTTGGGCCTGGGCCACCTGGCTGAGGAATAGTAGCAGAACCACGGCGGCACTGGCCGCCCGGCTCACAAGTAGTGGATAGGTCATAGGTTTAGTGGTCAATTGGATAAGGTAATAACGCCTTGGCTTTGTTATTATTTCAAGAAAAAAGTAGAAAAATTGAGCAGGCTTTTATGGATTTGGGCGAAGTGATTGGCGGCCTTTTCCCGAGGCCAGCCAACAAGGCCAGTTTGAGCCACCCGGCTGCCGGGTTTACTGGCACGATGATGAGAAAAGACGTTTTATAAATAACTGTAAATCAGCAACAAAAGCATTTGGTCAGTTTTGCCTAATTTAGCCCCTCAAAACACCAGCCTCATGTTTACCGTGTATCATGCCGCCGACTTGGCGCAAATGGAAAAGCAGTTCCGTACCAACTTTGTGAACTCGCTCAGCGGGTTCAAGAGTGTAAACTTAGTGGGCACCATTAGCTCAGCGGGCGTAACCAACTTGGCCATTTTTAGCCAGGTGTTCCACGTGGGGGCCAACCCGGCGTTGCTGGGCTTGCTGGTGCGGCCCGACTCGGTGCGCCGCGATACGCTAGCGAACTTGTTGGCCACGGGCTACTTCACGCTCAACCACATCCGCCCGGAGTTTTACCAGGCCGCCCACCAAACCAGTGCCCGCTACGAGGGTTCGGAGTTCGAGGCCGCCGGGCTTGCCCCAGAGTTCACCGCCCTGCACCCAGCCCCTTACGTGGCCCAGGCCCACGTGAAACTGGGCTTGCAGTTTCGGGAGCGGGTGGACCTGGCCATCAACGGTACGGTGCTGGTAGTGGGTGAGGTGGTGGAAGCCAGGGTGCGGCAAGACTGCATCGCTACCGATGGCTGGGTGGACTTGGAAAAGGCCGGGAGCATTACCTGTTCCGGGCTCGACTCGTACCACACCACCCAGGCCCTGGGCCGCCTGGCCTATGCCAAGCCCGACCTGCCCGCCCGGCCCGTAACCACCACCTATTTGGCCGACCAATCGTAAAGACTTGGCCGCGCACATTGGCATAACTCGTAAAAAACTTGGAACTTGCGCAGCGGCTAATGGCTCGCGACTCGGCAATTAGTAACTTATAAGTGGCGGAAATATCCCCCAGAAAAATCTTAGTTTGACGATAAATTATTGATAACTAAAGATTTAAAGTTCTTTACGTCGACTATTCTCCGATTTTTCGTACTATTTTATCGCATGGGACTTTTTGATTTTTTCTCCAAAAAAGAAAATAAAGAAACACTGGACAAGGGGTTGGAGAAGACCAAACAAGGTTTCTTTGACAAAATTGCCAAAGCGGTAGCGGGCAAGGCCAAGGTGGACGAGGACGTGCTGGACGAACTGGAAAACCTGCTGGTGGCCTCCGACGTGGGGGTGGACACCACGCTGAAGATCATCAAACGAATTGAGGAGCGGGTGGCCCGTGATAAATACGTGAGCACCAGTGAATTGGATAGCATTTTGCGCGACGAGATCGCGGCCCTGCTCACCGAAAACCACAGCCAGGACCTGGCCGATTTTATCGTGCCGGCGGGTAAAAAACCTTACGTGATTATGGTGGTGGGCGTAAACGGCGTGGGCAAAACCACCACCATCGGCAAACTAGCGGCCCAGTTCAAAAGCCGGGGGCACCGCGTCATCATCGGGGCGGGCGACACGTTTAGGGCCGCCGCCGTGGAACAGATCAAACTTTGGGGCCAGCGCGTGGGCGTGCCCGTAATCGAGCGCGGCATGAACACCGACCCCTCGGCCGTGGCCTACGACGCCGTGAAACAAGGTTACGACGAGCAGGCCGATGTGGTCATTATCGACACGGCGGGCCGCCTGCACACCAAAGTGGGGCTGATGAACGAGCTGGGCAAAATCAAGCGTGTGCAACAGAAGGTAATGCCCGATGCCCCGCACGAAGTGCTACTGGTGCTCGACGGCAGCACTGGCCAAAACGCTTTTATCCAAGCCAAAGAATTTACCGCCGCCACCGAGGTTACGGCCCTGGCCATCACCAAATTAGACGGCACGGCCAAAGGCGGCGTAGTGATCGGGATTTCGGATCAGTTCCGCATCCCGGTCAAGTACATTGGCGTGGGCGAAAAAATCGAGGACTTGCAGGTGTTCAACCGCCGCGAGTACGTGGACTCGCTGTTTAAAAAGGAGAAATAAGGAAAGCTACTGCTGCGTCAAACCTCTGCCACCAGCCGCTGTTGCTGCCATTGGTCCAGCCGTTTGTCCATACTGGCAAACCACAACGGCGGCACCAAGGCCAGTAAAATCATGGCCGGGTAACCGCTGGGCAGTTGGGGGCTGGCCTCGATGTGCCGCAGCACCTGATACCGTCGCTGGGCGTGAGCGTGGTGGTCGGAGTGCCGCTGCAACTGAAACAAAAAGAAGTTGCTAACCAATTGGTTGGCGTTCCAAGAGTGCATGGTCGTTACCTTTTCGTATTTGCCGGGGGCGATTTGGCGGCGCATCAGGCCATAGTGCTCCACGTAGTTCACTACTTCTAACAGGCTGAATGCCAGCACGCTCTGCCCAAAGAAAAACAGGGGCACCCGCCAGAGGATTTGCCCTACTGGCCAGCTAAACGCAACGGTGAGCAACCCGGCCAAAAGCAGGGCGTAGGCCAAATAACCCAACATCCGGTTGTGGTGGCTCCAAACCGGCAGGTGGTTTTTTTGCAGACGGGCCGTTTCAATGGCCCAGGCACTGCGCCAGCCACCCGTAACGCTGCGCCACCAAAACGCATAGAAACCCTCGCCCCGGCGGCTGGTGGCGGGGTCGCGCGGGGTGCCCACGTGCACGTGGTGGCCCAGGTTATGCTCGATGTAAAAGTGCGAGTAGCACACCGTGAGCAGCAGCACCTGGGCGTAAAAGCGTTCCAGGTCTGTCTTTTTGTGCCCCAGTTCGTGGGCCACCGTGATCCCGATGCCGCCCGTTACCAGGCCAAACCCAAGTAAAAAGCCCACCAACTCGCTCAGGGCGAACGGGTAGTAAGCCACCTGATAAACTCCCCAAGCCAAAAAACCAACCTGGAAATACGTCCATAAATAGGTAATGAAACGATAATACAGTTCGGCCGAGCGACGGGGTACTTCCGCCTCGTCCACGTTATCGGGGTCGCGGCCCACCCAGGCATCCAGCAACGGGATGGCCACAAATACGAAGCCTAGCGTGAGGTAATTGGCCCACCCGCCCAGGTAAAAGCCCGTTATTACCAAGGTAGGAATGATAAACGCCGAGAAAAACCCGATCTTTTTGGTAACCCCCATTTTAATCAACCTGTTGAAAGGCAGGAAAGTTACCCCATCACCGCCAAAATCGCAACAGGGGTTAATCACCCTACAAAACCGGGTTTTACCAGCTTGGCGAGGAATATCGCCCTGCAAAACCAGGTTTTACGGCCCAGGTTTGGGCTTCAGCTTGGGTTTGATTTATTTTGTTACAGCTACCTTTTAATAGCAAGTTGACGTTTACGAAAATGAAAATCTCCTGGATTGGCGCGTTTGCCCTTCTGCTGGTTGGGCTAGTGGCCCACGGCTGCTTTATGAAATCGAAAGACCCGGCGCGGGTGCTCGTGTTCTCGCGCACGTTGGGCTTTCGGCACAACTCCATCCCCGATGGCATCAAAATGATCCAGGCCATTGGCCAGCGGCTCAATTTTGTGGTGGACACCACCGAAGACCCCGCCAAGTTTACCGAAGAAAACCTGAAACGCTACTCCACCGTGGTGTTCATGAGCACTACGGGCAATGTGCTGGATGCGTATCAACAAGCTGATTTTGAACGCTATATCCAAGCAGGCGGCGGCTTTGTGGGCATCCATGCCGCCACCGATACCGAGTACGAATGGCCCTGGTACAACCAATTGGTGGGCGGCCAATTTGCCAGCCACCCGCCCGGCACGCCCAAGGCCATGCTCAGCATTATCCGCCGGGGCCACCCCGCCACCGACTCGCTGCCCGACAAATGGGAGCGTACCGACGAGTGGTACAATTTCAAAAACCTGAACAACCAGGTGAACGTGCTGATGACCATCGACGAAAAAACCTACACCGGCGGTACCAACGGCGATTTCCACCCCATGAGCTGGTACCACGACTTTGACGGCGGGCGGGCCTTTTACACCGCCGGGGGCCACACCCCGGAGAGTTTCCGCGAGCCTTTGTTTGTGAAACACGTTACGGGCGGCTTTTTGTATGCGTTGGGCGAGCGCAAGCCGCTCGATTACAGCAAGGCCCGCAGCCAACGGGTGCCGGAAGAAAACCGGTTTACCAAGGTGGTGCTGGATAGCAACCTGGACGAGCCGACCGAAATGGCCATTTTGCCCGACGGCCGCGTGATTTACGTACACCGCAAAGGGGAAGTGAAACTATACAACCCGGCCACTAACCAAACCAAAATCATCAACCAAATAAAAGTTTATACTAAGCATGAAGATGGCCTGATGGGCGTTGCCGTGGATCCGGGTTTTGCCCAAAACCAATCGGTGTATCTGTATTATTCCGATCCCGCCAAGGCTGTGAACCAATTGTCGGTTTTCAAGTTCAACGGCGATAGCATCGACGTGGCCTCGGAGAAAAAAGTGCTGGCCGTGGACGTGCAGCGCGAGGAGTGCTGCCACACGGGCGGTTCGTTGGCGTTCGACGGCCAGGGCAACCTGTTCCTCTCCACCGGCGATAACACCAACCCCTTTGCCTCGGAAGGCTACTCGCCCAGCGACGAGCGGCCCGGCCGTTCCGCTTGGGATGCCCAGCGCAGTTCGTCCAACACCAACGACCTGCGCGGCAAGGTGCTCCGCATCCGCCCCCGCCCCGAAGGCGGCTACGACATCCCGGCGGGCAACCTGTTTCCCGTGGGCACGGCCAACACCCGCCCCGAGATTTATGTGATGGGCTGCCGCAACCCGTACCGCATTTCGGTGGACAAAAAGACCAATTATTTGTATTGGGGCGACGTAGGCCCCGATGCCGGCGAAGACTCCGTACACCGGGGCCCACGCGGGCACTGCGAGGTCAACCAGGCCCAAACCCCCGGCTATTACGGCTGGCCGCTGTTTGTGGCCAACAACAAAGCCTACCGCAAGTTCGATTTCGCGGCCCGCACCTCGGGCGAGCCGCACAACCCGGAAATCCCGGTCAATAGCTCGCCCAATAACACGGGGCTGAAGCAATTGCCCCCGGCGCGCAGCCCCCTGATCTGGTACCCTTACGCGGTTTCGCCGGAGTTCCCCATTGTGGGCAAGGGCGGCCGCAACCCCATGGCGGGCGAGGTGTTTTATGCCGACCGCTACCGCAAGAGCAACATCGGTTTCCCGGAGTATTACAACGGTAAGCTATTTATATACGAGTGGATGCGCGGCTGGATCATGACCGTAACCATGGACGCGCAGGGCAAGATGATCAGCCTCGACCCGTTTATGCCCAGCCAACGCTTCAGCAACCCTATGGATATGGAGTTTGGCCCCGACGGCTCGATGTACCTGCTCGAGTACGGCACCAACTGGTTTAGCCGCAACGAAGATGCCCGCCTGGTGCGCATCGAGTACGAA
>JALONO010000253.1 GCA_025454895.1 Bernardetiaceae bacterium
CTTCAACCCCTCGTCCAGGCCGGGGCCCATGTAGTAGTTGAGCGCGCTGCGGTTGTCTTTCATAAACGACGACTTGAAGATGACCGGCAGGTGCAGCCGTTCGCTCACCTCCTTGATCTTCTCGGCGGTGCGCATCATAATGCTCTCTTCCTCGATCACGCACGGGCCTGAAATGAGGAACAACTCATCGGCCCCGCAAGCGATTTGGCCAACTTTGACGATTTTTTTCATCTTAAAACAAACAGAAAACCCATAAAAAGGCCCCGGGGCCAAAACGGGCGTAAAAGTAGGCCAAAGCCGCTGCGTGGGCAACCGGGCACGGCCGGGGGCAGGGACTTTGGCCATTGACCAGGCGAAGGCGTTCCTTGCCCGCGTATCTTTGCTCCGGCCTTGGAAAGCTGGGCAGAGGTTTGCCGTTCATGCTGGGAGCATGCAAAATCTTATTTTAGAAGCAATTATGAACCAGCCCCGCTCACTTTTTCAATCGAGAAACTAGGCTTAAACTGTTAATGGCTGCGTGCCTAAAAGGCGTAAATTCCTACCCAAAGCATTGCCTGGGCAGCCCCTTAAAAAAGCTAAAATCCAACCATGAATCTTGATAGCCTCAAAAACCACTTGCAGTCTTTTCATGTACTAGACGATCATGAAATTGATGACTTTGCCCAACAAACCACCTATAAAGTCTTACCTAAAAATGACTATTTCATCAGGGAAGGGGAAATTTGTAAAAAAATCGCCTTTGTATTATCTGGCACCCTGCGGTCTTACTTTACTTCCGTTAAAAACGAAGAAATAACTTATTGCATCACCTTCCCCAATAACTTGATGACCGCCTACTCATCTTTTCTAACGGCGCAACCTACCCCCGAAAACATCCAAGCCATTACCGAAACCGAACTGCTCTTGATTTCAAAAGAAAAGGTAAATGCCCTAGCCAGCCAAAATTTAAATTGGACTTTGTTCTTAAAAACCATCGCCGAACAGCAGTATATTGAGCTAGAAAAACGAATTTTTCAATTACAAAAGGGCGATGCCAAGCAACGTTATTTAGACCTGTTAACCAAACAGCCAGAATACGTCCAAAAAATCCCGTTGCAATATTTAGCTTCTTACTTAGGCATTACCCAACGCCATTTGAGCAGGATACGTCGGGAGATTGCTTTTTAGACATTTGTCCTATTACCCAAACCAGATCAGCTTCAATTTTGCCGTTCAAAGTTCAACATCAATGGCAAATAAAATATTGATCATCAACGGGCATCCGCACAAGGAAAGCCTAAACTTTGGGTTGGCCGAAGCGTATAAAATTGGAGCGATGGAAAGCCAAGCCGAAGTGCAAGAAATTGTAATCGCTGACTTGCAGTTTAATCCTAACCTGGCATTTGGCTACCAAAAAAGAACCGAATTAGAACCTGACTTGCTGCAAGCCTGGGAAAAAATAAAATGGGCCGAGCATTTAGTATGGATTCACCCGGTTTGGTGGGGAGGGCTGCCCGCCCTCATGAAGGGATTTATTGACCGGCTCTTTTTACCAACCTTTGCCTTTCAGTATCGGGAAAACTCCGTTTTTTGGGACAAATTATTGAAAGGCAAAACCGCCCGCATTATCACCACCCTTGACCAGCCAAGCTGGTATTATTGGCTGGTTTACGGCAGGCCAAGTGTCAATCAACTTAAAAAATCCACCTTACAATTTTGTGGCGTCAACCCCGTTAAGGTGTCATATTTCGGCATTGTAAGAAACTCCAAGGCGGCCCAACGGCAAAAGTGGATTGCGGAAGTAAAAGAATTGGGTAGGCAACAAAAATAACAACCGTCGCCACTGGTTAGGGTTGCCGATAAGCAAACGCGCAGGCAATATTCACCAACCTCACTGGGCGGAGCTAATGGCCCCGCCCGCGTATCTTTGCCCCGGCCGCCCCAACAGTGGCCGTATTTCTAGTTTATGGCAGACGAAAAACGCACCGAGCTGGCCCAACTGGGCGAGTTTGGCCTCATTGACCGCCTCAAGGCCGGGGCCACCCTGCGGCAGGCCAGCACCCAGCACGGCATCGGCGATGATGCCGCCGTGATCGCCACCGGCGGCCCGGAGTGCCTGTTGGTAAGCACCGATATGCTGTGCGAGCACATCCACTTCGACCTCAGCTTCCACCCGCTGCCGCACCTGGGCTACAAGGCGGTGGCCGTCAACGTATCGGACATTGCGGCCATGAACGCCACCCCCACCCAACTTACGGTGAGCCTGGGACTGAGCAACCGCTTTTCCGTTGAAGCCGTGGACGCGCTCTACCAAGGCATCCACGCCGCCTGCGAAGCCTACAACGTGGACCTGGTGGGTGGCGACACCGTATCGAGCCGGGCCGGACTGGTGTTGAGCATCACGGCCTTGGGCCGGGCCACCCCAAACCGCATCGCCTACCGGAGCGGGGCCAAAAAGGGCGACATCCTGTGCGTTACCGGCGACCTGGGCGCGGCTTACCTGGGCCTGCAACTACTGCTGCGCGAAAAGGCCGAGTTTGGGGCCAACCCCCAGATGCAGCCCCAACTGGAGGGCCACGAGTACCTGCTGCGCCGCCAACTGCGCCCCGAGGCCCGCACCGACTTTGTGCACGAACTGGCTGAACTGGGCGTGGTACCCACCGCGATGATCGACATCTCGGACGGGCTGGCCTCCGAGGTGCTGCACCTGTGCCGCCAGTCGGGCTTGGGCGCGGCCCTGTACGAAGACAAACTGCCCATCGACCGCCTCAGCTACGACGTGGCCATTAGCGAGTTCAAACTATCGCCTACCACCTGCGCCCTCAACGGCGGTGAAGACTACGAACTCCTGTTCACCATCGGCCAAACCGACTACGACAAGCTGAAAAACCACCCCGACGTGTCGTTCATCGGGTTTATGCAGGGAGCCAACGAGGGGGCGGTACTGCTCACCACCGCCGGGCAAAAAGTGCCGTTACAGGCCCAAGGCTGGGCCCATTTTTAGGCAGAAGCACGCCACATTGCATGGTTTTCATCCGGTTCCGCCCCCACGAATAGGCTATATTTTGCGCCAGGGCCAGCAGGTTTCCATAAGCTAGGGCGCGGTCCGACGTTTCGGTGCGGCGCTGTCCGGGGTACACGTGCGTTCCCGTGCGCGGGGCGGCGGGGGCACCGTTCGTACCTCACCGCCCTCCCATCGCCGGGCGATCCCGCGGTTACGCCCCGGAGCAAAAATCAAACAACCCAATTGGCGGAGATAAGCCGACTAATACGCCCCCTTGAACTTGCGCACAAACCACTCCACGCTGGCCAGGGCCACCAGGGCAAAAAACAGCCACCGGAGGTGCAGCACTTCGCGCATCTCTTCGGTGGAGTGGATCAAACTGGCCGATTTTTGGGTGGTGAGCAGTTCGGCCAGTTGCTCGGTCTGGTCGGGGCGGTAAAACTCGCCGCCGGTTTGCCGGGCCAGTTGGCGCAGCAGGCCAAAGTCGGCGGTGGTGGCCAGGGCTTCCAGGGCCATTTCGCGCACGGTGAACTCGCCGGTGCTGGTTTCGGTTTTGCCGGCCAGTTGGGTGCTGGCCCTAAAGCGGTACACGCCCTCTTTTAGCCCCGATACCCGGTAGCGGAACCCTTCGGCCGAGTTGACGTAGGTGTAGTTGGTGGTTTGGCCACCCTCGTTGGTGAGCACCAGGTCCACTTTTTGGCCGTAGATTTTTTCGTAAATGTCGTTATAAACCTCGGTTTCAAACTCCACCACGTCGGAGGTGTAGTACTCGCTGGCCGTGGGGTTGACCCGGAACTTCCGCTTGTCGTCTTTGGCCGAAAGGTACTGCACGAGCTTGATCACCAGGTCGTCAAAAGCCAAAGCCCCGTTGTTTTTGGCGTATTCCTGGAGCCGCCACTGCCACACGCCCTCGCCCAGCAGGGCCGCGTTTTTGCGGCCTTCGGCTTGGCCCAGCACCAGCAGGGGCTTAGTGGTTTGCAGGCTGCCCACCCGCTGGTACAGCAGCACCTCGGTGCCCGCGCCCAGGCGGTAGCTGCCAAAGGGCACCTGCACGGGCGGGAACTTGGTGAGCAGGGCCTTGTTCTCGTCCGAAAAGGTGAATTTATTGAAACCGGGGTTGAAGGCCGGGGTTACTTTGTCGGTTTGCAGGCCGTTGGCGTTGATGGCCACCGTGCCCGCCGCCGTGTTGAAACTGGGCAGGCTGGTAACGCCGCCCACCACGTACCACACGGGCGTGCCCTTGGCCACCAGTTCTTTCACCAAGTTGCTGCCCGTGGCCGAGAGGTTGCTGGGCAACTGGTGGGCCACCACCACGTCGTATTTTTCGTTGCGTTTAAACTGGTCCTCGGGCGTGATACCGGGCAGGTACAGCACCACCTGGTAGTTCTCGTTTTTTTCCAAAGCACTGCGGATCGCCTTCAGGTCGGGGTGGGGGGCGGGGGCCACCAGCAAAATTTTCTCCCGCCCGTCCAGCACGTCCACATACACGTGGCGGGTGTTGTTTTTGGTAGTAAATTCACCATCTAACGCATTGATAGTGAGTACGTAATGTTGCATGCCCCGGTCGTTGGCGGTGAGCAAAAACTGCACCTGCTGCAACCCGTTGTCGGTTTTAAAATCCACTCGTTTGGTATCGAGGGTACGGCCGTTTTGGCTCAGGGTGAGGCTCACTTGGCGGCCCGCAAACCCGGCGTTGGCCACCTCGGCCACCAGCGGGAACTGGTTACCCAAATACGCGATTTTGTTGTGGTAAACCGCCTTGAGGCTCAGGTCGCTTTGGGGCAAGGTATCGCCCAGGCCGATGGCGTACACCCCGGTTTTGAACGGCAGGTAGGCGGGCGAGGTGCCTTGGTTATAGATCCCGTCGCTCACCAGCACAATGCCCGCCAGGTTGCGATTTTCGTAGTTGGTTTGCACCCGGCCCAGCAGCCCGCTCAGGTTGGTGGCGGGGGCGGCAAAGGGTAGCCCGGCCACTTGGGCGGGGCGGTTTTTTTCGTTCAAGGTTTGGATTTCCACCTCAAAGTTCTGGTCGCGCAGGCGGGTGGCCAGGGCATCCAGGCGGGTGGCCAGTTGGGTAAGGGCCTCGGGCTTGCTCACCAGGGCCAGCGACTGGGAGTCGTCCACGGCCAGCACCACGGTGGGTTTTTCGTAGAAGTTGCGCACCAGCCGCAGCAGCGGGCCTAGCAGCAAAAACGCCAGCAAGGTGGCCACGCCAAACCGCAGCCCGGCCAAGGCCCAATGCAGGCTGCGGCTCCAGGGCTGGTCTTGCGGTTTTTGGTAGAGCACAAAGGCGTACAGCCCCCCGGCCAGCAGGCACAGCGGTAAATACCAAAGCGAATATTCCGTAACGAGGCTGGTCATGGCGCAACAGCCGGGCGGTAAAGCCGCCAACCGGCATGAGCAAAGGTAACCGAAAAAGTGGGAGTTACGCCGCCGGAGCGGGGCGGGTCCGTTAGCCCGGTGGGGAAATCCGCCCCCAGGCTTAGCTACCGCTGGGCGTGGGGGCGGGCGGAGGCGGTCCAAACATCACCTGGCGCAGTTCCGGGTCGCGCCCAAACTTCCAGATCAGGCCGTCCACGTAATAATGGTACACCACCACCATCGTAAACGGCACAAACAGCCACATGGCCCAAGTGTATTGCAGGCCGTAAATCTCGATAACGCCCACCACCAAGCCGTACAATAAACCCAACCCTAAAAACTTGGGTTTCCAACGCCTCGGCCACTAAAAACGGAGTGGCAGTAGCAAAAAAGATGAAGTAGTGAGTGCCCAAAGCGGCGGTGAGCAACAACAGCTTGGGCACATTGACCGGCTGCCGGTGCGCCAGCCGCCAAATTTGCCGCCCCAGCAGCAGCACT
>JALONO010000254.1 GCA_025454895.1 Bernardetiaceae bacterium
CTCTACTATTCGCAAACCAAGCCCACGCCGCGCTTTAGCCCGTTTTTTGTGCCCAAGGTAATTACGGACATGGCCCCGGGCCTGATCTCGATCAAATACGGTTTCCGGGGGCCTAATTTCACTACGGTGTCCGCCTGTGCGTCGTCCACCAACGCCATTGCCGATGCGTTCAACTACCTGCGGCTGGGCAAAGCCAACATCATCATTACGGGTGGCTCCGAGGCGGCCATCACGGTCGCTTCCGTGGGCGGGTTTACGTCCATGAAGGCCATGTCGGAGCGCAATACCGACCCTACCGCAGCCTCCCGGCCCTTCGACGAAACCCGCGATGGGTTCGTGATCGGGGAGGGGGCCGGGGTGCTCATGCTCGAGGAGTTGGAGCACGCCAAGGCCCGGGGGGCCAAAATTTACGCCGAGGTGGTGGGGTGCGGTTTGGCCGCCGATGCCTACCACATCACGGGCACGCACCCGGAGGGGCTGGGCGCCCAACTGGCCATGCAGGAAGCCCTGACCGAAGCGGGCCTGGAACCGATGGACGTGGATTATTTGAACGTACACGCCACGTCCACCCCGGTAGGCGACATTAGCGAAGCCAAAGCCGTGGCCGCCGTGTTTGGCGGGCACTTGCCTCACCTGCAAATCAGTGCCACCAAGTCGATGACGGGGCACTTGCTGGGCGCGGCCGGGGCCATTGAGGCCATCGCCTCCGTGTTGGCTATGCAGCACAACCTGGTGCCGCCCACCATCAACCTGCACCAGGTGGACCCGCAACTACCCCAAGGGCTACAACTCACCCCTAACCGGGCCGTTCCCCGGCAAATCGATGTGGCCATGAGCAATACCTTCGGTTTTGGTGGCCACATTGCGGTAGCCCTGTTCAAGCGGTTTGGGTAAATTGGTCAGCTTTTCTTCCGCCAGTCTAGGTTCTGGAACAAGAACAGCCGGAGCGCGTTCGCGCTGCGGTAGCGGTTGCCCGCCCCCAGTTGCTGGAACACGTTCATGTAGCCAAATTGCAAGTTGGTTTGCTTGTTAAACTGGTAGCTAAAACCCAGGAACAGTCGGTTTTGGTCAAAATAGTTATACACGATCTCGCGGCCAAAGTTGACGAACACCTCGTTGCTGGCCACCAACGACAGCGTTTTCGGCCCCAAGCCTTTTTGGCTGAGCGGAAACTGGGCCGAAAGGTTGTACCGCACCCGGAAATTGAAGTTATAGCCCTCGGCCCACTCGTCGTCGTCTTTGAGGCGGCGCTTGAACCGCTCTTCTAGCCGCAGCCACTGCATGGTGCGGACTTTTTTGTATTGGGTGTGCCACTGCAACTGCTGCCAGTAGCGGTTTTCGGGCTGGTAAATGCCCGGGTGGTTGTCGCCCGGGAAAAAGTGGACGTAGGCATACCCGGCACTTAGCTTGGTTTGGTCGGCCAGGTAGTACGTGAGGCCCACGCGCACCAGGCCCACGGTGAGGCCGCTCACCAGCTCGTCGCGGGTGCGCAGGTGGGTTTCGGCCCACAGGCCCCAGCGGTTGCTCAGCCGGGTTTGGTTAAAATAGGCCAGCCAGGTTTGGCTCAGGTGGGTGGTTTCTTTGGCGGGGGTTTGGGCCAAGCCCGTAGCGGCCGCCCCGGTGAGGACAAAAAATAAAAGCAGGACTTTCATCCTGCAAAATAATACACAAATGACTTAATGATGACATGATTTTTATACTTGATTATCAATCACTTAAATCATAAAAACAAAGAATTTCTATTTGATTTTGATAGATAGATACTGCGTGGCGTTCTCTAAAAAAACCCGCCCCGCTGGTTCTACCCAATCTCGATCACCACGTTTTCGCTTAGGGGGTGGCTCACGCAGGTGAGCACGTAGCCGTCGCGGATTTCGCTTTCGCTCAGGCCCTCGTCTTCGTCCATTTTCACCTCGCCCGACTTGCGGTGGCCCCGGCAGGCCGTACACAGGCCGCTTTGGCACGAGTAGGGCACGTCGATGCCCGCATCCAAAGCCGCCTCCAAAATGGTTTTGGTAGGCGGCACGGTTACGGTGTACTCGTCGCCGTCCAGCACCACGGTAACTTGCTGCTCCACAATGCCCGAGGCTTTGAGGGCGGCCTCGTCCTTCACTTCTTCGGCGGTGCTGCTCACAAAACTTTCGCGGTGGATGCGCTCCTTGGGCACTTGCAACAGGTGCAGGGCCTCGGTAACTTCGTCCATCATGCCCTCGGGGCCGCACATGAAATACTCGGTTTTGGCCTTGTCAAACTTGGGGAGCAAGTTCAGCACGTTCACGGCCAAGGTTTTATCGATCCGGCCGTGGTACCCGATCCAATCTTCTTCGGCCCGGCTCAGCACGTGCACTACCTTAAACCGGTCGCCGTACTTTTTCTGCATCTCCTCAATTTTTTGGCGGAAGATCACCGTTTCCATTGTCCGGTTGCCGTAAATGAGCGACACCGCGCTTTTTGGCTCAAACAGGAGCACGCTCTTGGCAATCGACATCAGGGGCGTTACCCCGCTGCCGCTGCCGAACAACACCACGTGGCGGCTCTGGTTTTTGTCAGGGTCTAAGCAAAAGTTGCCCATCGGCTCCATAATGTCCATGTTGTCGCCCACTTTGAGGTGGTCGTTCAAGTAGTTGGACACCAGGCCGCCCGGCACCCGTTTGATGGTAACGGCCAGGGCATCGTCCAGGTTGGGCGCGCTGCTGAGCGAATAGGCCCGGCGTTCACTTTTGCCATTGATGGGCACGATGAGGGTCAAAAACTGCCCCGGTTTGTACTTTACACGGGTAAACAGGGGCTGTTTGAGCAAAATAGTGATCGTATCCTCGGTTTCGTGGACGATGTCTTTGACTTTTAGGTTATAAAATTTCATCTTCTTACTTAAAAAAATACCAAGTTTAACCGCTCAGCCTTGCAAGGATGGCAAAATTAAAGCGTTTTATTGCAAGGGCAACCGGGCATCTCAAAATTTGCGAGGGAGTTGCCTCGGAGCCTTCCTAACCGCTTATCTTTTAAACGGTTTGTGTAACGCAGCAGTTGGCGGCGGGCGGGGCCGCCGGTGCGCGAGTTGAACGGCTTTCTCCGTACTTTTGCCCGCTTACGCGACTTTGCCTGGCCCATGAACCCGAAGATCAATTTTGCCGCTTGGCTGCCCTACCTGGCCTGTGTGGCCGCTTTCTACCTGCTAGCTGCCTGGTTTTTCAAACCCGAAGTGCTGGACGGCCAGTCGCTGCCCCAAAGCGATATTTTGCATTACTTGGGCGGCGCGCAGGAAACCCTGGAGTACAACCGGGCCCACCCGGAGCCTACGCTTTGGACTACCCGCATGTTTAGCGGGATGCCCACCTACGTGCTGCAAACCCCCCAGCCCGACCAGCCCATCCGCTGGGTGGACCAGCTATTTAAAGGGTTGGTGTTTGGCAGCAAAAGCGCGGGTATTTTGTTCATGCTCATGTTCAGCAGTTTTGTGGCCCTGGCTTGCTTTGGGGCGCGCCCTTGGGTGGCGGCCGTGGCGGCGGCGGGTTTTGGGCTAAGCACCTATCACCTGATTTTGATCGAGGTGGGCCACCTCACCAAAGCCTGGGCGTTGGCCTACGCCCCGTTGGTGCTGGCGGGCATGCACCTGGCCTTCCGGGGGCGGCTGTTGGCGGGCTTTGCCCTCACGGCCCTGGCCATGAGCCTGGAACTGCGGGCCAACCACGTGCAAATCACCTATTACCTGGCCATGATCGCCAGCGTGTTTGGCCTGGCCGAACTGGTGATGGCTTTTCAACAAAAACGCTTGCCCGCGTTTGCCAAGGCGGCGGGCGTGTTGGCCCTGGCCGTGGGGCTGGGCGTGGCCACCGGGGCCGGGCGGCTGCTCATCACCCAAGAGTACGGCCAGTATAGCCAGCGCGGCAAAGCCGAGCTTTCGCCGGTAAAAACCACCAACACCAACGAGTTTGACACCGACCTGGGCCAGGCCCAAGCCGACGACGGGCTTTCCAAAGCTTATGCTTATAATTGGAGCCAGGGCATTGGCGAAACCTGGACCTTGCTATGGCCCTACTTCTACGGCGGTTCCACCAACGAGAAGCTGGCCCCCAGCACCCAAACCTACCAGTTTTTAGAGCAAGCCAGCCAAGGGGGCCAACTCCCGCCCGAGCAATTTGCCCAGTTGGTAGAGCGGTCGCCGTTTATGTACCGGGGCCACCAGCCCAGCACGGCCGGGCCGGTGTACGCGGGCGCGGTGCTCTGCTTTTTGTTTGTGCTGGGCCTGCTGCTGGCCCCCAATGCCCAGCGGGCCTGGTGGTTGGCCGCGTTTGTGCTCATGATGTTCATTTCTTGGGGGAAAAATTTCCCGTTTTTTACCGATTTGATGTACAGCTATTTCCCGGCCTACAACAAGTTTAGGGCGGTGAGCATGGCCCTGAGCCTGGGCGTAATGCTCATGACCTTGGCCGGGGCTTGGGGGCTGGAACAAGTACTGGGCCAGGCCAACACCCCCGACCTGCGCAAAAAACTACTCATCGCGTTTGGCCTCACGGGCGGGCTGAGCCTGTTCATGGCCCTGCTTGGCCCGGCCTTTATCAATTTTAGCGGGCCGCAAGATGAGGGCTTGGGCCAACTCACCGAGGCCGTGCTGGCCGACCGGACCAGCCTGTTCCGCGCCGATGCCTTCCGGGCGTTTGTGCTCACGGGCTTGGTGGCCGGGGCCTTGTTTGCGCACTTGCTGGGCAAACTGCCGCTGTGGGGCGCGCTGGCCGTGGCCGCCGCTGCCACCCTGTACGACGGCTGGGGCGTGGGCCGCCGCTACCTCAACGAGGCATCGTTTCAGGACAACGTAGTGGAAAACAATTTCACCGCCTCGCCCGCCGACAATTTTATTTTGAAAGACAAAGAGAGTTTCCGGGTGCTCAACCTCACCAGTGGCGATCCGTTCCAAGATGCCGCTACGTCGTACTTTCACCAGTCGGTGGGCGGGTATTTTTCGGCCAAGGTGCGCCGCTACCAGGACCTGCTGGACCGCAAGCTCCAGGCCGAGCTGCAAACCCTCATCGGCGGGCTGCAAAAGGGCAACCCTGACTTTGCGCAGGTGCCCGTGCTCAACTTGCTCAACACCCGCTACGTGATCATCGACCCGCAGGCGGGCGAGCGCGGGGTGGTGCGCAACCCGGCCGCCCTGGGCAATGCCTGGTGGGTGGCGGGCGTGCGGCCCGTCCAGTCCCCCGACGAGGAGATGGCCGCCCTGGGCACCGTGCCCGCCGACAGTCTGGCCATTGTGGACGTGAAGAAGTTCCCCCTCAAAACCACCACTTTTAACCGCAGCGGGGCCACCCTCAAGCTCACCGCGTTCACGCCCAACCACCTCACTTACCAGGCCACTAACTCGGCGGCGGGCCTGGCCGTTTTCTCCGAAGTGTATTACCCCGAAGGCTGGCAAGCCACCATCGACGGCCAACCTGCCCCCATTTTGCGGGCCAATTACGCCCTGAGGGCCTTGGAAGTGCCGGCCGGGCAGCACAAAATCGAGTTCAAGTTTGCCCCCAAGAGCTACGCGGTGGGCAGCCAAATTACCCGGATCAGCGCCTGGTTGGTGTTGCTAGTGGTAGTGGCCGCCATTGGCTGGGGTTTTTGGAAGGGGTATTGATGGTAAATGACTTAATGATGGCATAACTAAATGATTATTTCGTTTGATTATCAATCACTT
>JALONO010000040.1 GCA_025454895.1 Bernardetiaceae bacterium
TTCCCCAGCAAAGTGGGCGAGTTGGAGGGCTACAAGGACAAAAAGATCATCACTTACTGCACTGGCGGCATTAAATGCGAAAAAGCCAGCGCGTTTTTGCTCGAGCAGGGCTTCGAGAATGTGTATCAACTGCACGGCGGCATTATCAAATACGGCTTGGAAGAAGGCGGCGAGGATTTTGAAGGCGGGTGCTATGTGTTCGACAACCGGGTGGTAGCGGAGGTGAACCGGGTGAACCCCACCGTGGTATCCAAGTGCTACGTGTGCGCCACCCCTTCGGACCACCTGGTGAACTGTGCCAACCCGGAATGCAACCGCCATGTGGCCATTTGCCCGGCCTGCCTGGAAAAACTAGCCGGGGCCTGCTCGCCCGCGTGCCAGGCCCACCCGCACAAGCGGCCTTACAACCCAAGTGGTTATTTTGCCAAAGAAAGCAACCACTACAACCCCCACAAGGCCCTGCGGCCCGCCTACGCGCGCGCCTCGTAACGCTTTTGCCAGGCAGATGGGCTACTTTTGTCGGCCGGGGGCCGCCCCACCGCTTCTTACTATTACCTGCACTTGACACTCATCCTAAAATCAAGCAACGATTGTCCATTACTGATTTAATAAAAGATTGATAATCAAGAAGATTAATCATTTAATCATTTAATCATTTAATCATTTAATCATTTAATCATTTAATCATTTAATCATTTAATCATTTAATCATTTAATCATTTAATCATTTATATTGATAAAATACTAATTACCAATCTTTTACTAACCTGCTTCATCGGTGACCGACCGCCCGTTTGCCGCCCCTGGGCAGCATTTGAATGTAGAGATCAAAGCCCGCTGCGCCGACTTGGCCCCGCTGCGCCAAGTGCTGCTGAGCGCGGGCGCCGATTGCAAAGGCACCGACCACCAAACCGACACCTATTTCCGCGTGCCCCACGGCCGCCTGAAAATGCGGGAGGGCAACCTAGAGCGCGCGCTCATTTTTTACCACCGGCCCAACCAAGCCGCCGCCAAAAAATCGGAAGTGCAACTGTGGCCGCTGCCCCCGGAGCCTGGCCCCCTCAAAAGCCTGCTCGTGGCCGCCTGCGGGGTGCTGGCGGTGGTAGCCAAAGCCCGCGAAATCTACTTTATCGACAATGTGAAATTCCACCTGGACCAGGTGGACGGCCTGGGCACGTTCGTGGAAATCGAGGCCATCGACTACGTGGGCACTTTAGGCGAAGCTTATTTGCACCAACAATGCAACCACTACCGCAGTTTATTACGTTTGGAAGAGGCCGACTTGCTCGCTGCCTCGTACAGTGATATGTTGCTGGGCAGCAGCGATATTCTCTAGTACTCAAGTATTATAAACAATTGAAAGCCAGTCTTTTTAAAAATAGCCTACCCCAATAAACAATTAACTCAAAGCAAGGATATTTACTAAACAACCAGAATATTTTTTGTCTTGATGTGCTAATAAATCCATCATTTTATTAATAATCAACCGCTTAAACTATCATCTAACACCTTTCAAAAACGATATTCCCCTCGCCTTTATGAAAACCTCTACCTGGTGGCTGGTGGCCTTGTTACTGGCCGCCGTACCGCAAATAACCTGGTCCCAAACCCCCAGCCCGCAAACCCAAACGGCCCCGCCCGCCGGCGAGCAGCGATTTATCCGCGTAGTAAACCCGACCAAAGGCTCGGTGTGGGAGCCGGGCAGCACCAAACGCATCGACTGGGTGAGCAACGTGAAAGACAGCGTGCAGATTGACCTGTACAAAAACCGGGCGTTCATTGGCACTTTGGTGCCTGGCGTGGCCAACCGGGTGGGCGATAACTACTGGGACTGGACCGTGCCCGAAAACCTTAAGCGGGGCAACGACTACCAAATCCAAATCACGAGTTTGAACGACAAAACATTCATGGGCAGCAGCGCGCCCTTTGCCGTAAAAGGGGCCGTGCGCACCAAGCGTTTCTTGCTTATTGTGGGCGGTGGGGCCTTGCTGGCCACTACGGCGGCTATCCTCATCCCGGCGTTGCGCAACCGCAACAACAACCTGCCCGAGCCGCCCCTTCCCGAATAACTTATTCTCAACCAGAAACCTATCTTTGATTCTGATCAATCATGAAAAAGATTTTCTTCTACGCTTTTGCCCTATTTTGGAGTTTAGCGATTGGTCTAGTGGGGCCGGTGCGGGCGCAGTCGGGCATTACGCTGCTTAGCCCGGCCAATGGGGTCAACTTCTCGGTGGGCACCACCATGACCATCAACTGGGCCTACCAAGCCAGGGGCGGCAACCTGGACGTTTTTACCGTGGAACTGCTGCTGGGCAACGAGGTGTACCGCACCATTGCCACCAGCGTGGCCCCGGCCAACATCCCGGTGGCGTTCCAACTCACCAACGAGCTACCCGTGCGCAACGACTACCGCATCCGGGTGAGCCGCACCAACTCGCCCACCGATAACGTGCAAACCACCGCCTTTACCATCGGGGGCGGGCGCACCCTGGCCCTCACCACCCTCAACGGCGGCGAAAACCTGACCAAAGGCCAAAACGCGGTGATCAACTGGAACAGCAACGCCCCCGGCAACGTGCGGATAGAACTACTGCGCAACGGCAACCCGGTGCAAACCATTGCCGAAGCGGCCCCCGGCTCCAGCTTTACCTGGCTGGTGCCCACCTCACTGGCCGACGGCGGCGGCTACCGGCTGCGGCTCACTAACGGCAACGACCGGTTTTTGACCACCACCAGTGCCAACGATTTCTCGATTGGCCGAGTGCTGGCCGTAACGGCCCCGGTGGGCGGCGAAGTGTGGCTCCGGGGCGCGGCCCGCAACATTACCTGGACTAGTAACGTGGCCGAAAACGTGCGCATTGAACTGCGACGGGCGGGCAACTTGTTCCGCACGCTCAACGCTAGCACGGCTGGAACCCCGGCGGGCACCTTCGCCTGGACCATCCCCAACGATATTCCCGACGGCACCAACTACCGGATTAGGGTGGTGAACACCGTGGACACCCTGGCCACGGCCACCAACCCGGCCGACTTCACGATCGGCAACTTTTTGACCTTCCGCAACCCGGCCCCCGGCGAGAGCGCGTTCCGGGGCACCAACTTCAACATCCGGTGGGATACCAACCTCACCGGCAACGGCCGCGTAGAAGTGATCCGCGCGGGGGCGGTAGTGGCCCAATTGGCCGACAACTTCCTGCTCAGCGTGGGGGCCTTGGGCTGGGCCGTACCCAATAACTTGCCTGAAGCTACCAACTACCGCATCCGCATCACGGCGGCGGCCCCCAGCACTTTGGTCTCCGAAAGCACTGAGTTTGCCATTACTTCCCCCTTGTTAAGCTTGGTAACGCCCAACGGCGGCGAACTTTGGAACAAAGGCCGGGTACACCGCATCACTTGGATCACCAACTTCGGCGGCGATGTGCGGATCGACCTCATCGTCAACAACGCCGTTGCGCAAAATATTGTCCCTTCTACCCCCAATAACGGCGGTTTTGATTGGACTATACCTACTAACCTGGCCAACGCCAGCACTTACCGGGTGCGCCTTACGGGCATCGGTGGCATTACCATCACCGGGGAGAGTGCCGCCAATTTTACCATCGGTGATGCGCCTACCATCAGCATTTTAGCCCCCAACGGCGGCGAGTCCCTGCCCCGTAACGGCAACTTCAACCTCCGCTGGCAGAGCAATTTTTCTGACAACGTGCGGGTAGAACTCCTGCGTGGGGGCAATGTGGTGCTCACCCCATTTAGCAATATCGTAAACACCAACTCGGTGCAGTGGGCCGTGCCCAACGACCTACCGCTGGGCAACAACTACCGCATCCGGGTTACCAACACGGTACTCAGCAACGTGAGCGCCCAAAGCGCGGGCGATTTCACCATCGGGCTGGCCGACTCGATCGTGGTGGCCGCCCCCAACGGCGGCGAGCGCTTGGCCCGGGGCAGTAACGTCGACATCCGCTGGCGCACCAGCCTCACCAGCGAAAACGTGGTGATCGAGCTGCTCCAAAACAATGCCGTGGTGGGCGGCCCCATTGCCACCGTGGCCGCCAACGCCGGGACTTTCCGCTGGCTGGTGCCCAATAACGTGGGCACGGGCGAAAACGGCTACCGCATCCGCATCCGCACGGCGGATAGCCGGGTGGTGGGGCAAAGCAGCAACCCGTTTAGTTTGATAGAAGGTATTTTTAGGATCAACGTGCCCGCCGGGGGCGAAACCTGGTTTTTGGGCCTTACTAATACCGTTACCTGGACCACCAACCTGGACGGGGCCGTGCGGCTAGAACTGCTGCGCGGCGGGGCCACCGTACAAACCTTGGTGGCCAGTACCACCGCCAGCCAGTTCGACTGGGCCGTCCCCAGCAGCTTAACCCCGGCAGCCGACTACCGGCTCCGCCTCACCAGCCTAGTGGACAACAACCGCACCGCCCTGAGCGGCACCTTCACCCTGGCCACCCCTGAGCTGCGCGTTACCGCCCCCAACGGCAACGAGAGCCTGCTCGGCAACGGCTTCCGCACCAACATTACTTGGGTAAACAACACCGGCCGCCCGGTGTTGCTGGAATTGCTACGCGGCACCGAGGTGGTGCAAGCCATTGCCAACAACCAAACCGGTACTAGCTTCGAGTGGACCCCGCCCGACCTGCCCGATGGCACCAATTACAGCGTGCGGGTGTCCATCGTGGGCAGCCCGGCCATTAACGATGTGAGCGATGCCGCCTTTACCATTGTGCGGCCCTCGATCCGGGTGGTGGCCCCCAACGGTGGCGAAAACGTGGTGCGCGACCTGACTTTCAACATCAGTTGGCAGTCTAACCTGGGCAACCAACTGGTGCGCATCCTCTTACTCAATTCGCAAGGGGCGGTTATTCAAGATATTACCCCCGGCGGCGGCCTCACGGCCAACCAGTCGCCCTGGGGCTGGATCGTGATTTCCTCGCGGTTCCCTACTGGCACTAACTTCCGCATCCGCATTATTGCCGTCAACAACGACCGGGTGTTTGGCGAAAGTGCCAGCGGGTTCAATATCATCAACGATAACGTGCCGCCTGTAATCAGTAACCTGGTGCAGCCCCGCTTGCTGGAAATCAACCAAACGGTGCAGTCGCTCACCACCTCGGCCACCATTACCGATAACGTGCGGCTGGCCAACGTGCAGGTGTTCTTCCGGCCCATTACGGCGGCGGCCAGCGTGGGCTTCACGGCCCGCCCCACCGAGTCGCAGGGCAATGTGTACTCGGCCTCGTTGCCCAGCACCCTGTTCGACGAATTGGGCCTTGAGTACTACCTAGAAGCCACCGACGCGGCCGGCAACGTGTCGCGCACCCCGCGCGTAGCGGCCAACTTGCGCTACACTTCGCCCCAGGGCCTGCTCATCCCCAACTTCCGTTTGGGCAGTGCCGTGGAAGACTACCAGATCGTAGCCGTGCCGCTCACACTGGACAACCCCGACGCGCTCGCCGTTTTCCGCGACGAGTTCAACGATTACGACCCAAAAAACTGGCGTTTGTTCCGGTACGAAAACCAGGGCAACCAGGAGTTTAATGCAGAAGGATTTACCAACATCGAGCTGGGGCGCGGCTATTGGCTCATTGCCCAGCCCGGTGCCCTGGCCGACCCGAACCAAGGCCCGACCATCAACATTAGCACCGGGACGGGCAGCGGGCCGGTGGTCAGCCCCGCCCAGCCGTTTACCCTCAACCTCAACCAAGGGTGGAACCTTATTGGCAACCCCTACCGCTTTAACGTGCAGTGGAACGACGTGCGCACCGCCAACAACAACAGCCTCAGCTTTGGCAACTTGCGCACCTTTAACGGGGCCGGGTTTAGCGACGCGGCCCGGCTGGCCCCCTTCCGGGGCGGGTTCGTGTTTGCCGATGGGCCGGTGGCCGTGCGCGTGCCCGTGGCAAAATGCGCCACTTGCCGCCTCGAGGAAGAAGCCCCCGAAGCCCTGGTCAACCCCCTGCACGCCCGCGACTGGGAGGTACGGTTTGACCTGACCGTGGGCCACCGCCGCCACCAACTGAGCGGCCTGGGGATGCGCAGCACCGCCAGTGCCTCGAAAGACGAGCACGACGACATGACCCTGCCCCGGTTTATGAAGTACCTGGAAATCAACTTTATGCACCCCGAGTATTTTCACCCCAAATTTGCCAAAGACGTGGTGCCCACCGCCGACAACCACATTTGGGACTTTACCGTGGAAAGCAACAACGACGAAAAGCGTAGCACCCTGCGCTGGGATAATTCCTACTTTGGTAACGCCCGGCAACTTAGGTTGCTAGACCTGGAGTTGCAGCGGGTCATCGACATGAACCAGGTAAACGAATACGTGTTCAACAACTCGGCAGGCAAGCATCGGTTCCGGGTGTTTTTTGGCGACCCGGAGTTCATTGCCCGCACCGTGCAGCCCGACGAGGTGGCCTTGCAAGCCTACCCCAACCCGGTGGGCAACCGCACCCAGTTGGCGTTTGCCCTCCCGCCCGACTGGCACCAGGCCCAGGCCAACCTCCGCGTGTACAACTCACTGGGCCAAACCGTGGGCGTACTAACCGATGGCCCCCTGGCGGCCGGGTTCCATCAGTTGGGCTGGCAACCCGCCAATTTGCCCACGGGCACTTATTTCTGCGTGCTGCAACTGGCCCACGAAGGCCGCACCCTGCGCAAAACCGTGAAACTAGTAGTAGAATAACCAGTTCTCACTTTTGCCTAACCAAAAGCCCCTGCCGGAGCGGCAGGGGCTTTTTAATTGGGTTGAAATCAATTTGGAATGTGTATTTCTGATGCCATAAACAACTGAAAATCAACAAAGAACATAATCATGCAATCATGCAATCATGCAATCATGCAATCATGCAATCATGCAATCATGCAATCATGCAATCATTTTAGTGTAAGCCGGTCAACCGCCCCACCGCTGGGCCAGGGCCAACCCCGCCGCCACGGCCAAAAACCCCAGCACCAGGCTGGCCCCTAAGTTGAGCAGGGCCAGGCCCCACTGCGGTTGGCGGGCCAGCAGCAGCGTATCGGCCGCCAGAGCCGAAAACGTGCTGAACCCGCCGCAGAACCCCGTGGCCAGCAACAACTTACCCGCCGGGCCTAACCCCGGCCGTTGGTCGGCCAGGCCCAGTGCCAGGCCCACCAGCAGGCAAGCTAACCCGTTGGCCAGCAAAATGCCCCAAGGGAAAGCCCCCGGCCCATCCAGCCAGCGCGCTAAACCGTAACGGCAAACGCCGCCCAAGCCGCTGCCAAAAAATACCAATAGCAAGTTTTTCATCTGCTCAACTTTAAGATAATTTTGATTTACCAAAATCCCCTCGGTTACCTCAAATAAATGTTACGTAGGTAACCATGCTCATCCAATTAGTTACCCATTCGTATTTGCCAATCCGCTTGGCGTAATCCATCACCTCGCACCAAGCCTTTTATACTTGTCTATGCCAAAGAAAAAAGTCGTTCCACCTGCGCCGCCTGCCGCCCCTACCACACCGATGATTGTGGAGCAACCGGGCCAGAAGTTGAGCCAAAATCAGAAGAAATTTAATGACCTCACCCAGCAAATTAGCGAACAACAGGCCGAACTGAACCGCGTGAAGGCGGAAGTAGATAAGGTACGTAACCGAATTGCGGCCGAGGTGTTCCCCGTAATCGAGCAACTGCACGAGCAGATGCGCGAGTACGTGAGGAGCCTGGACCTCAGTTACGAAAAGCACCCCTGGAAAAAAGACCAGAAAAAGACCTTGGGGCGGCTCATTTCCGAAGAGGCTTACGATATCTACAATTTACTGCTCGATTTTGGCACCGATGACCCCGAACTAATGGCCATCCATGACAAATACGCCGAGGAGAGCCTGGAAGAACTGAACGAGCAACAGGACCAGGCCGCCAAACAGGCCATGAAACAACTTTTCAACATCGACGTGGACTTGGACAGGGCCGCCAATGATCCGGGGTATTTTGACGAACTCGAGGCGGAGTATTTCAAGCAGGGGCAAAACCCTGGCCAGAAGGAACGGAAAAAGACCAAGAAACAATTGGAAAAAGAAGCCAAAGAGCAGGCTGAAAAAAACTTGGAGGCCAAGGATGCCCGTAGCATCTACACCACCCTGGCCAAAGCCCTGCACCCAGATCTGGAACCGGATGAGGCCGAAAAACTCCGCAAAACCGAGATGATGAAGCGGGTAACCGAAGCGTACAATAACCAAGATTTCTATCAGTTGTTGCGCCTGCAATTGGAGTACAACCTGGCCCACCCCGACCAGATGGGCAACTTGGTGGAACACCAATTGGCCCGCTATGTGAGCATGTTGCAAAAACAATTGGATCAGTTGCTTGAACAAAAATACCAGTTCCTCCATTTTGGCCCGGAGGCCACGCTTATCCGCGATTTTTTCAACTATAAGTACGAATTTAGTAATAACAAATACAAAACTCGGCTCAATAAGGTGAGACAAGAACTCGGACGGATCGAGCACCTGACCAGCGAGGCGAAAACCCCCGACTTGCTGGCCGAAAAAATCAAGATGTTTAAAAAGCTCCACCGCCAGGCCGATCGGGAGAGTGGTTGGTTCTTTAACTAATTAATCTTTAACACGTTAACTAGATAAATCTTGCCCGCACTACCTTGTTTGGGCAAGGTTATTTCAAGAAATGTCGGTACTTTTCCGCCACTGGCCATAGCGCGAGCCGGGCTGGTGCTTAACCACTATTTTTGTTCCAGGTCCAAAACCTGTCCTTTTGCATTTTTTACCCCAAAACCCTTTTTATAATGGGTCATTTTTGTTATTTGAACGGCCAAATATTGCCCGTTCAAAACGCCCAGTTCCACATTAACGACCTAGGCCTGCTGCGCGGCTACGGCCTGTTCGACTATTGCCGCACCTACTACGGCCGCCCCTTCATGCGCGACCTGCACCTGGACCGATTCCATTGCTCGGCCATGCAAATGGACCTAAGCCTACCCATGGGCAAAGCTGAACTGCGGGCCATCATGGACGAGTTGCACCAGCGAGCCAACCAGCCGGACCTGGCCTTTCGGCTGCTGCTCACCGGTGGCTACACCGACGACGGCATCACCCCCGGCACGCCCAACCTGGCCATTATGACCGAAAACCTGCCCGTGGTGGACGAGACTAAATTTGCCAAGGGCATCAAAATCATCACCGCCGAGCACCTGCGCGAAATGCCCGAAGTAAAAAGCACCAACTACATGAAGGTGATTTTGTTGGCCAAGCAAATGAAGGCCCAAGGCGCGGCCGACGTACTCTACCACCACCAAGGCGAACTGAGCGAATTGAGCCGCAGCAACCTCTTCCTATTCAAAAAGGACACCTTGATCACCCCGCACCACAACGTGCTCAAGGGCGTTACGCGCCGGGTGGTGCTGGAACTAGCCGCCGATAACTTCCGCATCGAGCAGCGGCCCGTGTACCTTACCGAACTGGCCGAGGCCGACGAAGTGTTCACCACTGGCACTACCAAAAAGGTGATGCCCATTGTGCAGGTGGACAACCAACCGGTGGGCCGGGGCCGTCCCGGCGAGCGCACCCGATTCTTGCTCGGCTTGTTCGACAAACTGACCCAGCAGGCCGAAGTGCCCAGCAGCGCGGCCATGGCCTGAGCCGCTGAAACCCGCCCAAAAGCCTATCTTTACGGTAAAACGCCTCGCCATGCTGTCCAAAAAAACCAAGTACGCCATCAAAGCCCTCATCCACCTGGCCAAAAACCACGGGCGGGGGCCGCTCCTCATTGGCGATATTGCGGCGGCGGAACACATCCCCCGCAAGTTTTTGGAGGCGATCTTATTGGAAATGAAAAACATAGGCTTGCTGGGTAGCCGGAAAGGCAAAGCCGGTGGCTACTATTTGGCCAAACCTCCCGCCGAGATCGAACTGGCCAAAGTGGTGCGCCACATGAACGGCCCCATTGCCCTCGTGCCCTGCATTAGCCTCAATTATTACGAAACCTGCGAGGAATGCCAAGATGAGGCCACCTGCGGCATCCGGGCGGCCATGCTCAAAGTGCGCGATGCCACCCTGCAAGTGCTGCAAAACACCACCTTGGAAGTCCTCATTGCGGAAGAGCAACGGTTGATCGCCTTGCAAAACCACGCCTCTCCCGCGTGAGCGCAAGCCAAAATGGCTAGCTTATCCATTGACCTTTCTTTCTGATTACTAAATATTTAGAAAAAACCAAGAGGTTATTTTTCTTTTCCTGATCAAAACCTCACCCAAAGTTCGTTTAGTCAAAATCCCCTTACCAACCTGCCATGCCCAATGTCTCTTTAAACCGCCCGGCCGCCCGGCCCCTGTCGCTGTGGGGGGCCATTGCCGGGGCCAAGTGCCCACGCTGCCGCCAGGGGGCCATGTTCGCGGCCCCGGCCTACCACCTGGCCCGCTTTACCGACATGAACCCCCATTGCCCGCACTGTCAGCTACGCTTCGAGGTGGAGCCGGGCTTTTTTTACGGGGCCATGTACGTGAGCTACGCCTTTGGTGTGGCCACTTTTGTAGCGGGCCTGGTGGCGGTAAACGTGCTGGTGGCCAAGCCCGTCCTCCAGCATTACCTAGGGGTCATTATCCCGGCCTTGGTTTTGCTGGCCCCGCTCAGCTTCCGCTACTCCCGGGTGCTGATGTTGTACGGGTTCGGTGGGGTAAAATTTGACCCTCAGGTTGCTGGCCTTACTACTAAAGGCGGCAACCCCATTTGATCACATTCGCTCAACCTCTTTCATGAAGAACTTTGCCTCGCCGTGGGTGCTCTTGGCCGCCGTTCACCTAGCCGCCTGTGGCCAAACCAGTCCCGAGCCTGCCCCGGCCCCCGTAGCCGCCGAGGCCAACCCCGTGCAAACCTGGGTGGTGGGCGACACCGCCGACGTGCAGACGGTTACCCGACCCGGCTGCCTATTGGCCGGTGGCAGCACCGATGTGGACGAAGCCATGCGCTGGCTCATCGAGCGCAGCGGCGGTGGCGATTTTGTGGTGCTGCGGGCCAGCGGTGCCGACGGGTACAACTCTTACCTGTACCGCGAACTGGGCGGGGTTAATTCGTGCCAAACTTTCCTGGTCAACAGCCGCGAAAAGGCGGCTAACCCCACCTTGCTGCGCCGGGTGCGCCAAGCCGAAGCCTTGTTCATTGCCGGGGGCGACCAGGCCAATTATGTCAATTTTTGGAAAGATACGCCCCTGCACCAAACCATTCAGCACCTGGTGCAAGACCGCCGCGTGCCCGTGGGCGGCACCAGTGCGGGTTGCGCTATTTTAGGCCAGGCCTATTTTGCCGCCCTCCAAGGCACGGTAACCTCCGAAACCGCCCTGGCCAACCCGCTGGCCCCGGCCATCACCTTGGGCCACCACGATTTTCTGCAAATCCCTTACCTGCAAAACACCATTACCGATACCCACTACGACAACCCCGACCGCCGGGGGCGGCACTTGGTGTTTTTGGCCCGTTTGCTGGCCCAAACGCCTAGCGCGCCCGCGCGGGGCATCGGCGTGCCGGAGCGCACCGCCGTGGTGGTGGAGGCCGACGGAACCGCCCGGGTAATGGGCCGCGGCCCGGCGGTGTTTGCCCAGGCCACCGGCCCCGGCCCGGAAACCCTCCAAGCTGGCCAGCCCCTGCACTGGGACCGCCGCCAGCAAGCCGTGCAGGTGTACGAGCTCCCCCCTGGCGGCTCGTTTAACCTGGCCAACTGGCAACAGGCCAACGGCGGGCAGTGGTTTAACTTTTGGGTAAACCAAGGCCAATTGATGGTAAACCCTCGCTAAAAATGGAAAAACGCTACCTCGAGTACTTGCAAGACGTGTTGATTACCCTCCACCAAAACCTGCACGAAACTCGCGAGCGCAAACTTTTTGCCGACCCCGCCGAGCTCGACTACATCGAGGGCAAACTGATGGCCTACCAAGAAATTTTAGCCATTATGCGGCAAAGTGCCCAGCAATTCCACTTGCCCACCCACGAAATAGGGCTGGGTTAAGCCCTAAAACACCTTTGCGTCTTAGCGGCTTTGCGAGAAATATTTTTGAATACAACTGAACATCTTTCCAATAAATTTATTGGAAAAGAAAATCTAATAGCGACGCAACAGCTCTAACATTTGCCGGTCTAATTGCTCGCCTTTGAAGTTTTCGTAGGCCACATCGGGGCGCTGCGAGTTAAGGATGCCGAAATCGCCCCGGAAGTTCCACAGGCTCCAGCCCCAGCCCGCCTCTTGCCACAGGCTCAGGCAGTCCTCCATCCAGCGGAGGGCCACCGCATGGGGCGTAAAACGGTAGCAGCCCCACTCGCCCACGTGTACGCCCACGCCCTCGAGGGCCAGTTTTTGCCAAGGGGCCAGGTAGTCGCGGCGCAGTTTCTCCTTGTCCCACTGGTCGGCCCCGATTTGCAGCGGCCAGCCGGGCGCGGCCCAGTCGCTGCTGCCCGCCACCCAAGTAGCCTTATAATGAGATACTTGCATGGGGTTATAGCCCCGGGTGCTCTGCCCCAGGTTCTGGTCTTTGAGGCCAAAAACGGGCTGGGTGCCGTAATGCAGCCCGTCGGCCACGATGAGCCGCTGCGGGTCCACCTGGCGGATGCCCTCCACAATCGCCTTGATCACCCGCACGTAACTGGCTTCGTCCACGTTGGCCGGTTCGTTGATCAGGTCAAAGCTCAACTCGGTGTTGGGGATGCCCCGGTAACGCTGGGCCAGGTATTGCCATTGCCAAACGGCGGCGGCCAACGCCCGTTCGTCCGTCCAGAGGCTCACTGGCTCGGCGGGCGGGTTCACGCAGTAGCCCTGGATGCGGTGCAAGTTCAGGTTCACGTGGATTTTGTACGCCTTGCCCCAGGCCACCGCTTGGTCGATCTCCTTCATTTTGGCCTCGTTGGGCGGCTGGGGCGTGGCTTGGCCAAACCACTGCTCGGTGGTCATCCAGCAGCGGTAGCTCATGGGCAGCCGGGCAAAATCAAAGCCCCACTCGGCCATCCAGGCAAAATCCTGCTCGCGGTAGGGCTTGTTCCACGCCTCCACTTCGGCAATGAACTTTTCCAGCAGGTTAAAACCCCGCCAGCGCGGCAGTTGCCGGGGCGAGGGGCCAGCCAACGGCTTGGTGGCTTGGCAGGCGGGCCAGGCCAGCGCCCCTAGCGTGGCCAGCCCGGCAGTTTGCGCAAAATGACGGCGTTTCATGGCAAAATGGCCGGCAAAAGGCCGGCCTGTGGTTGGCCGCAAGCTAGTTATTAATGGCCGGACGGGGAACTACCGAAGATGGGGGTTGGGATGGCACTTAAAAACGCCAACCGATGCTCAAGTCAGGCACTGGCAAGAAAATAGTCGCGGCCCCGGAGCGGGCAGGGGCTAAGAGGCCCATGCCAAGGGTATAGTCTTGAAAACTCGATAAAAACTGGGTAACCGGAGTGATCCCGGCTCGGAAGACCAAGCCCCCATTTGGCTTTTGGTAACGATAACCGACCCGGGCGGACAAAAAATGGTATTGCTTCCACTCCACATACGAGTCATCGTACAAGGCGACTTCTTGGAACGGATCATAGAGGGTCTCCCATTCGCGGCTGCCCGCCAGCAAGTGGTACCGCAAAAAGGTGTAAGTGAGGCTCAGCTCCAGGTGATGGTTCCCCGTACCTCGCACATAGTTGGCCCCCAACGCCCCCGACCACGACATCCGGGTATAGGACGGGAACGGGCCCATACTTTGGCCCACTGTAGTCGGGATGCCAAACAAGCCTGCCCTCAAGCCGAGTTGGTGCTTGCCTTGCTGCCAGACGGCGCGCTCATAGTTGATAGTAGCATAGCCCCAACCGGATAGCTCGGCAAAGAGGGCATTTTTGGCCAATGGAGTTTGGGCAATGGCTACCTGCCAATTGACTATTAAGAGAAAAGCGATAGCGGTGATTGATTTCATTTTACATCTACATTATTGCATAAATCATGATAAAAGAATTTTTTTCAATCAAACCATTAAAATACCTAATTCATTCACCTCAAAGAAAATCCATGCCTCATTTTAAATAATTTAGGCATCTAAATTTACACAATTTTTCTTTTGCAAGAAGACGCATCGAGTATCTTACTTTATTATTTATACCGGTAACCCTTGGATATCCACCACCCCCCGCAACCGCTCCGCCTCCGCCTCGCCCCAAAACGCCTCGGCGGGGGGGCCTTGGGGGTAAAAATGGCCTTCCGCCAACTGGGTGAGCGAAGGTTGCCGTTCGTCAAAATCGACCACCAGGCCCGCTTGGTGCCGGGCCAGCCAGGCCGCCCAGCCAGGGTTGGGGGCCACCAACATGGGCAAGCCGTGAGCCGCGTACTCGTACAGCCGGGCCGGGCGGCACCCGTCGGTGCTGGGGTTGGGCCAGTAAGGCAGCAGCCCGGCGTGGGCCTGGCCAATGGCGGCCACAATCCGGGCGTGGGCCACCGGCAACGGGGAAATTTCTACCTGGATAAAGTCTTGTTCTTCAGCCACTTGCCTCACCTCGTCGGCCAGGGCCGCCTCGGGACAGTGGCCCAGCACGTGCAGGTGGGCCAGCGGCACGGGTTGCCCGTGGTTGAGCCGCTTTACCCAGGCCAAGGCCCGCAGCAAACCGTAGTGGCGGTTGATGGTGCCGGTGTAGAGCAGCCGCCAAGGTTGGCCGGGGGCCGGGCGGCGCGGCGGGAGGTGGGTGGGCCGGGGGCCGGCGTACTTGTTTTCCAGCACGGTGGCTTTGGCCCGTACAAAGGGCATCTCGTGCCAGTACGTCTGTTCGGCCAGCAGGTAATGGCTCACCCACGGGCGGGTGGCCAGTTCAATGGCCCGCAAGGCGTAGGCCAGCAGGTGCTTGAGCCAGGGCGGGTACACGGCCTGGTAGCGCAGGTTGTAAAAATAATTTTCGCGCACATCGTAAAGCAAGCGGGGGCGCAACCGGGCGGTGCGGCAGTAAAGTACGGCGGGCAGCAGCAGTTCCGGGCTATTAATAATGAGTACGTGGGGGGCCAGTTGCCGCCACCAGTGCCAGTGCGCGCGCACCTGGGCCAGGCGGGCGCGCCATCCGCGCGCGTAGGGGCGCAGCGGGTGCTCGTGGACGGGCGAGTTGGGGGAACTGGGCCATTCACCAGCCGGGGACACCACGTGTACCTGGTGGCATGGGGCCAAGGCCGGGGCCAGTTTTTGGGCCAGCCGGGGTTCGCCCAGCGGCTTGAGCAGCGAGGCCAGGACAATCACGAGCGGCCGGGGCATGGCAATACGAGTGGCATGGCCACAAAGGTAGTGGCCAGCAAATGCCCGCTAGGGCTTGGGCTGGGCGGCAAATTGGTGCAACTGCTGGTGCAACTCAGGGTGCTTGGCCAGCAGATGGTCCAAAAAGTCGAGCTTTACGCGATCGGTTAGGCCGTTCAGTCCTACCTGGGCTAGCTTGGGGGCGGCCGTGGCCTTTTCGGGGTTGGCCTGGCCATCGGGCGGCTGGTTTTCGCTGGTGGCTTCCAGGTATTGGCCTTGGGCCACGGCCAGAGCTACGGCCACCGCGTGCTTGCACAAGGTCGGTTTCTCGTAAGCGCACGAACATTGCTTCTCCACCCGGCCGTCGCGGATGCGAAGTTTTACATAATACAGTTCGCGGCCGTGTACATAGGCACTGAACACGTTGCCGTTGCGCGTTACTTGATCTAACGCGCCGGTTTGAAAATAGCGCAGACCGTCGGCGTAACTCCGTTCGGAGGCCAACAACTCAATGGCCGACTTGTTGAGGATAGGGCGTTGATGCATCGTTTACTTCTACCAGTTGAGAAATCACCCAATGAAACAAACCAGAACAAGAATATTTGGTTTACAATTTGAAAACTAATTTGCCGCGATTCTAAAAGAAAAACCTTTCGTTCCTGAGCGACTTCAATAGTTTTAGAATAAGGGTGGTATAAATTTGGCCAACGCTAAACCAAAATAATTACGAGATGAGCAACTCAACCGACGGCCAACACACTTTTGCGCCCCCTAGTCAAGTTTCTGGAAATATTACATATTCCGTGCCGGATTTGCCAAAAAACAGCCGGATTGCCGTGGTGGGGGCCGGCGTTTTTGGGGGCTGGACGGCCCTTCAGTGCCTTCGGCTGGGTTACCAGGTTACCTTGCTAGACGCTTGGGGGCCGGGGCATTCGCGGTCCAGTTCGGGCGATGAGACGCGGGTGATCCGGTCCACTTACGGGGCCAACGAGCTGTATTTTGACCTCAATCGCCGGGCCTGGCAACTTTGGCAGGAAAATGAGGCCGCCCTGGGACGCCCCATTTTGCACAAAACCGGGGCCTTGTGGTTTTGCTACCAACCGCACAACGAGTTTATCGAGGCCAGTTTGCCGTTTATGAAAAAGCACGGTTTGGCCTACCAATATTACACGCCTGCCGAAGCGGCCAAGCAGTACCCCCACATCCACTTCGACGGCCTGGACCACGTGGTGTACGATGCCGAGGCGGGTTACCTGAAAGCGCGGGAGGGCTGCCAAGCGGTGGCCCAGGCCTTCGTGCGCGAGGGCGGGCGCTACGTACAGCAGTGGGTGCGCCCCGGCCCCGTCGTCAGCGAGCACCTCACCGGGCTGCAATTGGCCAACGGCGAGCAACTAGCGGCCGATGTGTACGTGTTTGCGGGCGGCCCCTGGCTGGGCCAACTTTTCCCCGAGGTGTTAGGCCCGTTGATCACCGCTACCCGGCAAGAGGTGTTTTACTTCGGCCAACCGGCCTACTACGCCGCCGGGTGGGAAAACCTGCCCGTGTGGATCGACTGGGACGGCCACGATTTCTACTACGGCATCCCCGGCAACGCGCACCGGGGCTTCAAAGTAGCGTGCGATTTGCGCGGCCCCGTGATTGACCCCACCACCGAGGAACGCCTCGTTACCGCCGAAAAACTGGCCTTGACCCGGCAGTTTTTGGCCAAGCGGTTCCCGGCCCTGGCCCAGGCACCCGTGGCCGAAAGCCGGGTTTGCCAGTACGAAAACTCGCCCGACGGCAATTTTATCTTGGACCGCCACCCCGAGGCCCAAAACCTGTGGTTGCTGGGCGGCGGCTCGGGCCACGGTTACAAGCACGGCCCGGCCCTGGGCGAAATGGCCGCCCAAATTATCAGCGGGCGGCGGCCCACCGAGGCCCTGTTCCAACTAGCCCGGTTTCAGGGGTAGATGATCACGGGCGTGCGCAGGCGGGTTTTGGCGAAAATCTCGTCCATTTCGGCGTTGGTAACCGCTACGCAGCCCCAGGTCCAATTGGCTAGGTAATGGTCAGGGCCAAAGTCGTGGCCGTTTAAGAAACCGTGGATGCAAATATCGCCCCCAGGGTCTTGCCCGCGCTTTTGGGCGGCGATCCGGTCGGCCCGGTTGGGGTACGAGATTTTAAGTGATTTGTACGCACTGCTTTGGCTGTTTTTGTAGATCACAAAGTAGCGGCCCTCCGGGGTGCGCTTGTCGCCTTGTTGTTGCTTATGGCCCACTGGGTTTTGGCCCACCGCTGCGTTGAAGGTGCGCACCACTCGTTTTTTTTCGTAAATCAACATTTTATTACGTTGCTTATACACCACTAGGCTATCTACCCTATTAAAGCGAACGATTGGGGCCGGGCCTGCCAACCCAGCCGCGCGTGGCCCTAAGCCGCCCGTAAACCACAATCCCAACCCAATAATTAGCGCAACGGTGCAAGTAAAAGGTTTCAATTTCACGGGTAAAAAATCTGTCCTGTCAAATATAATCACCGTAAAATACAAACTCCGTAAATTTAATACGCCAACTACGCAGATACAACAGTTACACCTAAGTTTGTGTTCCCATTTAAGATCAAAACACCCTATTTCAATGGCAGTTGCAGTTATGGAGACTTTGTACACAAGTCCATTTAAAACCATCCTCTGGGATGCCGAAAACCAAGTGATCCGCCAATTGTGGATCGATACTAGCCAACTCACCGACGAGAGCCTGAAAAGTGAACTGAAGCAGTACCTGGCCTCCGTAACCCAAAAAAAGCCGAACGCGATTTTATCGTTCGCGACCAACTTCCACTACCAAATTACCCCGGACGTTCAGGAGTGGATCGCCGCCAATATTCTAGGCCCGTTTGCCCAAATGGGTGTAAGGCTGTATGCGCAAATTGTTAGTCCTGACATTTTTACCCAGGTGTCCATTGAGCAAACTTTGGAGGAAGCTGACGACAAGGCTTTCCGCTTTCAGATTTTTGGTAGCGAAGAAAGTGCGCTAGGCTGGATCAACCAAGCTAGGCTATCCCTAAAATAAGTCGGCTGCCGTTTACTGACAGGCTCACCCGCCCCCGAATATGCTCTCCCTGCTTAAAGCCATTGGATAATTTTACAAAAGCCCGCCCCGTGATGACCCACCGGACGGGCTTTTGTAACTAAAAACAATTGCGCGCTAGTGGGCAGTCCAACCCCCGTCGGCCGCTACCACCGCGCCGTTGATGAACGAAGCGTCGTCTGACGCAAGCCAAACCACCGCCCGGGCGATTTCCTCGGCCTGGCCAATGCGGCCAATGGCCTGGCGGGCCGACAAATAGTTGAGTACCGCTTCTTGCTTGCCCGTAAACTCGTCAAGCATCGGCGTTTGGATCGCCCCGGGGTTGACGATATTGACCCGGATACCCCGGCCAATGTACTCAATGGCGGCATTTTTAGTGAGGCCCACTACCCCGTGCTTGGCCGCCGTGTACGGCGCAATCGAGGACACGGCCAACACCCCAGCCGCCGAACCGCAGTTGACGATGGCACCCTTGCCCTGCTTCAACATCTGGATAATTTCGTATTTCATACACAGCCAAGTGCCTTTGAGGGTGATGTCCACAATCGCGTCCCACTCCTCCTCGGTAATGTCGATCATCCCTTTGATCACACTGTGGCCAGCGTTATTGTAGGCCATGTCAAGCCGACCCCAGGTATCCACCGTGGTGGCTACCATTTGCTCAACTTGGTCTCTTTTGGCCACGTCACAAGTGATGGCAATGGCCTCGCCCCCAAAATCGCGGATTTCTTGGGCCACGGCCCTCCCAGCCTCGGGGGTCCGGTTTACCACGGCCACTTTTGCCCCATGCTGGGCAAATAAAAGGGCGGTGGCCTTACCAATCCCTGAAGACGCACCAGTTACCAGCGCTACCTGGCCTGCAAACTTGTTACTTAAGATCATCGTTTAAAGCAATTGCTGAAGAATAAGAAATGGCTAAATAGAATTATTCCGTTTGTTAGTTAGACCAAAGAAAGTGAGCTTATTGATTTACAATACAGAGCTAGCTTAGCGGTTATAGGTTTGCTCAAACCTGCGCACCAAGAGGCAAAACCAGTCAAGCTTAGTTTTGTTTAAAAAAACCATCAATAATGGCCAAAGCGACCTTCTTCGCGATCTTTACGAAATTGTCTGTTAGCTTAGCTTTTGCACCACCGAAGCAGGTTAAATCGCGGCATAACACATTTAATAATTTGAAAATCAATATTTTAAATGATAATCAGAATTCCCTGCATCTGATTTAACATCGCAAAAAGTTATTTTAGATAGACAGCCTCTATCCGAAGTGCCTTTTGTAACATTCCTCTGATTTTGCTAAAAAAAACAGCCAACAATCCCAGAATGAGCTGAAGTATCTTACTTAATCGTTTGGCTTTTTAAATACCCCATACCGTCGGAGTCACCTAAATAGCAAGTCTTTCTTGCGGCTAATCCCCAGTTAGCGGGGGCTAATTATCATCTCTCCATAGTTTAATTTTGGAAGGCAATGATCGGGGAATCAAATACAAATTGTCCATCAATCTTTCTATCAATAATTGACAATCAGAAAAAATATTGAATTGTTTATACCAAAATCAAATCGGAATCGCGGGTTCCTGGTGCGGTAAATGATTGATAGTCAAGGAGAACAATCATTTAAACAAGCAATCATTCAGTCATTTTAGTATTAATCATCTCCCTATTAACCTCCCCCCTGCTATGACCATCTACTTTTTCAGCAGCAAGCCCTACGAGCAGGCCCCCTTTGCCCAGGCCAACGCCGCCCACGGCTTTACGTTGGAGTTTGGCGAAGCCCCGCTCCATGCCCAAAACGCCGCCCTGGCCCAAGGGGCCGAGGCGGTCTGCATTTTTGTGAACGACCGGGCCGATGCCCCTGCCCTGGCCAAACTGGCCGCCCAAGGTTGCCGTTTGATTGCCCTGCGCTGCGCCGGTTACAACCAAGTGGACCTGGCCGCCGCCGCCCAACTGGGCCTGCGGGTGGTGCGCGTGCCCGAGTACTCGCCCTAC
>JALONO010000041.1 GCA_025454895.1 Bernardetiaceae bacterium
GCCCGCCCCGCCGACTTGTATTTTGTCTGCAAAATCACCAAGGCCGGGGGCCAACCGGCCATTGCCCTGGCTTTCATCGAGTTCAAGCGCGCCATGTAGCCTCATTTAACTGGAATAGATCGGCGGCCCGTCTTTTTGATGGGCCGTCTTTTTTTGCCCATCGTAGTAATCTGCCAGCAGTATTTTTAGGTTCTTTAAGATATAAAAATCTGTAAATCAATCTATTAAATCCTATTTTAAGGAACCGCATTTCCGCGTTTCCCCCAAATTGGCCTAGTTTTGCTACCTTAGCTTATCGAGCCGTATGCCCGCCCAGCCCGTTGCCCTTTCGGTGGTGATCCCCATTTACAACGAAGAAGCCAACCTGCCCCTGCTGCACCAGCGGCTAAGCCAGGTAATGCAGGGCCTTGGCCAGTCGTATGAGCTAATTTTCGTCAACGACGGCAGCCGCGACCAGTCGCTGGCCTTGGTAAAAGCCCTGGCCCAAACCGATGCCCAGGTAAAATACGTGGACCTGAGCCGCAACTTTGGCCACCAAATTGCCGTGAGTGCCGGGCTAGACCGCACCCTGGGCCGCCACGTGGTCATTATCGATGCCGACTTGCAGGACCCGCCCGAGCTAATTGTGCCCATGTACCAAAAAACCCAGCACGAGGGCTACGAAGTGGTGTACGCCAAACGCAAAAAACGCCAGGGCGAAAGCTGGCTCAAGTTGCTCACGGCCAAATGGTTTTATCGTATTTTGGCCAACATCACCAGCATCCACATCCCCGTTGACACCGGCGATTTCCGCATCATGGACCGCCGGGTGGTGGAAGCCCTCCGCCAAATGCCCGAAGCCAACAAGTTTTTGCGCGGCCAGATCTCCTGGATCGGCTACCGCCAAACCTTTGTGGAGTACGAACGCGGCGAGCGCCACGGCGGCAAAACCGGCTACACGTACAGCAAAATGATCCGCCTGGCCCTCAATGGTGTCACGGCCTTTTCCGATTTTCCCATCAAGATTGTTACCTTTTTGGGGTTTACGGTTTCTTTATTCGCATTTTTGATGATTTTATGGACGTTTTTCGTCAAGTATTTTACTAACATTGAAGTGGAAAAAGGCTGGACCTCGCTCATGGTGGCCATCATGTTCATTGGCGGGGTGCAGTTGATCGGCCTGGGCATCCTGGGCGAATACGTGAGCCGGATCAACACCGATGCCCGGCGGCGGCCACTTTATTTTGTGCGGGAAACAAATATTGAGGCAAATTGACCATACTTTGTTAAAAATGGCAAAGTAGTTGTTTAGGTTGAGGCAGAAAGGAATAATACAGCGAATTATCAATTCAAAACTATATGGCAAAGACTGCAAAAATGATGTTGGGGGCTTTGTTGGTTGCATCCGCCGGTATGTTGGGTGCCTGCAACAAAAACAAGAAACCCACCAGCTTTGATCCTGGCAAGGAAAGCACCGCCACCGGTATGGCCTACAACACCGGCGGTAAAAACAAGGATAACGAGTTTACCGTGCGCGACTTTAAAGGCCAGCCCGACGGCCCCAACTTGGTGTACATCGAAGGTGGCCGCCACATCATGGGTTCCCAAGAGGAAGAAGTGCTCCTCTCGCGCGACAACATCGAACGTACCGTAACCGTGGCTTCGTTCTACATGGACGAAACCGAAGTGGCCAACGTCCACTGGTTGGAGTACCTGCACTATGTGCGCGACTCCGGCGAGCAATACTACCAAGAAGCCCTGCCTGACACGATGGTGTGGGCGGCCGAACTGGCCTTCAACGATCCGTACATCGATCACTATCTGCGTTACCCTGGTTTCCGCTTCTTCCCCGTGGTGGGCGTAACCTGGAAACAAGCCCAGAACTACTGCATCTGGCGCACCCAGGCCGTTAACGCCGGGTTGGCCAAGAAAAACGGTACCAAAGAAGAAAAATCTCAGGCCGAGTCAGGCGAGCGCATTCCGCTCGAGTCAGGCGTGGTGTTACCGGGCTACCGCCTTCCCACCGAAGCCGAGTGGGAGTTTGCCGCCAAGGCCTTAGTGGGTACCCAATACCTGGACGAGATGCAGGATTACGGCCGCATCTATCCTTGGGATGGCCACGCGGTGCGCAACCCTTACGGCCGCCAAATGGGCGAAATGTTGGCTAACTTCAAGCGGGGCCGCGGTGATTACGCGGGTATTGCGGGTAAGCTGAACGACGGGGCCATGATTACCGAATGGGTGTATGCCTATCCTCCTAACGACTATGGTTTGTACAATATGGCGGGTAACGTAAATGAGTGGGTAGAAGACGTGTACCGCGTGTACAACTACCAAGATATGAACGATTTGAACCCCGTTCGTACCGACGGCCGCTACTTGACCCAGAACCCCCGCCGGCCTAAAAACGTTGAATTTTTGGATGAAGCCAAGCAATACGACAAACCCAATTTCCAGAGCTTGATCGACAACCACGTGCGCGTGTACAAAGGCGGTTCTTGGAAAGACGTAGCCTACTGGCTCTCGCCGGGTACCCGTCGCTTCTTGGAAGAAGACTCGGCTACCGCTACCATCGGATTCCGCTGCGCCATGATCCGCGCAGGCGGCAACTATTAAGTCTTTGCCTTTCTTTGAAATACCACAAGCCCGGTTCGTTTGAGCCGGGCTTTTTTGCGCACTTGAGGCAACCTGGCCGGGCCGCCTAGCGTGAGGAAAACTATAACGCCTGCTAATTGGCCCGGCTTTTTTGGTCAATGTTGGCTAAATTGCCCTCAGTTAATCAATCACCCGCCCGATATTGGGCGGTTTAAATGGAAACCTGGTTATGAACATCCGCAGTGCATTATTGCAAATCGCCGTGGCCAGTGCCGTCGTTGGGGGCCTGGCTGCTTGTTTTCGGCCACCCAATTACCCCGACGAGCCCCAAATCAGCTTTGAAAGCATCATTAACCGCCCCGGTAACATCGGCGACACCATTACTGTGGCCATCCGCTACAACGATGGCAACGGCGACCTGGGGCTGGGCCAAGGCGATACTACGGGCAACTTTGCCCGGTTGCTGCCCAATGGCCAGCCTAACCCCAACCGCAACAACTACTTTGTTACGGCCTTCAAGCGGCAGCGGGGCACTTACACGCCCATCCGCTTCGCCGACCCTAATTTTGACCTGAGCAGCCGGTTCCCCCGGTTGGTCGAAAACAACAACGGCCGGGCCTTGGAGGGCGTTTTGCGGTACGATATCCAGTTCCTCTATACCTTCCAGGGCGCGTTTACGCCCAGCCTACGCCGGGGCGATACGGTGCGGTTCGAAGTGCAAATTGCCGACCGCAGCCTCAACCGCAGCAACTCCATTACCACCGAAGACGTGGTGATTGGAACCCGTAAATGAATTTTTTTATAATCTTATGCCCTTCTACTTGCATATATGGGTTTCGGTATTAGATTTGTCCTACTAACACTATTGAGCCGTACCCCACATGGAAGAGTATAACAAAATTATTGAATCCCTTAGCGTCAAATTTATCAAGGCCAAGCATCTTGATATTATTCAACCCGTGCGGGTAAACAACTACTACGACGTAGAGAACACTCTCATCCTGCTCGACAAAGGCGCGCTTTCGTTCGGTAACGACGAAACCAAAACCGACATCAAGGAGGGCGATCTGTTGTTTATCCCGGCGGGCAAGCCCAGCAGCGTGTCTTACGGCAACCCCGCCTCGGCCGTGGCCGTGTCGAACGAAGAGTTTTTGAACAATCGCGAGAAATACTTCAAGAAACACAACCTCAACGATAGTACCCAGGAAAGCTACCTTTACCTCACCTTCGAGACCAAAGTGTTTGATACGGTGGGGTTCTTCTCCTCGTTAGACATCCCCTGTTTTGCCATCGCGGGCAACCGTAAGCTGGCCGCGCTCGTGCGCGATGTGGTGGAAGAAAGCGAGAATACCCTGCCTGGTAGGGATCGCATCGTCCACCTCAACACGGACCAGATCGTGGTCGAGATCATCCGCTACATTGTGCAAAATAAAATGTTTGTGGAGCAATTGGCCACCAACAGCACCTATTTCAAAGACCCCCGCCTGCTCGATATCTTCGCTTACATCAAAGATAACCTGGGCGGCGATCTGTCGAACAAAGTGCTGGCCGGGGTGGCCAACGTTTCGGAAGACTACGTGGGCCAATACTTTAAGATGCTCACCGGTATCAACCCCCAGGACTACATCGAGTACCAGCGCATGGAAATGGCCGTAAACCTGCTCCGTACTTCCAAAAAAAGCATCCGGGGCATCGGTAACGACGTGGGTTATAAAGACACTGCCTATTTCTGCCGTCGCTTCAAAATGATGTTCGGCATCCCGGCCGGCAAAATGCGCCGCCGCGAGTCGCTCATGAACGTATAAAAGCGATTTGATCTTCAATCATTAAAGATCAAGGTTTGGGATCACTAACAATTCGTTTGCCACATCGTGGACGCTAAGAAACGGAGGCCCGGCCATCCGTTTTTTTATTGCCTAACGCCTCCTTGGCCAGTCCGCCGCCCACTTTTTGTCGCATTTTTTGGATTAGCCAGCAACCTTTTGCCCCCCAACCCCCTCTTTAGAATAGAAAACCAAACTTACCGATAACGTTAAGCCAAATTGCCATGATCAAAACTGTTTTGAGCCTTTTTGCGGCCGTAACGCTCACCGTTTGGGGCATCGACGAACGCCTGGAAACCCGCGAAGTAGCGGCCTTTGACACCATCGAGCTCAGCGGGGCTTTTGAGGTGCTGCTCGTGAAGGCCGAGAAGCCCGCCGTCAAAATCGAGGTGCGCGGCGACGATGAGCTGGACGATATCCTCACCGAGGTGCGCGGCCAAGCGCTGCGGATCGTGAACGACCGCCGCCGTTACAATTACACGGGCAGCAACAAAACCATTCTCACCATTTATTACCAGCAAATTAACCGCTTAGTGGCCCGGGGGGCTTACCGATTGCGCTCCGAACAAAAACTGGTGGGCGACCGGCTGGACATTGAACTCAAAGGCGCGGGCGATACCTACCTGGAAGTGGACTTGCAACGCCTCACCGCCCAGGTGGACGGCACCGGCAGCACCGAACTAGCCGGGCGCAGCCGCTACCAACTGATCGAGCTGAGCGGGGTGGGCAATTACCGGGGCTACCGCCTGGCCAGCGATACCGCCGAGGTCCACATGAACGGCATCGGGTCGTTAGAAGTGAACGTGGCCCACCACCTCCAAGCCGATGCCCAAGGGATTGGGTCAGTGCGGTACCGGGGCAACCCTGGTCAGGTGAAAATCCGCTCCACGCTGCTGGGCACCATCAAACCGGCCCAAGATTAAGCCGTTAAAACGGCCAGGTGGCAGCGATAAGCGTGCCCGCCACGCCCGCCACCGCCCCCGAAAGCACCAAGGCCCAGTCGCGCGGTTTAACCCTCAAAAGGTTGATTAACAGGGCGGTAATGATTAAAATAACGGCCACGATGAGCAACTGGCCTAGCTCCAGCCCTAGGTTGAACGCAAACAAGGGCAGGGTAATGCTGGCCTCTTTGCCCAGCAAACTGCGCAGGTAGTTAGAGAACCCCAGCCCATGGATGAGGCCAAAAAACAACGCCATCGCGTAGCGGGCCCAGCCTCCGGCGGGTTCGCGTTGCCCGGCCTGTTGTAGGTTGATCAGGCAAGTGACCACGATCGTTACCGGGATCAAAAATTCGATGAGCTCAGTGCGGAAACTGACTAATTTTAAAGTGGCCAAGGCCAAGGTAATGGAGTGCCCCACGGTAAACGCCGTTACCAAAATGAGCAGCTTGCGCCAGTGGACCGCCTGGTAAATGGCGCACAGGGCCGTTACGAACAAAATATGGTCGTAAGCCCCTAGGTCGGAGATGTGGCGGATGCCCTCGGTGAGGTAAAGTTCGAATTCGGTCATGGTGGCTGGGCCTTGTTAGCCGTAAAATTGGCCGCAAAAATTAACTAACCAAGGCGTTGTCGGTTTTTAGCTTTCTACCCCAATCGAGTCGGCTTTTTGCCGCAGTTCGTCGGCAATGTTTTCCACTAGTCGGCGTAGGGCGGCCATTTCGTCCGGGGCGGGCTGCTGGCCCGCAGCCATTTGTTGGGCCACCTGTTGCAGTGAGGTTTCTAGTTGGGTAAGTTGGTAGCTTTCCACATGCGGTTGGAACCGGTGCCTGATTTGCCGAACCCGGTTGGAGTCATTGAGTTTCACCGCCACTTCCAAGTCGTTGACCCGTTTCAGGAACTCATCGGCGGTGAGCCGCAGCAAACTGACCATGAACTCCCGGTTGCCCTCGGCGGCTTCTGCCAAAAAATCGTAGTTGACCATGAAAACTGCTGTGAAAAATATTAACCAAATAGCGGATTGAGTTGGTAAAGGTAATCTTTCCACAAACAAACCGAAAGTCATTTTTCTTTCCCGCCTAAATGGGCAACTTGCGGGCAACTAAACTCCCTTCGTTGCTTTATGAAAACTCATTCCGTTCGCCTAGTGCTATTGGCCTTGGCCTTGGGGCTTAGCCATTGGGCCTGGCCGCAAGGCAAAAAGCTCACTTTGGCCGCCCCCAGCGGGCTGTGGCGGGCCGAGATTACTGCTGCCCCAACTTTGAGCTACCAAGTTATTTACCAAGGACAGACCCTGCTAGGTGGCCAGCCCCGGCTGCACCTTTACCAAGGCCCGGTGCTAGGCCAAGCGGCCAAGTTGCAAAAGGCCACCCCGCGCACCATGCAGCAAACCGTGCAGCCGCGCTATGGTACACAACAAACCCTGGCCGACCATTACACGGAGCTTACCCTGCGCTACACCGAAAATTACGACGTGGTTTTCCGGGCCTACAACGAAGGCCTGGCCTACCGATTTGTAACCCGCTGGCCCGGCCGGCTCAAAATCAAGCACGAGGAAACCGCCTACGCCCTCGCCCAGGACTATCCCGGTTGGTTTTCGCGGGTGCGCGACCGCAACGCGGGCAACAGCTACGAGGTAAACCATGAGAAAATGAAGGTGTCCGAGCTTGACTCCGGGTTCACCTACCTGCCCGCCGTGTTGGAGGCTGGGCCGGTAAAAGTTTGGCTCGCCGAGGCCGATTTGACCGACTACCCCGGCCTGTACCTACAAGCCAACGGACGGCCCCAACTGGATGCCTACCTGCCCGCCACCGTTACCCAAACCAAGATAAGCGGCTGGGAAGCAGGCAACTACGAAGGCACCGCCAAACGCTTTGTGCCCTACCAAAAACTGGCCACCGACCGCACCGACTTTATCGCCGAAACGGCGGGCACTCGGGCTTTCCCTTGGCGGGTGATTGGGCTAGCCGCCCAAGACAAAGACCTGCTCAACAGCCACTTGGTGTACCTACTCGCCTCGCCCGAGGACCCCGGTAGCGATTTCAACTGGGTGCGGCCTGGTAAAGTAGCCTGGGACTGGTGGTGTGCCGTTAACCTCACCGGGGTGGACTTTAAAACCGGTTTCAACACCCAAACTTTTAAATATTACATCGATTTTGCCGCCCGCCACGGCATCGAGTACGTCAACTTGGACGAGGGCTGGTCTGACCAGGAAGACCTGCTCCAAGTAACCACCCAACTCGACATGCCGGAGGTGATCCGCTATGCCAAGGCAAAAAACGTGGGCCTGTTCCTGTGGTGCATTTGGCACGTGTTGGACCGGCAAATGGAACCCGCCCTTGACCAATTTGCCCAGTGGGGCGTGGCGGGCCTCAAGGTCGACTTTATGGACCGCGACGACCAGGAGGTGGTGAACTTTTACGAGCGCCTGGCCCGCGAGGCCGCCAAGCGCAAGCTGATGATCAATTTTCACGGGGCCATGAAGCCCACCGGCCTCAGCCGTCGGTTCCCCAATGTGGTCAATTACGAGGCCGTGCTGGGGCTGGAGTACAACAAGTTTTCCACCAAATGCACGCCCGAGCATTGCGCCACCATCCCCTTTACCCGGATGCTGGCCGGCCCCATGGACTTTACGCCCGGGGCCATGCAAAACGTAAACCCCCGCGATTTTAGGGTGGTGAACGACCGCCCCATGAGCCAAGGCACCCGCTGCCAACAACTGGCCATGTACGTGCTGTATCACGCCCCGCTGGAAATGATGGCCGATGCCCCCACCGCCTACGAACGCGAACCCGACTTGCTCCGCTTTATGGCCCAGGTGCCCACCACTTGGCACCAAACCCTGCCCCTTGCGGGCCAACTGGGCGATTTTGCCGCCATTGCCCGGCGGCGCGACAACCAGTGGTACTTGGGCGCGCTCACCGACGGCACCGCCCGCCAGTTGGAAATCGCGCTTGATTTTTTGCCCCCCGGCCGGTACCAGCTCGAGCTTTTCCGCGACGGGGCCAATGCGCACCGGGTAGGCAACGACTACGTGCGCGAGGTGCAAACCGTTAGCAGCGGCCAAAAGTTACAGATATCCCTGGCCCCCGGCGGCGGCTGGGCCGCTAAAATCACCCCGTTGCCCTAGGCGGCGCACGGGTTACTTGCAACCTTGGCCCCGGTTGGTGCGTCATAAACGATACTGACCGGGGCCAATTTCTCACGGCCCACAGCTAGCCAATTTCAATATTAAATTGTTGTAAATCAATTGATTATTTATTGTTTTTATTGATTAAATTTGCCTGACGTAATTATATAACTGCCCGTCTGGGCGCACCCAATTGGTAGTCATTACTATTCCCCACTTCTCTATCCTTACTTGGTTTAGCCGTTTATTGCTGGCCTGTTCCTATGAAAAAGCTATTGTGTTGGGCATTGAGCCTGGGCAGCCTGGCCCTGGTAAGTTGCATCAAAATCGAGTTTAACGACTCCGCGATGAACAATACTACCTTGGCCCCAGTAGAAGCCCAACTGGGCACCATTGTGGCCCAACTGAACGGAGTGCGGTTCGTTTTTGCCTCCGACGGTGGCCTGCCCGACCGCGACACGAACGGGTATGATGCCCAGTTCCGTTTGTTGAGCCTCTACCGCCAGGTATCGGCGGTGGACCAGCGGCGCCTCCAAATCCAGTTGATCAACGTGGACGTGGATGCCCTGCGCCCCCCGGTGGATATCCCGGCCGAGAGCGTGCGCATCCGCTACTTTGCTGGCGGCAGCAACCAGCGTTTTGAGGCCACCGGGGCCGACGTTCGCCTGAGCATCGTCAGCAAACAGGGCGACGTACTACGTGGGGCCTTTACGGGCAACCTCCGCGATGCCCAAGGCGGCCAAATGATCAACCTCCAAAATGGCGGGTTCCACCTAACCGTCCGTCGTTTTTAAGCCAGCCCCGGCCACTCTATCGGTTTTTGGCATTATTTCCGCCTCGTTTTTTGCATTAGTCGTTCCGCGTCTCTATTTTTGACAATTCGCTTAACACCGCCAATTGCAAACCCAATTTTGGCTTAAAGTAGTTGTCAGGTATGCAGATATTTACTCCGGTTGAACGCTTGAGCCATTTAGAGGCCAGGCTACGGAGTTTGGTAAATGCTTACCAACTTTTAGCGCAAGAAAACGAAGCGTTGAAAGCCGAGAACCAAAGTTTGCAAGTAACGGTGGCCCACTGCCGGGCCGAGTTGGAAAACCTGGCCCAGCAGCCCCCGCAAAGTCCGCTTTGGGGAGGAGAAGCCGAGCAAGACGATTTAAAACAATTGGTTGACCAGTACATCAAAAAAATAGACAACTGTATAGTTCAACTTAACCAACAGTTGTAAAAAGGGAAGAACAGTGCCAAGTCTAACCGCTTGGTTTTTAGGTAAATCGAGTAATGTATGCCCGAGCAAACCGTTAAACTCACCATAGCCGAACGCGACTACACCTTGCGCGTAGCGGCGGAGGAAGTGCCGTTGCTCATGCAGGCGGCCGAGCGGGTGAACGAGCAAGTACGCGAGAAGAAAAACGCCATGCGGGTGTTCGATAAGCAAGACCTGTTAGCCATGGTGGCGTTTGACGCCGTGTACGAAGAACTGCTCCGCGAGGAAGCCGACGAAAAACTGGCCCAGCAAATGGCCCACCTAGAAGCCCTGATCCCCCCTGAATTTGCCTGATGACCCCCACCCATTGCTAACTTCGCTTAGCGGTTTCGTGCCCCCAATTGCCTTTGCGGTCAGCGTATTGGTTAGCTTGTCCACGGGCAAGGATTTATTAACTTAATTATCCAACATTGGGGATGGAGACCATCATCATAACCGCAATAGTAGCCCTCGCCATTGGCGTGATCATTGGCCGGGTGCTACTTAAACAAGTGTCGGGCAAAATTGCCCGCCAGGCCGAGGAAAAGAGCAAGCTCATCTTGAAAGAAGCTGAACTCCAAGCCGAAACCATCAAAAAAACCAAAGAGGTAGAAGCCAAGGAGCACTTCTTAAAACTCCGGGCCGAACACAACGAAGAGGCCAACCGCAAAAAGGAAATCCTGGTTACTAACGAGAACAAGCTCAAACAGTACGAAGCCCGGCTCAAACAAATCGAGGAAAAACTAAAGGAGAAAGAGCGTTCATTGGCCAAAGGCCAAGAGCAAAACAAGCTCGAGGCTGACAAATTGGTTAGCCAGAAAGAAGCCGTGGCCAACCAGTTGGAGATCGCCACCAAAAAAATTGAGGAGGCCGAGCAAGTCAAACTTTCGCAGGTGGCCCAATTGGAAAAAATCGCCAACCTCAAGGCCGAAGAAGCCCGCGAGCAATTGATCGAGGCCCTCAAAAACGAGGCCCAGACCAAAGCCTCGTCGCACATTAAGCAGATCATGGAAGAGGCCAAGCTCACCGCTACCAAAGAGGCCAAGAAAATCGTGATCAACACCATCCAGCGCACTGCCACCGAGCACGCCATCGAGAACTGCGTATCGGTGTTTAACCTGGAAAGCGACGACCTCAAGGGCAAGATCATCGGGCGGGAGGGCCGCAACATCCGCGCCCTGGAAGCCGCCACTGGCATCGAGATCATCGTGGACGACACGCCGGAGGCCATCATCATCTCCGGCTTTGACCCCGTGCGCCGCGAGGTGGCCCGCCTGTCGCTGCACCGGCTGGTGCAAGACGGCCGCATCCACCCGGCCCGCATCGAGGAAATTGTGGCCAAAACCACCAAAAGCATCGAGGACGAGATTGTGGAAATTGGTGAGCGCACCGCCATTGACCTGGGCATCCACGGCCTGCACCCCGAGCTGGTGCGGATGGTGGGCCGGATGCGCTACCGCTCGTCGTATGGCCAAAACCTGTTGCAGCACTCGAAAGAAGTGGCCAAAATGTGCGCTATCATGGCCTCCGAACTAGGGCTGAACGCCAAGCTGGCCAAGCGGGCGGGCCTCCTGCACGACATTGGCAAGGTATGGCACGAAGAGCAGGAACTGCCCCACGCCATTTTGGGCATGGAACTGGCCCAGAAATACAAAGAGAACCCCGAAGTGTGCAACGCCATTGGGGCCCACCACGACGAAGTGGAGATGACCTCGCTCATCTCGCCCATCATCCAATCGTGCGATGCCATTTCCGGCTCGCGCCCGGGGGCCCGCCGCGAAATGATGGAGAGCTACGTGCAACGTCTCAAAGACCTGGAGAAACTCGCCATGGACTTCAAGGGCGTGAACAAGTGCTACGCCATCCAGGCGGGCCGCGAGCTGCGGGTGATCGTGGACGCGGACAACGTGAACGACAAGCGGGCCAGCCAAATGTCGTTCGATATTTCGCAAAAGATTGAGAAAGAAATGCAATACCCCGGCCAGATCAAAGTAACGGTGATCCGCGAAATGCGATCGGTAAGCTACGCAAAATAACAAGTACGTATCCTAGGGTTTTGCCGCCTGGCCTCCCGCGCGTGGGGCCGGGCGGTTTTTCGTTGGCTACGGGGCCTGGCCAACGGCTAGGGAAATCCCCCCAGCCCTGGTGCAAAGAATTAGACCATAATCAACTAGAGATTGCGCATTCCCTGACTTTTAAATGATTGATAATCAAAGATAACAATCATTTAATCATGTCGTCATTTTAGTATTAGATGAGAAAACCGACGGCGTTTAAACCGGCCACACCTGCACGCCTTGGCGTTGGTAAACTTCGGCCTGCTCGGGGCCAAGGGGGGCATCGGTAACCAGGGTGTGCAGGGCCGTACAGGGGCACACTTGGTAGTGCTCTGCCGTGTCGAGCTTATCGGCCGTGGCCAGGGCCACCGTGCGGGCGGCGGCCAGCACCATCCGCCGTTTGATCTGGGTTTCCTCCCAGTAAAAATTGGTGATGCCCAGCTGCGGGTGTACGCTGCACACGCCCAAAAAGTACCAGTCCGCCCGCAGGCCGGCCAGGGCATCGGTTACGGTTTGGTCCACCGTTACTTGCGAGGGTTTGAACACCCGCCCGCCCAGCAAAATCACCTCGGCCCGGGGGTGGGCCATCAGCGCAGTAGCAATTACAGGGCTGTTGGTAAACACCGTGATGGCCAAGCTGGCGGGCAACAAGCTAGCCACCTGTAAGTTAGTGGTGCTGCCGTCTAAAATAACCACTTGGCCGCTTTGCAGCAACTCCAATGACTTTTGGGCCAGGGCGCGTTTGGCGGCCTGGGCGTAGTGGGCACGCTCGCCGTACTCGAGCGGGGCGGGCGGGCGCGGGGGGGCCACCCAGGCCAAGGCCCCGCCGTGTACCTTGCGCAGTTGCCCCTGCTGGGCCAGTTCCTGCAAGTCGCGGCGGATCGTGTCGTCCGACACGCCCAGTTCCCGGCTTAGCTCCGCCGAGCCGACCCGCTGCCCGGTTTGGAGCCGGGCCAAAATAAGCCCCCAGCGTTCTTCTTTGAGCATTTATGCGGTTTTATGCGATTATTAACGCAAAATTACTGCGGTTTTATTTTGAAATCAATCGGTTTATTCGGTTTTTTGCGGAAAATAATCATCAAGCCGACCGCAAGACATGAGAATTGAGCATTTGGCCCTCTGGGTGCGCGACTTAGAGGCCCAGCGGGCGTTTTACTGCCGTTGGTTGGGGGCCGAGGCCGGGGGCCGCTACCACAATCCGCGCAAAGGCTTTACCTCGTATTTTCTCACCTTTGCGGGCGGGGCCAGGCTGGAACTGATGCAAATGCCCGGCCTGACCGAGCCGGGCCAAGGAACCAGCCAGCCGCCGGGCCAGCAATTTTATGGGTGGGCCCACCTGGCACTGGCCCTGGGCAGCCGGGAAAAGGTGGACGCGCTCACCGGCAGTGGGCCGAAGCGGGCTTGCCTGTGTTGGACGGCCCCCGCACCACCGGCGATGGCTACTACGAAAGCACAGTACTGGACCCGGAGGGCAATCGGCTGGAGTTAACTGTCTGAATTTTAAATCAACTTATTGGTTATCAATAAATTAAAACTATGCAACGAATAGCCATTGACATGGACGACGTGCTGGCCGATGCCACCGGCCGGTTTATCGAGTACGTGTACCAGCGGCACGGCGTAACGGTGGCCCGCGACGAACTGCGCACCGGGCTGGAACAAAAGGCGGGCGTGCCTTACAGCCAAGTGCGCGAGTGGCTGTACGAGGATGGTTTTTTCCGGGGCATGGCCGTGATCCCCGGCAGCCAGGACGTAGTGGCTCGGCTCATGCAAAAGTACGAGGTGTTCATCGTGTCGGCGGCCATTGAATTTCCGCAGTCGCTCCGCGAAAAAGTGGAGTGGCTGGCGGAACACTTCCCGTTCATCAATTGGAAACACATTGTGCTTTGCGGCCACAAATACATGATCCAGGCCGACTACCTCATTGACGACCATGAGAAAAACCTGGCGGCTTTTCCCGGCAAGCCCGTGGTGTACACGGCCCCACACAATGTCCACCTCACGGCCTACACCCGCGTAAACAACTGGGCCGAAGTGGCGGAACTATTTTTGTAAAATTTGATAGATAATCAAATAAATGTTTGGTTATCAATAAGTTGAATTAAAGTAACTATTTTTTGCCTTTGGAAAATCTCTCGCCCAGGTTGCTTTTACCGTCTGCCCTGCGCCACGCCCGCTGGGCCGTGGCCGCTATGTTTTTTATAAGTGGCTGCACTTTTGCCAGTTGGGCGGTGCGTATCCCGGCCATCCAACTGGGGCTGGGCCTAAGCGAGGGCCAATTGGGCACGGTACTGCTGGGCATGCCCATCGGTTCGTTGGTGTCGTTGCCGTTGGCGGGCTGGCTCACCACCCGGCTGGGCAGCCGACCCATTACCTTGGCCTCGGCCGTGGCGTTTCCGTTGGTGCTGCTGTTGCTGGGCCTGGCCCCCAATGCTTGGTGGCTGGCCGGGGCCTTGTTCCTGGCCGGCATGGCGGGCGATATCCTCAACATTGCCATGAACACCCAGGCTGTGGCCGTCGAAAAAGGCTACGGGCGGCCTATTATGGTGTCGTTTCACGGGTTGTTTAGCCTGGGCAACTTGGCCGGGGCCAGTTTTGGCGGGCTAATGGCCGAGGCCGGTTGGGCCCCGCTGGCCCATTTTGGCTTAGTGGCCGCCAGTTGCCTGGCCTTGCTGGCCGGGGCAGGTTGGTTCCTGGTAGCCGAGCCGCCCGCGCCGCGCCACGAGCCGCTGCTGGCCCGCCCCGATGCCGCCCTGTGGTGGCTGGGGCTGGTGGCGTTTTGCTGTATGCTTGGCGAGGGGGCCATGGCCGACTGGAGCAGCGTTTACTTGGCTAAGGCCACCCAGAGCGTGGCGGGGGTAAGCACCCTGGCCTATGCGGCCTTCACCCTGGCCATGACGGTGGGCCGGTTCAGCGGCGATGCCCTGGCCCAGCGCTTCGGCGTTACCCGCGTGATCCAGGGCGGGGGCTTGGTGGCCGCCGCCGGACTGGCCCTGGCCCTGCTATGCCCCGGGCTTGGCCCCATCGTGGCGGGCATTGCCCTCGTAGGCGCGGGCCTAAGCACCATTGTACCGCTGGTGTATAGCGCGGCCGGGCACTCCAAAACCTTGGCCCCGGGCGTGGCCCTGGCGGCGGTGTCCACCGTGGGTTACGTGGGCTTCTTGTTCGGGCCGCCGCTCATTGGCTGGGGCGCCGAAGCCTGGAGCCTGCGGATGGCCCTGTGGCTGGTAGTGGGCCTTAGCCTGCTCATGGTGCCCCTGGCCACCAAAGTGCGCTAGCCCCTTTCGCTTTCCCTTTTTTCTTTCCCCTTCTTTGGGCGTGGGGGCTGGCGGCTTTCATCGGCTACGGCGCGGTCCGACGTTTCGGTACGCTCATGCTCCCGTGCGCACGAGTGGGCGGGGCGTTTTCCCTAGGATTGGCCCCGTCAAAAGCCCAAAACCAGCTTTGCGTCTTCGCGGCTTTGCGAGCAACATTTTTGAACAAATCAGTCCTGCGGAGCCGCCCGCACCCTAAGATTTTCAAAAATCATAGAATATAACTCATTGATAAACAGCATACTATTTTATTTTCGCCCTCACCGTATCTTTTGCCTAGCCTAGTCCATTATGCTTGCAAAATCACTTTTAAACCCCCAATTGCTATGGACTACAAAAAACCCCATTGGAGCGACGGTTACGGCCTCCGTTTCAACATTGGCCTGGTGGCCAGCCTGGCCCTGGTGCTCACCGCCTTTGAATGGAAAACGGTGGAGAACCACCTGGTGGACCTGCCCGCCCTGGTCGTGAACGAAGACACCACCATCCAGATCCCGGTTACGGTAATTGCCCCGCCCCCGCCGCCCAAGGCAATGGTAGTCCCCACTAACTTAGAGGTGATCAGTGAAGATGAAATAGAAACCGAGCTTGATGGAGTAACCTTTGGGGGCGATATCAACGACAACACGCCCATCGTAGCCAAAAAAGTGGAAGTGGTGGATGCCGCCCCCGCCCCGGAACCAGAAGATGAGAACGATCTTCTACTCATAGTAGAGGAAAACGCGGCCCCGACGGGCGGTTACGATAAGCTGTACAAGTTTTTCCGGGATAACATCAAATACCCTACACAAGCCCAACGTACCGCCGTTGAAGGCAAGGTGTTCGTCAGCTTTGTGGTGGAGCGCGACGGCAGCATCAGCAACGTGGTCGTGATGAAGGGCATCGGGGCCGGGTGCGACGAGGAGGCCCTGCGGGTGGTGGGAAAAATGCCCCACTGGCAGCCCGGCAAGCAACGCGCCAAGCCTGTGCGCCAAAAAATGGTGATCCCCATCAATTTTACGCTGAGCAAGTAACCCGCTCATGGTCAATCTCCTTGAAGGCAACCAGCTATATTTTACTTCACCTTTTCTGTTTTACCGCAGTTTTGGGCGGTAGTGATTAACGGTTTTTAGGTTTTACCCACGGGCTGAACTCCCGTGGGTTTTTATTGGTTAGCCCGGTAACTGGTTGAAATAAAAATCGGGCAGATTTGGGCCATAACCAAAAAGCCGCTAATTTTGCAGACGTTTTTTGAAAACCAACCTAAAACCACTTTCGGAGAGGTGCCTGAGAGGCCGAAAGGACATGTTTGCTAAACATGCGTACGGGTAACTGTACCGCGGGTTCGAATCCCGCCCTCTCCGCCATTTTAGGTTCGGGGTGTAGCGCAGCCCGGTTAGCGTACCTGGTTTGGGACCAGGTGGTCGCAGGTTCGAATCCTGCCACCCCGACTTTTTATTTCGCCCGGCGGTTTGCCCGCCCGGCAATCACTAAAGGCCAATTGTGGCTTTTTTTGTTTCCTATCCATCTACATCGGCTCGTCCGGCCCGGCCCCATAGCTCAACGGATAGAGCAACTGCCTTCTAAGCAGTAGGTTACAGGTTCGAGTCCTGTTGGGGTCACTTTTTTGCTTCGTTTACGATCCGTTCAAAAACCTTTCTCGTAAAGCTGCTGAGGTGATTTTGGGCTTCTAACCGGCTGAGCTTGGGGCAAGTGGCCTATCCCCCGGGCCGCGAAAAGAGCAGGGATCGCCCCGGCACCATCGGGGTGTCGGGTGGCCAGCGAACGACCGTTTTGGGTATTCATCGGGGCTGCATCGTTACGAGGGCCTTTGGCTGCTAGCAGGGCGAGGCTGAAAATCAACATCTTATATAGAGAAAGGAAAGTAAACCCGCCTGCGCTGACAGAATTTGGCTGGCTAGTTAACCGATCAGGTTTCGCCCAGTTTGTCATCTACCTAGAAAAGCGTTATTGTTACACCATGTGGACGAGGATTGGCTTACTTTTTTGGGCGTTACTGGGCTTGGCGCAAGGAGGCTGGGGCCAAACCACGCTGCGCGGCCAGGTGCGCGACAGCCTGGGCACCCCACTGGTCGGGGCCAATGTGGTGCTGAGCGGGCCTAACGGAGCTGCGCTCAAAGCTATCGCCACCGACACCGCCGGGCGGTTTGTGCTGGCGGGCTTACCAGCCGGCCGGCTGGGCTTGCGGGTTAGCTATACTGGTTACCAAACGTTGGTGCAAACGCTCACCCTAACCCCCGGCCAAACCCGCGAACTGGCCCTGGTACTGCGCACCGAGGTGAGGCTGCTGGGCAAGGTAGAAGTGCGGGAACGCCGCGAACGGCGGGGCGAAGTGAGCACGCTGGAGCTTAATCCGCTCACGTTGCGCAACATCCCCACCGGGTTTGGCGATTTTAACCAGATGCTGAGCCTGGTAGGCCTGGGGATTGTCAACAACAATGAGTTATCTACCGCCTACGCCGTGCGCGGGGGCAGCTTCGAGGAAAATTTGGTGTACGTGAACGGCATGGAAATTTACCGCCCATTTTTGGTGCGGGCCGGGCAGCAGGAGGGGCTGAGTTTCGTGAACCCCGACCTGGTGCAAGGCATCGAGTTCTCGGCCGGGGGGTGGCAGCCCAAGTACGGCGACAAGCTGGCCTCGGTGCTCAACATTACCTACAAAACGCCGCGCCAGTTTGCGGCTTCGCTCAACGCCGGGCTGCTGGGCGGCACCGGCCACCTGGAGGGGGCCAGCAAAAACGGCCGGGTCAGCTACTTGCTGGGGGCACGCTATAAAAACGGCCGCTACCTGTTCAACACGCTCGAGACGCGGGGCCAGTATTTCCCCCGGTTTCTCGATTGGCAGGGGCTGGTCAATATCCAACTGGGCAAGCGGCAGGTGGGCCTGGGCCGCCCCAAAACCAACCTCAGCTTATTCACTAGTTTGGCTCAAAACCGCTACGAAGTGGTGCCGGAGGGCCGCCAAACCGATTTTGGCACTTTTCAGCAGGCCCTGCGGCTGTTCGTGGCCTTTGAGGGCCGCGAGCAACTGAGCTACGACACTTGGCAAACCGCCCTCAACCTCACCCACCATTTCTCGGAAAAATACCAGAGTAATTGGATTTTTTCGGGCGTGGGCACGCGCGAGCGCGAGTACCAGAACGTAGAAGGGGCCTACCGCCTGTGCGACGTGAACACCAACCTGGCCTCGCCCGATTTTAACCGTTGCCTGGTTACCCGGGGCATTGGCTCGCTGTTCAATTACTCGCGTAACTCGCTGCAAGCCAACATCTTTTCGGGCGAAACGCGGCACGAGTACCAGGCTTCGGAACAAAGCCGCTGGGCCTGGGGGCTGCGCTACGTACAAGAGGGCATCAACGACCAACTGGATGAGTACAGCTTTATCGACTCGGCCGATTTTGTGCAAATTACCACCCAACTGGCCACCCAACTGGACCTGCGCTCGCATCGGCTGATGGGTTACTTGCAACACACGCTGTACTGGGGCAAAAGCCAGACCCTCACCTACGGCCTGCGGGCCAATTATTGGAGCCTGAACGGCCAAACGTTGCTGGCCCCCCGGGTGCAGTACGCCGTGCGCCCCACCGCCTGGGCGCGCGACATCTCGTTCAACCTGGCGGCGGGCTGGTACCAGCAGCCCCCGTTCTACCGCGAACTGCGCGGCTTCGATGGCCAACTGAACCGGAACCTGAAAGCCCAGGAAGCCCTGCACCTCATTGGCGGGCTGGACTGGAACTTTAGCCAGTGGGGCCGCCCGTTCAAGTTTATCGGCGAGGTGTATTACAAACACCTTTGGAACGTGATCCCTTACGACATGGACAACCTCCGCCTGCGCTATTACGCCAACAACAACGCCACTGGCTACCTCACCGGGGCCGATTTTAGGGTCAGCGGCGAGTTCATCCCCGGCACGGAGTCGTGGTTTAGCCTCAGCCTGCTCTCCGCCCGCGAGCGGGTGCTGGGCGACGAGCGCGGGTTCATCCGCCGCCCCACCGACCAGCGAGTTACCTTTTCGGCTTTTTTTGAAGATTTTGTGCCCAAAAACCCCACTTGGCGCGTTAACCTGCGGCTGCAATACGGCAGTGGGCTTCCGTTTGGCCCGCCGGGCGCGGCCAACTTGCGCTCGGCGTTCCGAGGCCCCGCTTACCGCCGGGTCGATATCGGCTTTTCTAAAATCATCAACTTTGCGCCCGACGAACCCGCCGCCGCCCACCAAACCCGCCGACCGCTGGCCCTGCGCTCGCTGTGGCTGGGGCTAGACGTGCTCAACCTCCTGGGCGTGGACAACACCATCTCCTACCTTTGGATCCGCGATTTCTCCGACACGGTTTACGCCGTGCCCAACGGGTTATCACAGCGGTTCCTCAATTTCCGGGTCATTGGTAGGTGGTAAGCGGCTGATAACGAGAGAGATGATTTTAATTAGGTCTTTGTTTTTGCGCTAGGCCGGGCTGTTTTCATAGTTGCCTCGCGGCC
>JALONO010000255.1 GCA_025454895.1 Bernardetiaceae bacterium
GGGCTGGGGCTTAACTACTTGCTGGAAGGCCACCACGCCAAGGTGTCGCTGCGGTACCAGACCCGCCCGCTGTACAGCAACCCCGACCCGCACCACGACACGCCCGGCTACAACCCCGCCGCCTACAACCTGGCCCCCAGCGAGGGCCAACGGCTGCGCTTGAACCGCAACCCCAACGTGGACAGCGGCCGGCAGTATGTGGGCGAACTGGTGATCCAAACCATGATTTTTTTGTAGGCGGCCTTTAAGCATCTGCCGCAAGTCTGTTAGCCCTTTCCACAGTTTTGGCTTTCTGGACTTGTGCCCTAATTTTGAGCAAATTAGGGTAATTTATTATGCTGGAAGAATTGCTCAAAATCGGGGCGGCGGCTCTCGGCTTCGCCGTTTATTATTGGTACTTTACTCGGCCAAAAGGGCGGCCAAGTAACCGCCCACCTACTCAACCACTGGAGCGCGCCCTGGGCGAGGACAGTCGCGGCAACAAATCCAAAAAAACCTACGATCAGTTGCTAGACGAGCTAGACGGCATCCTTACCGACCAAGCCAACCCCAAACGCGAGGAAGAGGCCGACGAGTTTTTGCCCCTGCGGCAAAAACGGCAGCCCCTCAGCACTGACCTCAAGCCTAACGAGCTCGAGCCGCCCAGCCTGCAAGCCCAGGCCGCCGAACCGCCCTCCGCCGAAATCACTTGGCATTTGAGCCCGCCCGTGGTGCCACTTGGGCCACCGCCGGTAAACAATTTGCCCAATTTGGGCCATTACTTGCGCCCCGGCCGCTTTACCGAATACGCGCCTGCCACGGCCAGCCCCAGCCCGTTGCGCCAGCTTTTCGACGGCCCAGCTACCATGCGGAACGCCATCATCCTGGCCGAAATTTTGAAACGCAAATGGGAATAACAAAACATGCACTATATTTGCGGGCTTAAATCTTTTGTAAACACTTAAACCTTTAAAAATTAACCGCTTACTGCATGGCAGAAATCAGACGAGGCCGGGTTGAAGAGCCTTATCGCATCAACGAAAAAATACGAGTTACGGAAGTCCGTTTGGTGGGCGAAAACGTGGAACAGGGTATTTACCCCATTCGCCGTGCCCTGGATATTGCCAAAGAGCAAGATCTTGATCTGGTGGAAATTTCTCCTAACGCCACCCCGCCGGTATGTAAGGTTACTGACTACTCTAAGTTTAAGTACGAGCAAAAGAAGAAGCAGAAAGAGTTAAAGGACAAAGCCCATAAAATTGTGGTCAAAGAGATTCGTTTTGGCCCCAACACCGACGATCACGATTTTGAGTTCAAGGTTAAGCATGGCTTGTCGTTTTTGAAAGAAGGTAACAAGGTGAAGGCTTACGTGCATTTTGTAGGCCGCACCATTGTGTTCAAAGAGCGGGGCGAGATTTTGCTGCTCCGTTTTGCCCAAGCTTTGGAAGAGGTAGGCAAGGTGGAACAACTGCCCAAGCTGGAAGGTAAGCGCATGAGCGTAATGTTAGCCCCTAAGGCAGCCAAGCCTTTGACGGCGGCCAAACCAAGCCAACCCCCGCCCAAGGCCGACTAATTGGCAAGGGCTTGTTAACCAAGGATTTCCGCTTGCTTTAAAGCGCGAATTATATTTTGTAAACCGATTTATTCACTTGTAAAATGCCAAAGCTCAAAACTAAATCAAGCGCCAAGAAGCGTTTTCAGGTTACCGGCTCGGGCAAGATCAAACGCAAACGCGCGTTTAAAAACCACATCTTGACCAAGAAGGAAACTACCCAAAAACGCAACCTGCGCCACATGACGCTGGTGAGCAAGGCCGATGAGGGCCGCGTTAAACAAATGCTCAACCTGTAAAAATCTTTGGTTTAATTGTTTCACCTGGCACCTCGGCTTTAAGAACCTTTATTGGTCGCCATTTGCCAAAAAACTGGATGTAAAATGCCAAGATCAGTCAACCATGTCGCCTCCCGCGCGAGGCGCAAGAAAATCCTCAAGTACGCCAAAGGCTACTGGGGTCGTCGCAAAAACGTATGGACCGTTGCCAAAAACGCCGTTGAAAAAGGCTGGCTGTACGCCTACCGCGACCGCAAGGTAAAAAAACGCGAATTCCGGGCTTTGTGGATCCAGCGAATCAACGCCGCCGCCCGCCTGCATGGGATGTCGTATTCCGCCTTCATGGGCAAAGTAATTAAAGCTAACATCGGCCTCAACCGCAAGGTACTCGCCGACCTGGCCATGAACCACCCCGCCGCTTTCACGGCTGTGGTCAACGCCATCAAATAAGTTTTGTAGCTATTGGTAAAAGCCCGTGGTAATGTCCACGGGCTTTTTATTTTTGCCGCTAACCCCGGAACCTGCCGGGTAGCTCCATCATTAAGCCGCCCACCTATGAACTTCATTTTCAAAACCTGCCTTGTTGCCCTGCTCTGCCTGGCCGCCCAACAATACCTGCCCTGGTGGAGCATTGCTGGGGCCGCCGGGTTGGTGGGCCTGGTGTTCCGGGGCGGCGGTTGGGGCGCGTTTTTTAGCGGCTTTTTCGGGGCCGGGCTGCTTTGGCTTGCCTATGCCCTGTACATCGACCAGCAAACGGCCTCGGTGCTCAGTGCCAAAGTAGCCGAACTGTTCCGCTTGCCCAACCCTACGGCCCTGGCCGGGGTTACCGCCATGGTGGCCGGGCTAACGGCGGGCTTTGGGGGGCTTACGGGCAACCGCCTGCGCCAATTAGTAGCCAAACCCAAGCGCGCCCGCTATTAATCTTTGCCAGCCTTCATCGGTTTTTCAGCCTGGATTGAGCTGTTCATCATCAATTGGCGATCATTCCTGGCTAGGAAAGCGGCCATGGTCTCACTAGAACAACCCTTGATGGCTTTAGGCCCCGCCCCCGAAGTTTCAGCCGTTTGCCTTTAAAAACAGGGCTCGATTGCGCGACCCTTTACGGAGGTTGTTTTTTACCAACCGAGTGCATAATACCAAAATCAAGTAGTGATTGCGTATTCCAGATACTGCAAATGATTGATAACCAGGTGGAACAATCATTTAATCATGCAATCATTAAATCATTTTAGCATAAACCAGTTGTTTTGTGCGTTCTTTAACCAGTCGTTTGGCCGGGTTGGTCAAGCCGGTTTTTCTTCCCTCCAATAATTGATGGCTATTCCCTTGTTTACCGATCAAGTGGTGTGGATCACCGGGGCCTCGTCGGGCATTGGCGAGCACCTGGCCTATGCCTTTGCCCAAGCCGGGGCCAAGCTGGTGCTTTCGGCCCGCCGGGCCGACGAACTGGCGCGGGTGCGCAGCGCGACCCAACTGCCCAGCGAGCGAGTGCTGGTGCTGCCCCTGGACCTTACCCAGCCCGAACAATTTGCCCCGGCAGCGGCCCAAGTGCTGGCCCGTTTTGGCCAGGTGGATGTGCTGGTGAACAATGGGGGCATCAGCCAGCGGTCGTTTGCCCACCAAACCGACCTGGCCGTGGACCGGCGGGTGATGGAAACCAACTTTTTTGGGGCGGTGGGGCTTACCAAGGCGGTGCTGCCCGCCATGCTGGCGCAACGGCGGGGCCAATTAGTGGTGGTTAGCAGCGTGGTGGGCAAGTTTGGCACGGCCCGGCGCACCGCCTATGCCGCCTCCAAGCACGCCCTGCACGGGTTTTTCGACTCGCTTCGGGCCGAGCTTTGGCCCCACGGCATTAAGGTGCTGCTGGTGTGCCCCGGTTACGTGCGCACCAATATTTCGCTCAACGCCGTAACCGCCGATGGCTCGCCCCAGGGTACGATGGACGATGGCCAGGCCCACGGCCTGGATCCCGCCGATTGCGCCCAGCGGATATTACGCGCGATGAGCCGGGGCAAGGAAGAAGTATGGCTCGGCGGGCTGAAGGAGGTGGCTGGGGTGTACCTGAAACGGTTTTTTCCCGCGTTTTTCTCTAAAATTGTGCGTAAAGCGAAAGTAACCTAGTGGCCGTGCGCCCGCCAACCTGGGGAACGGGCAATTTGACCGTCCTCTGCCGGGTTTTAGGATTGCCCGCTTGCCGTTTTTCACCCATCCTTCAACAATTGTCATGAGCCAATCGCAACGCCCCCAAACCGATCCCAAAAAACGCCTACTGCTGCTGGTGGGCGGGTTGTTTTTAGCCTCGGTCATCTACTTTGCGGTCGATATCATGTCGCGGTCCACCCCGCCGTGGGCGCGCCGCCGGGCCGCCGCCGACTCGCTGGCCACCGACAGTACCGCCCCAACCCCGCTGAACCGGCCCGGCCCCGTGCCCACCGAGGTAACCGTTACCCGGTTTACCGACGATGCGGAATTTAGCTACACTGTGCGCTCGGGCGAAGTGCTCAGCCTCATTGCGGAGAAATTCCACTTTCCCCTCGACTCGATCAAGCTGTTGAATGGCCTCGCTACTGACAACATCAACCAGGGCCGCAAGCTCAAGGTGCGGGTGCGTGCCCTGCACAAAGTGGCCCCCGGCGAAGTGATGGACAAAATCGCCCGCCGCTACGGGGTGGGGGCCAAGGCCATTATGGACGTGAACAACATCAGCAAACCGGAGCGGCTGCAAGAGGGCAAAACCATTGCCATCCCCCGGCCTAATAAAATGTGAGATTTTTAAGGTAATTTGCTGATAATCAATTTTTAGCATCAACCTTGAAATAACAAAATGGCAAAGCCCAGGAGCATACATTCTCCTGGGCTTTTTTGCTACCTACCATTCAGTAGCACAGACATGAATAGTGTTAGGCTACCTGGGGTGCCTTGCTGGCATGGTAAAACCAGTAAGAAACCATCAGTACCCCAAACAGTACAAAAGGGGTAACTACATTGTTGATAGGATCGCCCGTGGCGAGGTGCGAGAGGCCCGCGCCAATGAAATCGATAGCCACGCCCGCGTACGCCCACTCCTTGAGCCGGGGAAAGCCAGGGTAAAGCAGGGCCACCACGGCCAGCAACTTGGCTACCCCTAAAATTGTGGCCAGGTATTCCGGGTAACCCAAATGCGTCATGCCTGCCATCACCTCGGGCGATTTCAGCAAATCAAAAACGACGCCTGCCAATAAGGGTACGCAGACCAAACCCGTGGCAATCCAATAGATGATTTTGTTCCGTTTCATAACATTCGGAGGTTTTGTGTAAGAAGAAAAATGGGAGGAAGAAAAAATTCCAAAGATAAAGATGTATTGGTAATACTTTTTGTTACATTTAAGATTAAAAAAATCAAGACTTCTCCGCCAAGCTGAGCAATGCCCCCTCAAATACTTGCTGGAGGCTCACTTGGGCCAAAGCCGCCTTGAAACTGGCCCGCACCCCGGCCAGACGGCAGCCGAGCTGCTGGTTCACCTCGCGCAAAATCGCCGAGCCACAGCCTTCGGTTTTTTCGCTCACCTTGCTCAGCCCAAATAAATCACAGTTGAGGGGTTCAATGGCATCAAAAATCATTTTCAGGTTGATTGCCTCCGCTGGCAAGGCCAAAGCGTAGCCACCTTGGGCCCCTTTGGTAGTGCTGATGATCCCGGCTTTGAGCAGATAAGTAGCTAGTTTACGCACCACGGCCGGGTTATTGTGGATTTTGGTGGCGATGGCCTTTGAGGTAGCCAGCTCATTGCGCCTTTGGGCAAAGGTTAAAAATACCAACAAGTGGATCGCCGTGGCAAAGGTGCTGTTCATGGCTCGTAATTAAAAAGTTACTTTTAAAAACCCGGATAAATTTATCCCCCGCCGGGCGCAGCTTTTTTAGGGTAGGCAGGGGGCGTAACCCCAGGACACCGCCAGGAGCCAACAAAGCCAGAGGGTTCTGATGGCAAGCACTACCGGGAGAGGCTCGCTGAGGGATGGAGCAAAAAGTTTGAAAGCGACCTTGCCCGATACAAAAATCCCCCAGCGGATGGGCTGGGGGCGCAAAAAAGCAAAACTGAGCAACGGTTTTTAACCCAGCACCGGATTGATTTCCGAGGCGGCGGGTTGGCC
>JALONO010000256.1 GCA_025454895.1 Bernardetiaceae bacterium
GGCTTGAGGCACTAGCTCGTTGATGGAGGCTTCACCTATTCCCCGCAAGGGTAGGTCGTCCAAAAATATTCCTCGCCAAGCCGCTAAGGATTTTGGGGGGAAGCTAGGCCGGGGCCAACTCCGGCTTGGGGTCGTTTTTTAGGTAAATGGTAAACGTACTGCCTGTGCCCTCTTGGCTTTCTACTTCCACCCGGCCACCCAGCACTTCGGCCTGGGTTTTTACCAAATAAAGCCCCAGCCCTTTACCATCCACATGGTTATGAAGCCGCTTGTAGAGGGCAAAAATTTGATCGGCCTTGCCGTTGAGGTTCATACCTAGCCCATTGTCGCGCACGCTAAGGCGCACAAACCCATTCACTTGCTGGGTGGCAATGACGATGCGCAGCGGGCGTTGCGGGTGCCGGTATTTGATCGCGTTGGAGACTAAATTGAGTAAAATGCTGTACAAATAACCGCGCACGGTGTAAACGTAGCGCTAGCGAGCTGGGGCAGGTCCACGTTGTCTTTGATGCGGTTCAAATTGTTCCGGATCGAGAGGATCTGGTTCAGGTCGCGGATCACGGTATCCAACCCCAAGGCCGACTTTTCCAGGTGCTCAATGGCGTGCAGGTTAATGGGATTAGCCAGTTCGGCTTTGTCAAAAACGTTGGCCAAGCCCAAAATGCTGGCCACGGGTGCCCGCAAGTTATGCGACACGATGTACGAGAACTGCTCCAGGTCGGTGTTCGTCTGGGTAAGACTGTCCACCAAAATTTCCAGTTCGGCGGTACGCTCCCGGATTTTAGCTTCTAGGTTGTCGTTCAACTCGGTGAGCAGTTCAGCCTGGGCGGCCACTTCTAAGTTCCGGCGTTCCAGTTGCAGGTTGGCCTCGGCTAATTGCTCAGCCTTGAATTGCGCCTCACGTTGGTGAATGTCCAATTCGTTGTTCATGAGGCGCATAATGTCACGCTGGGCCTCCAGTTCGAGGCTCTGTTGGGCAATTTCCTCGCTTTTTAGGGTAATCAATTGGTTTTGGTGGCTGATTTTCTCGTTTTTGAGCGTGAGCTCGCGGTTAGCCCGGTGCAGTTTGGCCGAGCGGTACTGCAACAACCCCGCCACCACCACCAGCCCTAGTAAACCCATGACCAAAACTACCTGGTACCGCTCCTTCCGTTGGATGGTTTTGGCTTGTTCGGCGGCCAGTAACCGTTGCTTTTCGGCCTCGTATTGGTACCGCAGTTCGGCAATGCCACTGTTTTTGTCGGTTTTGAAGATCGAATCCTTCAAAGCCAGGGTCAAGGTGCTGTACTGGTAGGCGGCGGCAAAGTTGTTCAAAGCCTCCTGTGCCTGGGCCAGGGTCTGGTAGTTTTCTAAAATCACCTTTTTGGTTTTGGCCAACCGGCCCGTGCGGTTGCTCGCCTCGGCGGCCGCGATGGCTTGGGCCGGGCGACCGGTTTTGAGGTAGAGCTTGGCCAACAAACTTTGGTCGAGCATCTCCAAAAAACGATACTGGTGCTGCTGGTTGATGGCCAGGGCCTCGTTAAGCTGGGTTTCGGCCAAGGTGGCCTTACCTTGGGTGAGGTTAAGCCGGGCAGCGTTGCGCAAAGCCAAACTAAGCGCACTCTTCGCGCCCGACTCCCGGGCCGCTTGCAAGGCTTCATCGCTAAATTGCTGGGCTTTGGCCAGTTCGCCCTGGGTTTCGTATATGGCACTCATACTAGTCAGTGCATTGATAACCAGAGTTTTATCAGCCAATCTCCGGCTAATTTCCAAACTTTGCGCATAGTACTGAAGGGCTTGCGCGGGGTTTTGTTGCCTTTCAAAAATCGCCCCGATGCTCCGAGTGGCCAAGGCTGCGGGCTTACTATTGGCCGGGGCTAGCCGGAGTACTTGAAAGAGCCGTTCCAAGGCTACGGGATAGTTGGAGCGGATGTAATGGGCAAAGCCATAAGAGTAGAGGACTTTGCTCGCCGCCGCCGAGTCTTTCAGTTGGGTAAAATTAGCCAAAGCGGCCTCATATTGGGCAAATGCCAAAGAGTCGGCTCCTTGGCTGAGCAGCAAGTTGCCCATCAACTCCTGGGCTTGGCCCAAGCCAGCCCGGTAGTTAGCTTGCTGGGCCAACGCAATGGCTTGATCCAGGTAGTGGCGGGTAGTGGCGGCTTGCAGGTGGTCGTCCACCAGCAGTTGAGCCAGTTGATTGAGGCGGTTCACCCGCGCCGTATCGCTGGTGGTGTTACCTAGGGCGGCCTGCAAGGCTTTTACCTGGGGCGAAACTTTTTGCTCGTTCACTTGCGCCCTCACTACCGGTTGGCCAAGGCTGCGGCCAATGATTGTTAAGAAAAAGAACAGGACTAAGATGGGGAACCGTCCGGGCATCGGAAACTGCGGCTGGTAAAATAAAGGTTGTGGTTAGTCAGTCGGCGACGCGCCAGGTAAAACCTGGGTATCAAAAAGGGAAATATGTTCGCGCAGAACCAACGATTGTTCCAGGTCGTTTAGGCCCGCCACCTGCTGGGTGAGGGCTTCCAACTCGGCGAGCCAGGTAGCTTGTTGGTTAAGTTCTTGGCTCACGTTCTGCTCAATGCTCTTGTTGGTATTCTTTTCTTGCAAGCCTTTAAGTTTCTCGGCTACATCTTGGAGTTTTCGGCGTTGGTGCTCTTTGGTCCGCAGTTTATCCAGTTCACGGTCGATCTTTTCGTAGTAATTGATCCGGGTGTTAACGACTGCCAAGTTGGTTTCCCCGGCCTGGATCAGGTTGAGGCCGATCTCTTTGGTTTCCGGGTCTAGGTCGGACAAAAAATCGTTCTTTAAAACGAAACGCTTTACCCCCTCTTCCTCGAACGAAAAAATCGGCTCGGCATTGTGTTCCGGCGCCGACTGCGTGGCGGCGTAGTGGTGATAGAGGGTTTTGTAGGCTTCCGCCAGGTTGCTCTCTAGTTCCGCTTTGAGCAAACGGTCTTCTTGGAGGTACTGGTAATTGGTTTTGGCCGCCTCGAGTATCCGCAGTTCGGCAGGCGAATGGGTAACGACTTGTTGGTAGGGATTTTGGGCCAGCGCGGCCTGACGCTCGCGCACGGTAGTTTGCATGAGATGGACAAACTCCGCAAAACGATCCCCGGTAAAATACTTGGCAGGCAGTTCGATTTTTTGCCCCCCCACCGTGTGCAGCACACACACTGCCGAGCGGCCATACTGGGGCCGCTGGCTGGCCAGCAGGGTAGTTACCCGCTCACGCGGTTGACCGGCCGGGGGCTGGCTTTCCGTTACCTCAATGCGGTTGATGTTGCTCAGGGCTATGGTGGCCCGCTCTTGGCCCCGGTGGCCCCGGCTAATGACCAGCTCGTCCGGGCTGAGGTGGAGGCTGCGCACCTGGGTTTTAAAATATTGCAGGGCCACAGGCAGGCCGGTTAAAACCGCTGCCAGCAAAAACCCGATGAACCCAAAACGAGAATAGTTGGCCGCAAAAACCAAGGCCAGCCCCAAAAAGGCCATGGCCGTAAGGACGCCCGGCACAAAAAGGTGATAAGCCGGAGCGGGGTTTTCGTACTTGAAGATTTCCCGGTCGGGCGGCAAAATCGGTTTGGGCAAATCGGCCATGGGCGGGGGTGGTTGCTGGTAGTTAAACGGCGGGGTTAAGTTGAAAGTTCAGGGGCTTTACATCTCCAACGCGAAGGCGATTTCACAGCGCTCGCGGCGCAGGCGGTTCAGGTTAGCCACCACGTCAAGGGCTTTGATATTGGCCGCCAGGTTTACTTTGGCTTTCATTTTGGCCTCGCGGCGGTAAAGGGCCTCCAAAAAGCGGCGGGCATCGTCTAAATTTTCCAATAACAGGCCCGGCACCGGGCTGGGCCGGCCCCGCTCATCCTTGGCTACTAGGGTAAAATAGGAGGTGTTAGTGTGCATTTTTACGCCCGTGCGGATGTTCTCAGCCTCTACTTTTACCCCCACAATCATGGAAGTGGTACCCACATAGTTGACCGAGGCCCAGAGCGTAACCAGGTCGCCCACGTGGATGGGGTTGAAAAACTCCACGTCGTCAATGGCGGCGGTTACACAAAAACTGCCCGCATGGCGGCTGGCACAGGTAAACGCCACTTGGTCCATGAGGGTGAGCAAAATGCCCGCATTGACCTTGCCCTCAAAATTGGCGTGGTGGGGCATCATCAGTTCGGTAACGATGCTTCGTGAGTCGTTTACCGATTTATTGGCCGGGGTGGTGGTGCTCATCTTAATTGTCAAAAAAAGTACAAGAACGAAAGAACTCGCGCGGTTAAATACCAAAATCAAATAGGATTGCGCATTCCCTGTCTTATAAATGACTGATGATCAAAGATAACAATCATGCAATCATTAAGTCATTTTAGTTTGAGCCGTCTTTTCCACAATGGCAAACAGGTCGAGGCAGCCTTCCGGCTCGGGGCTGAGCGAAAAGTCTTCCAGGCCGATGTTGCCCACCAGGTCGTTATTTTGTTTCATTAACGAGTTGCGGTTGAGGCGGTTGAGCAGGTCGTAAGGGACTTGTAGCACTTGCCGGGGCAGCCGGTGCTGCAAGTCAAGGAAATCCCAGCGCATGATCCGGGCCACGGAGCGGCGGTTTTCCTCGTGGTAGTCCATTACCCGTTGGCTGCCGCGCACGCCCAGCAGTTGCACCTTGGCAAAATACTTGGCCAGCAGGGTTTGCAACTCGGGCGCGGTGTACTCGCGCACGTGCCAAGGGTTGCGCGAGAGCGTAAGGGGCCGGTTGGGCGTGCTGATGATCGCCTTGCCGCCCGGCTTGAGCACCCGGTTCAACTCGCGCAGAAAATAATGGTCATCCTCGATGTGCTCGATCACTTGCAGGGTAACCAGCACGTCGTACTCATTATCTTCCAGGCCCGCCAGCGGGGGGATAAAGCAGTCCACAAACGTGAACTTGGGGTAAAGCCCGCTCAAATGTTTTAGCAGTTTGGTGTTTTTATCAATGGCGGTGTAATGCTCACACTTTTCGGCAAACACCGTGAGGCCCTTGCCCGTGCCGCAGCCCACTTCCAACAAATTGCCTTTGATATGTTTGGCCGCTTGCTTGTAGGCGAAAAACAGGCGGTTGTTCAATACGTTGTCGCTGGCGATTTCGTAAGAGGTAACCTCGGAGGTTTTGAACATGGACATGGTTAAACAAGTAACGCCCGCTTGGCTAACCGGGCCTTCCCGGCACAAAATTAAAAAAAATGCCCGTGAGTCGGGCGCAAGGCCCCCAATGCCTTGTATATGTGAGGCGATAAATTTAAAATTGGCCTTCTTTTCCGTTAACGTTCGCCATAATTTTTGGCGATATCGTTTTCGTAACTAATTTTAAGCAGTGGCTCCGGCCGAATCGTTCTTTAAGTGATTATTTTTCAAATTCTTATCCATCTTTTTAACAATTCAAGCGAAAATGAAACAAAATAACTCTCTCTGGAAGGGCGCGTTTGTGCCGTTCCTCATGTGCCTGCTGCTGGCTAGCTCTGTAGCCGTGGCGCAAAAGCGCATCACGGGCACGGTGCTCGATGGCGAAACCAACTCCGGCCTACCGGGCGTGAGCGTGCTGGTAAAAGGCACAACTACCGGTACTACAACTGACGTTAATGGTAAGTTCAGCATCAATGCCCCCAATAATGCCCTGGTGCTGGTGTTCTCATATGTGGGCTTCAAAAGCCAAGAAATCGAGATCGGCAGCCGCTCCACCATTGACATCACCATGGCGGTGGACGAACGCCTCACCGACGAGGTAGTGGTAACGGGCTACCTAACCGAACAGAAAAAGGACATCGTAGGCTCGGTGGCCACGGTGCGTTCCCGAGACCTGGTGGCCATTCCCCAGGGTAACGTGCAGCAACAGTTGCAGGGCCGCGTGGCCGGGTTAACCGTAACCACCTCGGGCCAGCCGGGCGTACAAAGCTCGGTGCGGGTGCGCGGGTTTACCACCCTGGGTAACAACGACCCGCT
>JALONO010000257.1 GCA_025454895.1 Bernardetiaceae bacterium
CAGCACGGGGTCGCGCAGGTGCATGTTGGGCGAGGCCAGGTCGATCTTGGCCCGCAGCACCCGGCTGCCTTCGGCAAATTCCCCGGCCTTCATGCGGCGGAACAGGGCGAGGTTTTCCTCGGGCGTGCGGTCGCGGTAAGGGCTGGGCGTGCCGGGGCGGGTGGGCGTGCCCCGGGTGGCGCTCATTTCCTCGGCGGTCTGGTCGTCCACGTAGGCCAGCCCGGCCAGGATCAGTTGCTCGGCCCACTCGTAGATCTGGGGGAAATAGTCGGAGGCGTAGTACTCGCCGTCCCACTCGAAGCCGAGCCAGCGCACGTCGTTTTTGATCGACTCCACGTACTCGGTTTCTTCGGTGGCGGGGTTGGTGTCGTCGAAGCGGAGGTTGGTTTTGCCCGCGTATTTTTTGGCCAGCCCAAAGTTGAGGCAGATCGATTTGGCGTGGCCGATGTGGAGGTAACCGTTCGGTTCGGGCGGGAAACGGGTGTGGACGCGCCCGCCAAAGCGGCCGGTACGGTTGTGCTCCTCAATGATTTCTTCAATAAAATTGAGCGACTTAAGCTCGGGGGCCGGGGTGGGATGGCTCATGAAAATGGGATTAAGGATTGAACGCCGGGCAAACCCTCCGCCTTAGGGCGGTTATGCACTCGCCCGGCGGCCAGTGGCGGCAAAGTTAAAAACGAATTGGTTTTAGGAAAGACCAGGGACGCACCGGCCCGCTGTCAAAAAATGAGTTCGTTCGCCCCGCAAAGGCGTTGGTGGCGGGCAGCTTGCCGAATGAGCGGAGAAAACACTTTCAAAATAGAAATTAGATGCCCAAAAGTAAGCGTTTTTTGGCAAAAGCCACCCAGCAAATCCCACCTTCATTGGCCAAGATTGAGTTAGGCAGGGAACCTGGTTGCCCTTTGATGGGAGCGAAGAAGAACAGATTAGCAAACGATGAGCAAGGCAAAATAAATAATGGTGTAGTACTGCGGGCGGTCAACTTAAATCCGCTTCAATTCTTGTCAATCAAGCAAATAACTATCGCCAGTTTTATTGCTGGGAACAGGAATTGCACAATAGCAATAAACACTAGTATAGTTCTGATTGAGGGGTTGATTGGCATATAAATTGTAAAATTTTTAATAGTCAAGTTGCAGCCCCCACTCAATACCTACTATTTGATTTCTTGTATCTACCTGGCCAAACCGGCCGGGCAAAATCCATTTATCCAAAATAAATAACCCTACTTATGTTAGCCCATTTAGCTTACGTGAGCAAGCGCACCAAGGCTTGCACCGACCAAGAGATCGACAAAATCCTGGCTACGGCCATGCAGAACAATCCTACGCTTGACGTAACCGGCGTACTGCTTTACACCGAGGATAAGTTTTTCCAGTACGTGGAGGGCAACTACCAAACCTTGACCGCCCTATACGATAAGATCAAACTTGACCCGCGCCACCAGCAAGTGGGCCTCATTTCGATGGGCCCCATCAAAGCCAAGAGTTTCCCGCAGTGGCACATGGGCCGCAAGCACCTGGCCTCCTATCAACTGGAGATGCTCACCAACCAAGGTAGTCAAGTAGACGTGAAGACCTTACTGAATAACCAAGACGAAAAAGTAGGTCAAAAACTTCAGCACCTGCTCGCTACTTTTTTTGTTTAATTGCAGCGATTGACCCAAGCCCAGGTAGCTCCCTAGCCAGAGCCGCAAGGGCTTGGGTTGATCATTGCCTTAAATCCTGCTGTTGGAGGCCATTATGCCGACATTTTTTTAAAAGGATACTTTGATAGGATGAACCATTCAGCAATGACGTGTGGCCAATCTTATCAAAATTAATACATTATAAAATTTGGCTAACTACTACCGAGCACTAACGACTCTTACCAAACAATCCCCTGTTCTATGATTACCTTTCTTAGTAATTTAGGGGTAAGCCCCGATTTACCGCCCCGCCGCCAACAACGCATCCGGTTGGTAAACCAGGTATTGTTCCTGCTCATGGGCATCAACCTACTCAGCACCATCTTGGTGATGATTATCATCCCGGATAAGTTTTGGCTTCCCTTCCCCTTGTTTGCTGTTTATGCCTTGGGGTTCGTACTCAATTATTCCCGAGCCTACACGGCCGCTGCCTTGTTCGCCGCCGTAGCCGAGTCTTTGTTTGTATTCTTTGTTCACATCGCCTTCATCAGAGTGAATGAGCCGCCAATCGAGTCACTCAACCTATACAGTTTGAGCCTGTTGCTACTACCCTGGGTGCTGCTTGATTTGGATCAAAAACCGGCTCTCATTGCGGGCATCAGCATCAACTTAGCCTGTGTGGTGTTGGTAAAACCGGCCAGCGGCCTTATCGAGTTCGAGTTCGACACCGCCCTGGTCCGCACGGAACTGGCTTATAATGCTACCCTATTTTCAAGTGCCTTAACCATGATCGGAGCTTTGGCCGTTATGAAGCAAGCCCAGGCCCGTTCGGAACGGCAAAACGGGGAGCTGGTAACGGCCATGCAGGGGCGCGAACAGGCCATGCACGAACAAGCGGAGCAAATGAACCTCACCATTGCAAAGCTGAAAGAAAAAGAGCAAGCCGAGACCCAACAAGCCTGGCTGAGTGAGGGGCTTATTGCCCTGGGGCATTTGCAGCAGCAGCACACCGAGGCCAACCAACTAGCCGACCGGGCTTTGGCTTTTTTGGTAAAACGGGTCAAGGCTGACCAGGCCGGGCTGTTTTTAATTCGCGCTGCGGGCGAGTCGTCGCACCTGTACCTGGCGGCCAGCTATGCCTACGACCGCAAAAAGTACCTGGAGAAGAAAATCGAACTGGGCGAGGGCCTGGTGGGGCAAACCTACCTGGAAAACGAAACCACGGTGATCAACCAACTGCCGCCGGGTTACTCCGCCATTGCCTCCAGCTTAGGGCAAGCCGCGCCCCAGCAGCTGGTGCTGGTGCCCCTGCGCACCGACCAGCAAAGCCTTGGCGTACTGGAAATAGCGAGCTTCACTCCATTAGCCCCCCACCAAATCGAGTTTTTGGAACGGGCCGCCCAGAGCCTGGCCACCGCCGTGCAAAGCACCAACTTGGGCGAAAAAATGCGCCACCTGCTGCAACAAGCCCAACAACAAACCGAGGAGCTTCGCGCCCGCGAGGAGGAAATGCGCCAAAACCTGGAAGAGCTTACCGCCACCCAAGAAGAAATGCGGCGCATCTCGTTCATGAGCAAACAAGTTTTTGAGGCCGTTAACGCGCTGGTGGGCTATGTGGAATTGGCTACCGACCGCCGGGTATTGGCCGTTAACCAAATTTTTGCCGAAGCCTTAGGCTATCAGCCTGCTAGTTTGATCGGACAATCCCATCAAAACCTGGCCCGGTATATCCCTAGCCAGGAATATGAGGTTTTTTGGCAAAAATTGCTCGCTGGCAAAATCGTGGAAGGGCACATTACCCGCCAGGCTAAAAACGGGCAATTGGTAACGTTCCATGCCGTTTATCAGCCAGTGTTCAATGGCCAGGGGCAGGTGGAGAAAATCATTAAGTTTGCTTACCAAGTAAAAAATGCGCTATCGGCTACTCAGCCTTCGGTTGAATTGGCCACCTCGTTATCAAATAATTAAAAAAGGTCGGCCCTGGGGCCGACCTTTTTTAATCTTGCAAAGCGGCAATGTGGTTGCGGCCCAACAGCAACCGTCGGCGTACTTTAGGCCCGCCCCGGTAATACACTTCCGACTCGCCCAAGGCCAGCACGCTCAGCCGCTGGGCCACGTTCAACTCGAGGTTGTTTTCGCCGAAGGCGGTGGTTTTTACCCGACCGGCGGCCAACCCTTTGGCCCGCACGTAGTTCTCGCCGTACAGTTTATACTTCTGGAAATCGGCCCGGCCATCGGCAATGGCCAGCTCGTTACGGCCAAAGAGCTTCACTTTCAAATAGTCGGTTTGCAAACCGGCCATCCGCACATCGGTTTCCCCAAACAAGCGGAGTTTAAACCGCTTCGCCTCCAGGGGCTGGGGCAGGTTTACCCGTTGACGGCCGCGCAGCTCCAAATGACGCAGCGTTTTAAAAGTAACATAAGCCTTGACCCGCGCGCCCCGGTACCGCCGCTCGGCCGACCCGCCCAACGAGCGGCGGTTGCGGGTCCAAAGCCGGGCATGCTCGAGGTACACGTGCAAGGTACGCCCCCGCTGCTCCACCCGCACCTCGCCTGCGGGCACGCCCTCGTAAGTAACCCGCACGGCTTCGGTATCGCCGGGTTGAAGCTCTACGTCCACAAATTGGCTCACAATGAGCCGATCAAACGGGCGGAGGCCCTTTTCCACGGTTTTGGAAGCCCCCGCCGAGTCGGCAGGTTGGGCCTGAGCTGGGGCCAGCCAAAGTAGCCCGGCCAGGATGGTAAGTAGTTTTTTCATGACGATGAATTTAGCCTAAAGACACCGCCCAAAGAACTAAGGTTGCTCGGCTGCGCCCCAATTTTCTTACGGAAGGAGAACCTTTTGGCTACTCACAGACCCAGGAAAATGGTTTGCGAAGCACTGACGACCCCTTCACCTTAAAGCGGGCAGCCCGAGGCACGGTAGAGGTTATCCAAAATGATGGCGGTGGCCACGGCCGCGTTGAGCGACTCGGCCCCGCCAAACCGGGGCACGGCCACCTGCTGGCTAGCCAGGGCCACCAGGTCGGGGGCCAGGCCACGGGCTTCGTTGCCAATGAGGAGCACCCCCGGCGCGGGCCGCTGCAGTTGATGCACGCTCTGGCCTTGCAAAGTGGCGGCGTACACCGGGCCGGGGGCCTGGGCCAGCAGCGGGCCAAGTTCGGTGTAAACGGGCCGCACCCGCAAAAACCCGCCCATGCTGGCCGCGATCACCTTGGGGTTGTACCAGTCGGCGGTGCTAGGCGAGCAGTAGAGGGCGGGCAGCCCGTACCAGTCGGCCAGGCGTACCAAGGTGCCCAGGTTGCCGGGGTCGCGGAGGTCGGCCAGGGCCAAGGCCCACTGCCCGGCGGCCAGCGGTAGGTCGGTTTCGGCGGGCATTTCCACCACCACCAGGGCGGCTTCGTTGGTTTGCAAAGTGCCCACTTGCTCCAGTTCGGCCTGGCTCACCGTTTCGCCCAGGCGGGTGCTGGTGGCCAAGTCGGGGTATTCCTCGGCAAATTTTTCGGTAAAAAAAACGGCGGCCAGTTTAAAAGGCAGGTGCCCCGGCCCGCCCGCCAACAGTTCGGCCACGCTTTTGGCCCCTTCCACCAAAAAAAGCCCCTCCTCGAGCCGGTTTTTTTTCAGATGCAGGGATTTGATGAGTTTTTTCCAACGGTTTTGCATGGCGGACAACGGCGGCTAACAACGGGCGGGCCGGGGCCAAGTTGGCCCCGCGCCTAGCCCGTTTTGCTTGCAAAACTACCCAGCAAAGCGTAGCTTTAACCCCGACGGGCCAGTTTGGCCCCGTAAATTGCGCCATCTCACTCACTAAACGCATGGAAACCACCGTTAACCTCCGCCTGGACGAACTTACCCCCACCGTAATTGAAGCCCTGCAAGCCCTGGCCCAGGGCCACCCCGAAGCCGAAATCACCATCATCGTGCGCACCCCTGGCCCCGCCGGATTTACGCCTAAGCCCCACGTATCGCCATTGCCGGTGGCCAACCCGGTGGCGGCGTTCCTGGGCCAAACCGACGACGAAGAGGGCATTGACCCCTTTTCGGAGATGACGGGCGGCAAGCGGGTGTGAGGGGTTTTGCTTTAATCACTGGGATTTAGAAACCTTGGCCCGACAGCTAAGGATATATCCTTTGCACTATCGCTTCTTCTTAATTTTTTTCGCAACTTTATTCAATCTATGTCATTGAAAACTGCCTCCCCTTGGTATCGCACTCAATGCACCCACCTCCCTAAAACCCTCCTCTTTTTTACCATTTGCTGGCTACTCGCCGCCTGCCGCCAAGGCTACCAACAAGAAAACCACGAGTGGGTATGGGTTACCTACAACGAAGCCGTGGGGCGCAGTGTCGCCAAGCTCGACTCGGTGGACAACGCAACCTTCAAGGTGTTGGACAACAAGGATTATGGGATGGACAAGCACTCGGTTTTCTACTTAGGCCAAAAAATTGACAAAGCCGACCCCCAAACCTTTGCGGTATTGGGCGGGTCGGGGTACGCCAAGGACGGCCAGCGAGTCTTTTTGGGGTGGAGCGAGGTCATCCTTGCCGACCCAGCAACGTTTGAGCCGTTGGAATTTCCCTATGCCAAGGACAAGCACCAGGTTTACTGTGGCACTTTGCCCATGCCGGTGCCCCAAAGCGAAATCGCCGACTTTAAAGTAACCCAAGGCGACGGGGCCAAAACCAGCACCGCCGTCGATGCCTTCATCCAATTCAACCCCGACTACGCCTGGCTGGA
>JALONO010000258.1 GCA_025454895.1 Bernardetiaceae bacterium
CAACCCCAAGTCCAAGCCCCCGTGCGCACCAAGGTCAGGTGCGCGCGGGGGCTTGGGTTGTCATAAATTGTCCACTTAAAGTGCGTCATCGTTACCACCCGTGGCGGCATCGGCGTTGAGCTTGCCCCAGCCAAACTGGCCGCTCCGGTTAGGGAAGTTGGCCGAAGTGATCACCAGTTGGTTGAGCACTTGGTCGCGGGTGTAGGCGGGGAAACGCGCCCACACCAAGGCCGCGATGCCCGCCGCCTGGGCCGTGGCCACCGACGAGCCGCCTGCCGTACTGGGCCAGTTGCCGTTAACGGCGGTGGTGATGGGCTTAATGCCATCAGCGTCGCGTTCCATCACCAGCGCAAAGTCAATTTGCGAGCCGTCGTGGCAGGCTTCGCACCGCTGGCCGTTTTCTTTGAGGCCCGTTACGGCCTGCACTTCCGACATATTAGCGGGGAAAATGACCCCGAACCAACCCGCCGTCCAGCCAAAGGAAGTGCCCCCGGCGCAGAACATCAGTTTGCCCCGGTTGGCCGCGTACCGGATGGCATCGGCGATTTGCGAGCTGCTGGTGATGCGGCCCAGCGACAGCGAAATGATGCGGATATCGGGCCGGTTGGCGGCCAGCAGGTAGGCATCGGCTACCCCGCGCACCTCGCGCGAGGCATCGAGGAACACATCCTGGCTGGCCCGCACCGTTACCAAGTTGGCGTTGAAGGCGATGCCCGCCGCGTTGCCATCGGTGCCCAGCGGGGCGGCCAAAACGCCCGCCATCGCCGTGCCGTGCCCGCAGCCGTCGTTGGGGGTTTCCACCGGGCCGGTGGGGATGCCCAAAAACCTGGCCCGGGGCAGGGTAACCAATTTCTCGATGGTGCGGCCTGCCGAGGCCCCTTGGTTGAATTGGCTACCGAAGTTATCTTGGTCTGGGCTGATGCCGGTATCGATCACCATTACCTTGATGCCCGCCCCGCTGCTTTTGGTCCAGGCCCCGGCCACTTGGTGATAAGCATGGTTCCAAGAGACCTTGGCGTTGGGCACCGCGCTGAAAAAGTGGACGTTAGGTTGGAGGTTGAACTCCTCGTTGTAGTCGCCGCAGCCGCTGCTGCTTTCTACCCGCCCGCCTGAGGGGCCGCCATCTAGGTCAATGGTAGGCTCGTAACCCATCGGCTCGGCGTAGCGTACCAGGGGCGAGGCCCGCAGCCGCTCCACGGTGGCCAGGTCGCTGACTTTGAGGTTGAGCACCGGCAGTTCGTTTTCGGGAAAAGCCAGCAACTGGGCGGGCTGCTGCAGTTCGGGGCGGTGGGCACGTTCACTGGCCCACACCAGGTCCAGCACGGCTTGGCGGGCGGCCTGCCACTCCGGCGCGACCAGGTTCAGTTGATCCATTTGGCGGCCTAGTTCGGTCGGGGCTAGGCCCGCCGGGGCGTAGCCGATGGCCATCACGCTGTCGCTGGTTATTAGGGCACTCCATACCACCTGGGCCGGGGCTTGGTTCCAGTCAAACACCTGGCTTTGTTGTTTCACGGTTTGCCAGATGTGGCGGTCCAACGCAGGCCGATCCAGAGCGGTGCGCGCGGGCGCGGTCGGTTCCACGGAGCTTTCCGGGGTGCGGTTTTGACAACCCCAGGCCAAGAGGGCCAGGGCGGCGAGGGTAGTCGTTGTTTTCATTTTTATCGAAGTAGGTTAACGTTCGCTATCGGGGCCTAATTTCCGTTATTTCTGGGAGAAAATCATGGGGCAAAGGATGAACAATTCGTCAATTCTTTTGAAAAGTGGGAAGATGGCTGGATAAACCTTTTGAGGACGAATAGAATCTGGATAAAGATTTGGTTTTCAGCCATAAACCGCACCTAAGGTTAATTTACTCGGCTTCGGGCGGATTAGGTGAGGGCGGCGGCGTTTGGGGCCGGGCCGCGAGTTGTTCCCAAAGGCCGGGCAAGCCGGTGGTGCGGTCGAACCGCAGGTGCTTGAGCCGCTGGAAAATTTGCGAAAGGCCGATGAGCAGCCCCCCGATGAACAAAATGGAAAATACCCGGGCGGGCAAGTTGATGCGATAAAAATCGTAAACGGCGAATTTGACCAGCAGACCAATGAACAAAAACGCCGAAAATAGCCGCCAGTCGAGCAGGTTGTACCAAAAACCAGCAGCCAGGAAGGCCAGGGCCGCCAACGCCCACAACACCGTGAAGCCAAACAGGAAAGTATTTTGCAGGATGGTGTCCATTTGGCCGGGGCCGTTGGCCAAGGTGGGCACGGTAAGGTAAGCAAATTCGAGTGACAAATAGGCCACAACCGAGATATTGACTACCCAAAGCGAGTAATTGGGGCGAAAAGGGGCCAGGGTATTGTCGGTCGGCTCGTCGGCTTCGGAGGCCTGGGTGGCCAGCCTAATTTGCCGCTGGTACTCCCATCGGCCTATTAAAAATAAGCCTAACAGGCCCAGGCCCACCAGTAAATAACGCAGCGTGAGGATGTTTTGTAGGCTAGGGCTGGGGGCACGCAGGTAATTTTCCAGTAAGGCCCAAGTGGCGGGGGCGGCAAACCAAAAATAGGCCCCGATGGCCACCCAAACGGCGATGAACGAACTACGCCGCAAGGCCGTGATATGCCGGGTTTCGGCTACCAAGGCCAGCACCACCGCAAACACGGTGTTGAACCCCACCATAAACAGCACTTGGGCCGGGGCCACGAAGATTTTTTTATAAGCCAGTTCAAAATTGCCAAAAATGAGCGGCAAGGCCAACAGCCAGGCCCCGCAAAAGCCCAGCAAGCGTTCAGTAGTGAAGGTGAACAAGTTTTCGGTTTTGGGGCGGCGGGCCAGCAGCAACATCAGCAATACCAAGGCCCCCATGAGGCCCGCGACCGCCAGCCCCAGCGGGTTAAAGAAAAAGTCGCCCAGGTAGTTGCCGTACTCGTCCACGGCGGCCCCGGCCACCGCCACTAAGCTGGCCACCAGGGCGGCCACCGTCAGGTCTCGGAGAATTTGCAGCTTGCCCAGCCCGGCGAGCCATAAAAAGCCTACCGAGGCGACCGCAAAAAACAAGGTAAGCCAAACGGGTTGCCAACCAATTTGGAGCGGTGCCCCAATGAGCAAGCCCCACGCGGCCAGGCGCACCAAATGGCGCAGCAGGCGGTCGTCGCGCACCGACTGTTGGAAAAAGATAGCTGCGTACATGGCATGTAACCCGCTGATGCCCAGGAGAAAAAGCCCCAGGTAATCATGGTGGAGGTAGCTGGATTTTAACAAGCGGAAACCCGCCAGGGCATAGGTGAGCAAGTTGAGGTAAAACATGGAATAACTGAGGGGCCGAGGTTGGGCCTCGCCTTCGGGGCCGATTTGCGGGCGCAGGCCCTGCACCACCGACCAGAGGAAAAACAGCAGGAAAAACAGGGTGGCAAACAAAAAGCCGATCACAAAATAGCGTTCGCTGCCCAGTTGGCCTGTGTTGGCCAGTAACCAATAGCCGAAAAAGCCCGTGGTGGCCAGCAAAACGTACCAGGCCAGGTTAGGCCACTGTTTCAGGTACGCCACGGCCAGCATCCCGGTATCCATCACCAATAAATAGCCGAACAAAAGGGCATAGTCGGGGCGGTCGGTGCGGAGCAGGTAGGGGGCCAGGTAAACGCCCAGCAGGGCCAACAACGCAAAATAGATGCGGTTGTACACCAAGGTTAGCCCCAAGGCCCCGGCCACGATCAGCACAAAAAAGAACAGTGCCAGCGGGCGGGAGTCGTGTAAACGGTAGTCGCCGTAGCTGAGGTGGGCCGTGTAGTACAGCAGGCCCAGGGCGGCCGTGGCAAATAAAATACTGATGGTTTCATTTTTGAAAAAATTCGCTTTGGCCCCCCAGGCCATTAGCCCGGCGGCCAGGATGCCCACCAGCACCCGGCCCGGCTCGGGCAGGGTATCGGTGGTAATGCCCAGCCGCACCAGCCAAACCAACCCGATTGACAGCACCACGATGCCCAGGATTTGGAGGATGTTCTCGAACACGTAGCTTTCCAAGTCCTTTCGGCGGTTGCGCAGGGCCTCCAAAGCCCGTTGGCGGGCCGTTTTTACCCAAAAATTGGGCGCGTCGGGGCGTTCGGCCACCCGGCGCTGGGTAATGGGGATGTCGGTCGGTTCTTCAAAATCCTTGAGTTTTACCACCCGGCCAATCGTTTTCTTGCCCTCGTCGGGGTTAGGCTCGGTAACCTCGCGGTTGCGCCGCTGCGAAACGTGGTAAGGATATTGGCTAAAATCGTGCTCTTCGTCGTTCACAAATGCCTCGCCCTTGGCCAACAGCTCGTAGGCATCGTCTTTTTTAATGTCTTCGTAAGTGAAGGTCTCGCTTTTGATTTTTTCGCGGGTGTGTTTGATTTCTTGCCTAAAGGCTGCCAACCGCTGGGCCAGTTCGTCCAGGTTGTTAGGGGGCACGCCGCCGTCCTCGCCCGCCGGGGGCAGCGGGTTGAGCGATGAGTCTAAGGGCGGAAGCGGCCCCTCGTCGGGCGGTGGCGGGTTCGGCATGGGGCAAAAAACCTCCACCAAATTAAGAAAAAAAACCGGACGGGCCATTTTACCCGGCTTTGGAATGTATTTTGAGCGGGTTAACCGTAATCCGCTGGCCTAGGGCGACAAGTTTTAGTTAGGCGGGGTTTTTAAGGCTGATTTTCAGAAGTTTGTAAGATTTTGGTTAATGTTTTAAGATCAAATTTTCCCAATCAAGGAAAACATCTCACCACTTTTTTAAATAGAAAATGGCATCAACGGATCGGAGTACTTGAATCTAATTTTCTGATCATCAATAATTTAAATCAATTAAAGATAGAGTCGTCCGGTTTCTAGCCAATTATGCAATGAAAAACTTACCCATTTGGGCCCTCGGGGCCGCCTTGTTGTCGGGCTTGGGGGCCTGTTCGCCCACCACCGAAACCGTGGAACTGGCCGATTCGGCCCTGAAGTACGACAGCCTCACTTTTGCCACCAACACTGGCAATCGCAACACCAACCGCGAGCGGTTCGTTACGCCCACCTTGCAGCCCGCCGAGGCCCGGGGCCGCTTTGAAAGCAACTTGGCCGGCCTGGACATCAACCCAAGCACGGGGGTGATCAACCTGGACCGCAGCGAAGCGGGCCTCCGGTACACCATCACCTTCACCCCGGACGATACCAATTTGCGCCCCAGCACCGTGCAAGTTACCATCGCCGGGGTTGATTACCTGGACAGCATGTACGTGCTGTCGCGCAGCCGCAACCGGGCTTACCCCATTTTAAACGCCGATCGCAATTACACCCGCTCGCGCAACGTGCCGGGGCTACCGCGCAACGCCTCGGCCCGGTTTGCGTCTAATTACGGGTTCACCTCGCCATTTGGCAGCATTGTCGACTCGGCCACGGGCATTATCAATATGCAGCGGGCCAAAGACGTGATTTTGTTCCGGCGGCGCGACCGGGAAAACTTTAGCAATCCGCTCAACCTCACCATTAGTTACACCCTGCGCGACAGCCTTACCGCCCAGGCCGACACCACCCGGACCGGCGGCGGAACCGGGGGTACAGGTGGCACTGGCGGCGGCTCCAACGTGGGCGGAGGTACAGGCGGCACTGGCGGAACGGGCAGTGGTACTGGCGGTACAGGTGG
>JALONO010000042.1 GCA_025454895.1 Bernardetiaceae bacterium
ACGCGGGGGCTGAGCTGGCCCCGGAAGTTCTGGTTTTTGTCGTAGCGGAGCGAGCCGGTCAGTTTGAGCCGTTCCTCAAACAGGTTTTTCTGGGCTTGCACATAACCGCCAAACTCGTTGATGTTGTACTCGCTGCCGTCGGCTTTGGTCAAGAACAGGGTGCCGCCCGAGTTGAGGTCATAGGTGCGGAAATTGCCGCCCACCACGATGTCGACCGTTTTGGGGTCAATGATCTTCTTGAAATTGTACATGAACTCGGCGTGGTACAGGTTGGTGCGGTCCAGGAAGAACGCGCCCACGCCCGCCCCACTGGGCCTGGGCGGCGCGCCGGGCGGCTTCCAGGGCGGCGGGTTGGGCCAATCCCTGGCCCAAGGCCCCGGCAAACGTGGTGGCAAACGTGGTGAGCGCGCCCTGGGCAAAGTTGCCAAAGTACTGGGGGTACCAGGTTGGACTGGGCTTCCAGGCCTCGTTAATGCCCGAGCCCAGGATGCCGATGGCGTAGCTCTCGCCCGAGCGCTCCTGGGTAGTGTAGGCGCGCACGTAGAAGTTGCTGCCCCGCACCTCGGCCTTGATCTGGCTCAGCCTAAAGTTGGACAGCGAATAGCGGTCGCCGGCCCCGGTGTACACCGAAGTGCCAAAGCCGAAGTTGCCCTGGATGATCGCCTCCACGTTGTCGCTGAGGCGGTAGTGCAGCGAGCCGTTGAGTTTCAGGCTCTTGGTGGTATAGTCGGCCAGGTCGCGCTCCAGGTAGCCGGTGCGGGTAATGTCCGATACCTCGCGGCCAGGGATAATGGACTGGAAAATGGCCTGGGGCGTTTGGCCCGTGAGCTGGAGCAGCGAGGCCCCGCCGATGCCCGGGTCGCGCAGGTCGTTGGCTTGCCAGTCGTTGGCTTGCAGGTAGCCCACGTTGAATTTGAAGGCGAATTTGTTGTTGAACGCCTTGGCGTAGCGGGCCGCCACGTCGATCATGCCCGTGGCGCCCAGTTCCTCGCCCGTGTTGCGCGCGCGGCGGCCGGCCTCGTTCATCAGGCCGGTGCGCACGTAGGCACTGGCCCCTTGGTAGTCGAAGGGGCTTTTGCTGTTCATGAGCAAAATCCCGTTGATGGCGTTGGGACCGTACAGCGCCGAGGCCGCGCCGGGCAGCAGTTCCATGTTTTCCAAGTCCAACTCACTGATGCCCACAATGTTGCCCACGGAAAAGTTGAGGCCGGGGGCCTGGTTGTCCATCCCGTCGATCATCTGCACCATGCGCACGTTGCCGTTGGCGTTGAACCCCCGGGTGGTAACCGATTTGAAAAATTGGCGGCCGGGGTTTCGCGCACCTGCAAAATGTCCATGCGCTCCACGCTCACCGGCGACTTGAGCACGCTCTCCTCCACCCGCGAGGCCGAGACCACCACTTCTTGGCCCAGTACGGTTTGTTCTTGCATGGCCACGTCCACCGTGGTTTTGCCGTCGGTAATTTCCACTTCCTGCCCTTGGTAACCCACAATCGAGATTTGGAGCGTAAACGGCGGGGCGGCGTTCACCTTGAGCGAGAATTTGCCGCTCAGGTCGGTTACCGTGCCCACTACTTTGTCTTTCACTTTCACGTTTACCCCCACCAAAGGCTCTTTGGTGCTCGCATCGGTAACGGTGCCCGTAACCGTGGTGGACTGAGCTAAAGCCTGACCGCTCACTAGTCCCATGAAAAACAGGCAAACCCACCAAGGTTTGGCTGCGCGTAAGTAAATTGTTCTCATTTCCACTTGAAATTAAGTAATTGTGATGCTGAATTAAGTAAGGTAAAGATTAAAGAACTACTCACTAACCAGGGATAGGATGCTGAAGCGAGACCTCTTCCTGGTTATTTGGTAAGCTAGATTTAGGTTAATTTGATGAAAATCAATGAGTAAATAGAAAGCAGTAGTGTTGTCTTGGATACTTTTTCCACCAAGGAAAGCAAAAAAATCGACTCTTGTTTAAAGATGAAAATAAGTGTTTAATTTAATCAACCGATGAGTATGTAAGATGTTCGGGTAATTGACCGGAATTTGGGGGAAAATAAAAAAACCTGACTTTGGGTCAGGTTTTCTTTTCGTAGCGGGGGCAGGACTTGAACCTACGACCTTTGGGTTATGAGCCCAACGAGCTACCAACTGCTCCACCCCGCGGCGTTGATTGGGGTGCAAAATTAGATAACCTAAGTTTAAATGCAATACCTTTGCCCAAAAATTTGAAAATAATGGCGGAGACCACGCACCGGGCCGGTTTTGCGAACATCATCGGCAAGCCTAATGTGGGCAAATCGACCCTGATGAACGCCCTTACCGGCGAGCGGCTGTCCATCATCACGGCCAAGGCCCAAACCACCCGCCATCGCATCATGGGCATCCTCAGCGGCGAGGATTTCCAGGTCATTTACTCCGACACACCGGGCATCCTCAAACCCGCCTACGAGCTACACAAAGTGATGATGACCTACGTGGACCTGGCCCTCGACGATGCCGACATCCTCATTTACGTGGTGGAAGTGGGCGAAGGCTACGACGAAGAACTGCCCGTACTCAAACGCCTGCAAACCAGCACCGTGCCGCTCATTGTGGTCATTAATAAAATCGACTTGGCCAGCCAGGAGGCCGTGATGGAGAAAATCAAACTCTGGGAGGAAAAGCTCAACCCACGGGCGGTAATCCCGGTGTCGGCCTTGAACAACTTTAATACCGAGGCTTTGTTGCAAACCGTGCGCGACTTGTTGCCCCCGCACCCGCCTTATTTTGATAAAGAGGAAATGACCGACCGCACCGAGCGGTTTTTCGCTTCGGAGATTATTAGGGAAAAGATTTTTCTGCATTATGAGCAGGAAATCCCTTATTCTTCCGATGTGGTGATCGATGCGTTCCAGGAATTGGACCACGTGATCCGCATCCGGGCTTTGATTTTGGTGGAACGCGATAGCCAAAAGGGCATCATCATTGGCCGAGGCGGGGCCATGCTCAAGAAAATCGGCATCGAGGCCCGCAAAGCGATGGAGGCATTTTTTGGCAAGCCCGTTTATTTGGAGCAGCACGTGAAGGTAGAACCCGACTGGCGCAACCAAAAAAACAAACTCGAGCGCCTCGGCTACGGCAGTTAACTCCCGCCGCCGAAAAATTTGGTCAGGGTTTGCGGTTGTTAACTGGTTTTGGGCCAACTTAGCAACGTTGAAAGTGGAGCCAAGTTGTTCACCTCACCCCCCTTTGTTCGCGGCGTGAAACCGAAAGTGCTGATGCTGGGCTGGGAGTTCCCCCCGATGATTACCGGGGGCTTGGGCAAGGCCTGCGAGGGCTTGTTCCGGGCCCTCAACCCCTACACCGAACTGACCCTGGTTTTGCCCCGGGCCAGCCCCGAACTTTCGGCCCAGTACCCACAAGTGCTGGGGCTTAGTCAGCAAATCCCCGCCGATTTGCAAATTGTGGCCCAGCCCGCCCTGCGCCGCATTTTTGTGGCCGCGCCCGAACCCGCCCCGGAAACTGCCCCGGCCGATGCTCCGGTGGTGGCGGCTGACTCGCCCGCCGGGGCCTTGCCCGCCCCCGCGCCCGATTATGCCGAATTTAAGGAAGTGGTGTTGGTAGAAACCGACCTCAGCCCGTACCCCATCCCGGTGGTGAAGGTGGTGCGACACCTGCCTTCGCTCAGCCCCTTGCCTGTGTTTGCCACCGTGCCGCCCAGTGCCGTGCCACCCGCTGACCTGGGCAGCCCGCAACTGGCCCCGGCCCCCACCCCGCTGGACGCGGCGGCCATCCGCGACCTGTACGCCGATGCGGACAATTATGGACCCCGCACCCTGGAAAAGGTAACCGCTTACACCGAAATGGTGAAACGGCTGGCCGCCACCCGCTCGTTCGACCTCATCCATGCCCACGACTGGCTTACCATGCGGGCGGGCGTGGAGCTTAAACGCCTCACAGGCAAGCCGTTAGTTGTCCATGTCCACTCGCTCGAGACCGACCGGGTAGGGCCGGGCCAAGGCCGCAAAGCCCACAACGAGGTGTATAAAATGGAGTACGAAGGCATGTTGAACGCCGACCTGGTGGTGCCCGTAAGTCAATACACTAAAAAGCAGATTTTGGAGCACTATCCCGGCATTGAGCCTGGCAAAATTGTGCCGGTGTATAACGCCATTGATGCCCCAACCGACCTAGACCTGCCCGATTTCCCCGACGGCGAGGTGCCCCCCGTGATCGATGAGGAGACGGGCGAGCCTAAACCGGTGCCCCAGGTGGCCCACCACAAAGTAGTATTATTCATGGGCCGCATTACTTACCAAAAAGGCCCGGAGTTTTTGCTGCAAACCGCCCAAAAACTGATTGCCCAGGACCCCAAAGTGGTATTCGCAGTGGCCGGGGCGGGCGAAATGCAGGGCTGGTTGCAGCAACAGGTAAACGAACGCCGCCTAGGGGCCAATTTTATTTTTCTGGGCCACCTGAACGCGCAGCGGCTCACCGAGCTAATGCAACGAGCCAGTGTGTATTTCATGCCCTCTATCTCCGAGCCGTTCGGGCTGGCGGCCCTGGAGGCGGGCCAGGCGGGGCTGCCCAGCGTGCTGTCCCGGCAGTCGGGGGCCAGCGAGGTACTGGACCAGGGCGTGCTCACCGCCGACTGTTGGGACATCGACAAATTTGCCAACTATATCCACGCCCTGCTCAACTACCAGGCCCTGCGCCAGGTGCTCGTGGCGGAAAACCGGGCGGCCGTAGCCACCCTCAGTTGGGACAAGGCCGCCCGCCAGGTGCTAGACCTCTACCAGCAATTACTGCCTTCGCCCGCTCTGGTATAAACCACGTTGGGTGGTGGCTATTGAGTCAATCCTAGTAAAAAGTTTCGGAAAGCCTCGGTGTCATAGTCGGCCAGGCCCTCGTGGCGGGCCATCACTTGCCCCGTCGGACTAAGCACAAACGTGGTGGGCACCACGCGCGAAGCGTACGCGGGCGGCAGCGGCCCGTCGAGCAGGTACACGGGCACGGTGTAGCCCTTGCGCGCGATGAACCGCTTTACTTTTTCCGCTTCGTCGCCGGTGGCCACTAGCACAAACGCCAGTTGGCGGCTCAGCCCACGGTCGTAAAGGGCCTGGATGCCCGGCATTTCGGCCACGCAGGGCGGGCACCAGGTGGCCCAAAAGTTGAGAAATACCACCTTGCCCCGGAACTGGCCAAAATCCACTCGTTCGCCAGTGGCCAGCGAGCGCAAGGGGAGTTCGTAACTAGCCAGGGCCAGGCCCGGGGCCGGTGGGTCAAGGTTGGGCCGCACCAGGCCCGTGGCTAACACCAGCCTTTGCAAGCCGCCCAGCACTTCGGTATGCCAGCCGGTGAGGTACAGGCCACCCGCCACGCCCATTAAAATGCCCCATTGCCCCAGTTCGCGCCTTAACCAAGTAGGTAGTTTCATAAGTAGAGATGGCGAAAGTGGACGATTACTAAAATGACTTATGATTGCATGATCAAATGCTTGTTCTGTCTGATCATCAATTACTTATAAGATTAAGAACACGCAATTTTTATTTGATTTTGCTATCATATTTCTTGCAAATTAGATTTTTTTACCCGCCTGCCGGAGCGGGGATAAGGCCCGTGAGTTCTTTTTTGGCCCGGCGGTAGGCCCGGAGCAATAAAAAAACCGGCACGGGCCATAAAAACGGCACCAACAAACTGGCCAGGTAAATCAAATCCAGGGTGAGATGGTGCTCGTGGAAGGCGGCTTCTTGCCAGGCCCCGTATTTGAGGCAGACCGCGAAGGCTTGCAAGAGGGCGTTGGTGGTGCCCAAAGCCAGGGCCAGCCACCAAAACATAGGCTGACCCAAGATAAGGCCCAATAGTACGGGTAGCAGGGCCAAGGTGGCGTAGCCTACGTGTTGGCGCATTTGGGCATGTAAAAACTGGCGGGGGCCAAGGTTGGGCAGTTCCAGAAACAGCCGAGGCTCGCAGGCAAACTGGAAACTGGCCATTTGCAACATGAGCAACACGGCCCCCAGCACGGGCCAACCGGGGCTTAACCAGGCTAAGCCGCCCAGCCCCCAAGCCAGGGGCAACACTGGCCAATTTTTGCGAAGGCCCGCCCGCCAGGTGTAGGCGCGGGCAGGCAAAAAGCCCAACGGGCGTGGCGCGCTTAGGGTGGCGGAGCGGGTGGGCAAGCCCCAGGCTACGGCCAAAGTGGCCACGGCCAGGCCCCCGGCGGCCAGCAGTGGGGTGGGGGAGGGACCACTGGCCAAGCCCTGCCCCAGGCAATAAACCAGGAAAGGGGCCACCAGGGCCAAATATTCCCCGGCCATGAGCCAGCGCCAGCGGGGGCTAAGCCCGGCCAAAAACTGGGTATCGTTGCGGCCTAGGTGTACGGCCAGCACTGGAGCCAGGCCCAAGGCGGCCAGCCACTGGGGGGCTTGGGCGGCCCACCCGCCTAGGCGCAGGCCCGCGTAGGCGGCCAAAAGCCCCAGCAAAACGAGGCGCCCCAGGCCTAGTTCGGCCAACAGGCGGCCCAGGGTGCGCAGGCGCAGCCATAATAAATAAGGCAGCATGGGTTAAAAATCCTCGTCGTCGTCGGCCACGGGCTGGCCAATGTAGGCCAAGCGGCTGATCAGCCCCGTCGACTCCCGCTCCTCCACCATTTGGTAGTATTGGAAGGCGTTGCCCACAAAGGTGATGGTGCTTAAAAAGAACTGCCCCACATACACAAAAGCGTTGAGGCCGATGTACAGGGCCGAACTCTCAAAGTTATCGCCGCCCATCCGATCGGTGCCGAGGGTCATAAAAACGAACACGATCAAAAGCGGGATGTAAAAAACGTAACTGATCACGCTTTGGATAATGTTGAGCACAAAGTAAAATCCGAAACAGTTCCACCAGTTTTCTTTGACCACGGCAAAGGCCCGGTTAGCGGCCTCCCAAAATCCGCGTTTCTCCATCACCATAATCAAAGTGGCAAAACTCAGCGGGATAGAAATATAAACACCCGGCACGATCAACATCACACAACCGATAATAATCCCCAGCACGATGGCCACCCAGGCCACGCTCACCCCAAAAATATGCTTGCGCGTATGCCGCCATACCTCTTCCACGGTAAAAGTGTGCCGGTCTGGGGTGGTAATGTACAAATGCACGTAGCTATAGACCACGGTGCTTAGCAGCGTATAGACCAACAGTAACCCTACCCCAGCCACCACCCCCGCCAAGGTGGACGAGAAAAACACCGAGAACACGCCATCGTTGAGGTTGGGGGTGTTGCCGCTAATGCTGGCGATAAGCAGGGCCGCCGCCGCCCCGGTAACGGCGATTACCGGGCCGATAATGATGATCATGCACTTGATCAGCGGCAGGAAATTCCGCCGCAGGAACTCAAACACCACATTGAGGCGGTCGCCAAACGAACGCACCCGGTCAAACTCGATTTTGGTTAATTTTTTGGCCAACGGAGTAAATTTAATTTTTTGATAACCAGTATGATACAATGATTTGACGGGTCCGCTTAGGCAGTAACTGCCCGCAGGTGATTTAACTAATGCCTTGCCCCAGTTCGCTTTCCCGGTTGTAGTGCAGCCGTTTGCTGAGCCAAATGGGGTAGAACACAAAGTAAAATAAGTTGAAACTCATCGATGCCAAAATAATGAAGGCTTTGAACGGGTCCGGCATCCAAGTAAGCCGGGTAATGAAACTTTCCAGAAAACCCGCCACGATGAAAATGGGCACCGTGCCGATGATCACCTTAAGCCCTCGCATGGCCCCCATCCGAAACGACTGGAAACGGGAGTACGTACCGGGGAACAAAATGCTGTTACCCATCACAAAACCGGCCGCCCCGGCTACGATGATGGCCCAAATTTCGAGCGTGCCGTGGATCCAGATCACCAAAAACGAGGTGAGGAACGCCCCCTCATTATAAAACAGGGTTTGAAACGCCCCCACCATCACCCCGTTATAAAACAGGATGAAAAATGTGCCGATAGAGGTTAAAAATCCCGATACAAACGTGCGGAACGATACCATCACGTTGTTCAGGGTGATCTGCGAAAACATGTCCATCCGGCCAGTGTGTTTGTACACCGCCATGGGGTCGCCGCTGCGGATATTTTCTAGGGTCATGTTCACGTAGCCGTCGCCCAAAATGAGGCGGGGGAATTCCTTGTCGTACAACGACGACACTACCCCGATGAGCACCGATACGGCAAACACGATAAATGCCAGCAGGAACTCCCGGTGGACCGACCGGAACGTGAGGGGCATCTCCGTTTTCCAAAAATCAACGAACCGTCCCAGGCTTTCCTTTTTGGTTTTGTAAATCTGCTGGTGGGTAACGCTGGCCATGTTGTTCAAATACGTGGTGGTTTTACTGGTCGGGTAAAACGTCCGGGCGTACGACAGGTCGTCCGTTAATTGCACAAACATATTGGCCAGGGTATCCGGGTCCAGTTTTTTGCCCAGGGCTTCCCGGTCGGTGCCCGGGGCGGCCGTTTTTTTGGCGGCCGCTTTGCCCGGCTCTTGCGCCACCCGGCCCGACTGGATGATCTTCTCGAAAATCCGCCATTTGCTCAGGTTTTTACTAATAAAGGCCGCTTCGCGCATCATAAGGCTGGCAGGTAGAGGGTGTTTAACAACCAAAAGTACGCAAAACGTCGACTTTTTTTTAGCAAGAAGTAGGTTGCTGGTGTTTTTGGGGCGGGAGCGATTACCTAGGCCGGGCCAAGGCCGCTTGGCCCGTTGGGTGGGGAGGGGCCAACGGGGCGGCTTGGTGATAATTATCGGCAAATTGTTTGGCGGTCCGCGCCCAAAATGCTAACTTTGCAGCCTGATTTTTCAAAGGGGAGCCCCAAATGAAAGATTTGCGCCAGTTTGATATTGATATTGTGGCCCTTCGCGATAATCGGGCCTACGAATTCGAGTATCGAATCGGCGATGATTTTTTTACGTTCTTTGAGACTGACCTAGTGCAAAGCGGCCAATGTACGGCCAAAGTAGAACTGACCAAGGGCGTTTCCATGCTTACGGCCAAGCTCCACATCACTGGTTTCATCGGGCTGCTTTGCGACCGCAGTTTGGATCCATTCGATTACCCTATCGAAGTCCACCACACGCTCTATTTCAAGTTCGGGGACGTGGAGGGCGACGATACCGACGACGTGATCATGATTGCCCGTACCACCAGCACCCTCAACTTGGCCAAGTATCTGTACGAGTTTGTGGGCCTGGAAGTGCCGATGAAAAAGCTGCACCCGCGTTACCAAACCGAACCTGACGCGGACGACGTGCTGGTGTATTCGTCCTCGGCTGAACCAGAGCCTGAAACCGATGCCGCTGGATCGTTGGAAGACAGCCTGCGGCAATTACAAGACAAGTATAAAAATCGAAACAAGCAATAAAAGTAATTTTTAAGTAAACATGGCACATCCCAAACGAAAAATATCCAGCACCCGCCGCGACAAGCGTCGTGCGCACCACAAACTCACGCCTGTGGCCTTGAGCACCTGCCCGGTAACCGGGGTGTTGCACCAAAGCCACCGGGCTTACTGGGTAGAAGATAAAATGTACTACAACGGCCGCGTGGTCGCCATCCGCGAGTCGGCCCCGGCGGCCCCTTCGGCCGAGTAATTTGGCCGGGCCAAGCTTGACGTGGCTTTACCGACATTGGTTACTAAAGGGGAAGCGTTACACTTCTCCTTTTTTGTTTTGTATTATTGCGGCTGCTTCTGAAAAACGCTGGCCCGGCCAAACTAGGCTGGCAAACAGTTTGGGTTGATCACTTGCATCCAGCTGGTGGCCCACTTCATTGACCAAAGCACATTTATGGCTAAAATAACGGCTAATATCACCGGTGTGGCAGGCTACGTGCCTGATTACGTGCTCACCAACCGGGAGTTAGAAACCATGGTGGATACCAACGACGAGTGGATCGTTACCCGCACGGGCATCCGCGAGCGGCGGATCCTCAAAGACCCCGACAAAGCCACCGCTTACATGGCCACCCAGGCGGTCAACGAGTTGTTAGCCCAAACCAACACCCGCCCCCAGGAAATCGACGCGATCATTTGCGCCACCGCCACTCCTGATATGATGTTTCCCGCTACGGCCAACCTAGTGGGGGCCGAAATTGGGGCGAACAACGCCTTTGGTTATGATTTGCAGGCCGCCTGTTCCGGCTTCTTGTATAGCTTGACCACCGGCGCGCAAATGATCGAGTCGGGCCGGTTCAAAAAGGTACTCGTGATCGGGGCCGATAAAATGTCGAGCATCGTCGATTACACCGACCGCTCCACGTGCATCATTTTTGGCGACGGGGCGGCCGCCGTGCTGTTGGAGCCTAACACCGAGGGTTTCGGGTTCCACGACTGTGTGCTGCGTTCCGACGGCTCGGGGGGCAAATTCCTCAATATTTATGCTGGAGGCAGCCTGCACCCGGCCTCCCACGAAACGGTGGACAAACGGCAGCACTACATTTTCCAGGACGGCCAGCCCGTGTTTAAAATGGCCGTGAGCAAAATGGCCGAAGCTGCCCAAGAAGTGATGCAGCGCAACCAACTCACCGCCAACGATATAGCTTGGCTAGTGCCGCACCAGGCTAATAAGCGGATCATCGATGCCACGGCCCGGGCGGCGGGCCTGCCCGACGAAAAGGTGATGATTACCATCGCCAAGTACGGGAACACCACCAACGCTACTATCCCGCTTTGCCTGCGCGACTACAAAGACCAGCTCAAAAAAGGCGATAAACTCCTGCTCGCGGCCTTTGGTGGCGGCTACACTTGGGGTGCCGCTTACCTTACTTGGGGCATCTAAACCACTAAGCCCGCCCGTTTTGCAAACCGTAAGTATTTGTAGATTAGACGATTATGAACGCCAAAGAGATTCAAGACCTCATTAGTTTCATCGCCAACTCTGGGCTGGACGAGGTGAACCTGGAAACGACCGATTTCAAAATCAAGGTAAAGCGCCACTCGGCCCCCACGGTGGTAACCGCCGCCCCTTTGTTAAGCCCCGCCCCAGTGGTGCAGCCTGTACCCGTAGCCAGCGCGGCCCCCGTAGCCACCGAGGCTAAGCCCCAGGGCCAGCCCCAGTCCGACACCGGGAAGAACTACCTTACCGTCAAATCGCCCATGATCGGCACTTTTTACCGTTCGGCCAGCCCTGACAAACCCCCGTTCGTGAGCGTGGGCGACGAGGTGCGGCCCGACCAAGTGCTGTGCATCATCGAGGCCATGAAACTGTTCAACGAGATCCAAAGCGAAGTAAGCGGCCGGATCGTGAAAGTGTTGGTGGAAAACGCCACGCCGGTGGAGTTTGACCAGCCGCTTTTTTTGGTGGAACCCGCCTAAACCCTCGGCCTGTTGCCCGCCCTAATGGAAACCCTGGGCCTTGCCCTTAGCGGGGTCATTGGCGAGGCAGCATCCATTAAATGATTGATAATAAAGGAGGTGCGATCGTTGATCGGCCTTTCGTCTAGTCATTTTAGCCTTTGCTTCCATGTTCAAAAAGATATTGATCGCCAACCGGGGCGAAATTGCCATGCGGGTGATCCGCACCTGCAAAGAAATGGGCATTAAAACGGTGGCCATTTATTCCACCGCCGACCGGGACAGCCTGCACGTCAAGTTTGCCGACGAGGCCGTGTGCATTGGCCCGCCGCCGAGCCGGCAGAGCTACCTCAACATTCCGGCCATTATCTCGGCGGCCGAGATCACTAATGCCGATGCCATCCACCCCGGTTACGGTTTTTTGTCGGAGCGGGCCGAGTTCTCGGCCATTTGCCACGAATATGGCATCAAGTTCATCGGGCCTTCGCCGGCCATGATCAACGCCATGGGCGATAAAGCCACGGCCAAAGCCACTATGATCGCGGCCGGGGTGCCCGTAGTGCCCGGCTCTGACGGTTTGATCGAGAGCTTGGACGATGCCAAGCGGATCGCGGCCGAGATTGGCTACCCCGTCATGTTGAAGGCCACGGCCGGGGGCGGGGGCAAGGGCATGCGCATCATCCCCGACGAAGCCAGCTTTGAAGATTTGTGGAACAGTGCCCGGATGGAGGCCTCGGCCGCCTTCGGCAACGACGGCGTGTATCTCGAGAAATTTGTGGAGGAGCCCCGGCATATCGAGATCCAGGTGGTGGGCGACCAGACCGGCAAAGTGTGCCACCTTTCCGAGCGGGATTGCTCCATCCAGCGGCGCCATCAAAAACTGGTAGAAGAAACCCCCTCGCCCATTTTGACCCAGGAACTGCGCGACCGGATGGGCCAGGCCGCTATCCGGGGGGCAGAATTTATCAAGTACGAAGGGGCGGGCACCATCGAGTTTTTGGTGGACAAGTATGGCAATTTCTACTTTATGGAGATGAACACCCGGATCCAAGTAGAACACCCTATTACGGAGGAAGTTACTGATTTTGACTTGATTAAGGAACAAATCAAGGTCGCGGCGGGCAGCACCATTTCGGGCCGCAACTATTACCCGCAGTTGCATTCGATGGAGTGCCGGATCAACGCCGAAGACCCCGGTAACGGCTTTCGGCCCTCGCCCGGGAAAATCACCAACCTGCACCTGCCGGGCGGGCGCGGCGTGCGGGTGGACACCCACGTGTACGCGGGCTACACCATCCCGCCTAACTACGACTCGCTGATCGCCAAGCTCATCGTATCCGGGCAAACCCGAGAAGAGGTGATTGTGCGCATGAAACGCGCGTTGGAAGAATTTGTGATCGAGGGCATCAAAACCACCATCCCGTTCCATATCCGCCTCATGGATGACCCCGGTTTCCGGGCGGGCAAATTCACCACCAAGTACCTGGATACGTTCGATTTTACGGGCCTGTAACCGTATAATCTTCGGCCAAGCCACCATGCCCTAAGGTTTCAAAAATCCTTAGGATGTTGAGAGCCAAAACCGAAAAAGAAAACGAGATAGGATTTTAAGACCTATCTCGTTGAATGTCAATTTATTGAACCTTCTTGCTTAAGCGGTTTGCCCCTCGGCGGATAGGCGGGCGGCATTGTCGGCAATGCGGAGCTGCTCGATAAAATCACCGATTTGGCCGTTCATCACGGCGGGTAGATTGTACACCGTGTAACCAATGCGGTGGTCGGTTACCCGGCTTTGCGGATAATTATAAGTGCGGATTTTGTCGGAACGGTCGCCGCTGCCCACCATGCTTTTGCGTTGGGCCACAATTTCGCTGTTCTGTTTTTCCCACTCCAGCTCGTAAAGTTTGGTGCGCAGCATTTGCATGGCGCGCTCGCGGTTACCTAGTTGCGAACGTTCAACCTGGCACACCACCACAATGCCGGTGGGCTTGTGGGTGAGTTGCACTTTGGTTTCCACTTTGTTTACGTTTTGGCCGCCCGCGCCGCCGCTGCGCGAAGTTTGCAGTTCAATATCGGCGGGGTTAATCTCTACGTCCACTTCTTCGGCTTCGGGCAGCACGGCCACCGTGGCGGCGGAGGTATGCACCCGGCCCTGGGTTTCGGTGGCGGGCACGCGCTGCACCCGGTGGACGCCGCTCTCAAACTTGAGTTTGGCGTAAGCGTCTTCGCCCTTCACCAGGGCCACCACTTCTTTGTAACCCCCGGCGGTGCCATCGGCGTAGTCCAGAAGCTCAATTTTCCAACCTTGGATTTCGGCAAAATACTGGTACATCCGAAACAAGTCGCCCGCGAAGAGCGAGGCTTCGTCGCCCCCGGTGCCGGCCCGGATTTCCAGTACCACGTTGCGGCTGTCGTTCGGGTCCTTGGGGATCAGCAGTTCCTTGAGTTCGGCCTCCAGCGTGGCTTCTTTTTCGGCCAGTTCCACTAGTTCGGCTTTGGCCATTTCCCGGAAATCGGCATCTTTTTCGGTCCGCAGCACCTCTTTGGCACTCTCGGTGTTGTTGAGCACGGCCTCGTATTCTTGGAACTTGGCCACAATGCGGCCCAGGTCTTTGTATTCTTTGTTCAATTTGGCGTAGGCCTTCATGTCGGCCATGGCCTCGGGTTTTACAATCAACTCCGACACTTCGTCGTAGCGTTTCTTGATTTCCCGCAGTTTATCAATCATGAGCGTAGGGGGTTAGCACCTGGCCAGCAGGGCAAACGAACCGCAAAATTAGCGGTTAGGCGCGGCTTTACAAGGAACCGCAGCCGCCAAAAAACAACCGGCACCTGCGGTCGGGCAAGTGCCGGTTGGTGGAGCCACCCATGGGACTCGAACCCACGACCTGCGCATTACGAATGCGCTGCTCTACCGGCTGAGCTAGAGTGGCTTTTGGTGGGGCAAAATTAGCCCCAGGCCCTGGCAATTCAAAATGAGCTACCAGGTTTGGCCGGGTTGCCCTGGGCAGATTGACTTTTTTCGGGTTTTGTCGCGCCCGCATCAACAATGTGTAGGCGAGTTTTTCACTTAAAGCGAACCAAACTTACACCACTAAGATGGATGAACTTATGGAAAAAAAGAAGTCCGCACATTTTACTTTTTGGTAACAAAATTATTGCTTAAAAAATTTAAAATTATATTTAAGTAAGAAATTCGTCTTGATAGGCTGTGAAATCATGGTAGGAAAAGAATTGGGGGGCTGCTGGCGGCTGCAAGAAATGGATCGACTCACCCGATTTGCGGCTAGCTGGTTGACAAAAAGCCGCCGATAGCAGCAGGAGGTTACGGCCCTGGCTTTGGGCAATAACAATGTACAAGCGATTTAGCATTAATTTTGTACCATCACAATCAGTCAAAGTTCATTAAAACTCCCTGACTTACCGCCGATCGGCCAAGCCAAGTGCCAAACGCACGGGCCTAGGAAGATGCCAAGACCTGCCTTATTTCAAATATGGCGGACAAAAGGGAAAACAATAACGTTTGACAACCTGAAAGAACCGCGTCAATTTTTGGCGCGGTTCTTTTTTTCACCTGGGCGCATGACGGGGAGTGTTGGCCACCTTGGGATCCGGGGTGGTATGCCGGAGTGCCCGCCCGCCTGGGGCCATTGGCAGCCTGCGCCCGGCCTGATGCTGGGCTGGCCCCGTTTCTAAGGTTCTGCCTGGAAATAGGGTTGAAAAAGCGCGGTGATGTGCTTGGGTGGGCGGCAGGGGCGGCGGGTGGTTTTGTCGATGAAGGCCAGCAGGGTTTGCCCGGTGTTGATGAGTTGGCCCGCCGGGTTGTAAATCTCATAGTCGAATTGGATGCGCACCGTGGGCATTTGGCGGACTAACACCTTGATGGTGAGCAGGTCGTCGAACTCGGCGGGCTGGAGGTAGCGCGAGTGGTTCTCGAGCACGGGCATCATAATGCCGGCCGCCTCTAGGTCTTTGTAACTAATCCCGATTTGGCGGAGGGCTTCCACCCGGGCGATTTCGTAGTAGGCGGCGTAGTTGCCATAATACACGTAGCCCATCTGGTCGGTATCGGCGTAGCGCACCCGCACTTGGGTTTGTTGAGTGAACACGTTATTACCTTATAATCAATGAATTAATGACTAAATGATTGCATGATTGCATGATTGCATGATTGCATGATTGCATGATTGCATGATTGCATGATCTTCTATTTGATTATAAATTATTTATAGATGGTAAATAGAAAATCAAAGAACTAATCAAGCTATTCAAACCTGGGCGCGGCCGGGTTGTTTTAACGGTACATGGCCGCCCTTACTCAAACCTGGGCGCGGCCGGGTTGTTTTAACGGTACTGGCTGCCCTTACTCAAACCTGGGCGCTGCCAGTACGCGCCCGATCCCTTCCACTAGGGGAAGCAGGGGGCGTTGGAGCAGGGCACGCATCCGGGTAATCTCGGGTTGGCGGCGGGTCATGTCGCCTTCGGGCAGGGGGGGCAGGTGCACCAGCCGCGACCGCGACCCGGTGAGCTGCACCACGGTATGGGCCAGCTCGGCAATGGTGGTGAGGGCATCGTTGCCGATGTTGACGGTTTCGTTGACGGCCAGCCCCTGCTCCAAGGCATTAATGGTGGCCTGGACGTTATCGTCGATGTAGCAAAACGTGCGGGTTTGCTCGCCATCGCCATAAATGGGGATGTCGGCGTTTTGGAGGGCGGCCTTGATAAACTTCGACATCACAAAGTCGGTACTTTGCTTAGGCCCGTAGGTGTTGAAGAACCGGAAAATGGTGTAGTCTAGCCCAAACTCGGCTTGGTACGAACGGCAGTAGGCCTCGCCCACGTTTTTGACCACGGCGTAGGGGAGCCGCGAGTTGAGCGGGGTAGTAAGCTCGCGCTGAGGTAGTTCCACAGGTTCGCCGTACACTTCGGACGAGGAGGAGAAGAACACCCGCCGCACGCCGGTATTTTTGCTCAGGTCCAGGATGTTTTTGATGCCCGCGATGTCGTCGAGCACCAGCACGGGGTTATCGAGGGTGCGCTTAACGCCCACCACGGCCCCGTAATGGAACACGTAGTCGAACCCGTAAGCCGACATGACTGGGGCAATGTCTTGGTAATTGTTGACGTTGCATTTGATGAATTTCCAGTTGCGGTGGGCGGGATTGGGCAGCTTGCTCAAGTAGCCCGTGAGCAGGTTATCCACCAATACCACGTAGTGTTGGGGGTTTTGCACCAGGGCATCGGCCAGGCAACTGCCAATGAACCCGGCCCCGCCCGTGATGAGGATTTTGGCCATAGAAACCGTGAAGGGAAAATGGGTTTGCGGCCAAAGGTACAAACGCCGGCCGGGAATGCGCAAACCGGGGAAGGTGGAGGGGCTGAACCAACCGCTGCCAGGGCTTAGGGTCGCGGGCAGCGGTTAGGGAGGGCCAGCCGAACTTCTTGGTCAGACTTACTTCGGGAAAAGTTTCTGGCGGAGGTTGGCTACGCGCTCTTGGGTTTTGCCGGTTTTGTCGTCTTCGTATTTATTGAGGGTTTGCCGGGCGGGGCCGCCGGGGTCGCCGTAAATCCGCTCGTCGGCGGCGTTCACCGGAATGAGCTCGGCCTTGTTGTGGCCCTTGATGCCACAGGCCGAAGCCAATAAAAGGCAAGTGGAGAAAGCGAACAGGTGGATATGGTGTTTCATTGCGGGCAATTAGCGTTAAATAGGGCATAAAAGCACGGCAAAAATAGGCGTTTGCCGTGGCTCAAACAATCTTTAGTGCAACTTGATGAGGGTTACTCCCGCCCCGCCCCGGTCGGCGTGCTCGTCTTCGGCGGTGGCCACTTGGCGGTACTGCTTGAGCCGGTTGCGCACCAGGCTGCGCAAAATGCCGTCGCCCTTGCCGTGGACGATGCGCAGGTTTTGGTGGCCCAGCATAATGGCCTGGTCCACGAACTGTTCCACTTCGACCAGGGCATCTTCGGCCCGCTTGCCGCGCAGGTCCAGGTCCAGGTTAAAATGGGCCATCCGTTCGTTGAGGTTGAGGCCCACGCTGGGTGGGGCTTTGCGCTCGGGCATTTGGGCGCGGTAGCTTCGGCGGCTTATTTTTTGGACCCGGTTCATTTTGAGGTTCGTTTTCAGCTCGCCAATGGCCACCGAAATCTCCTTGCCTTTGAGGGCCAGCACTTGGCCCACGGTGCCACTGTCTTTGATCTGCACGTAGTCGCCCACCTCGATTTGGCTGTTCTCAATTTCTAGCTCGGGCGGGGCCTCGGCCTCGGTTAAGGGTGGGGGAGGGGCCAGGTTGGTTTCGGGTTGCAGGTTTTGGCGCAGTTGCTCCAGTTTCTGGCGGGCAGCTTTGGTGCGTTCTTTATCGGCCTGGCTCTCTTTGATTTCGCGGATGGTGTTCTCGATTTGCTGGTTAGCCTCGCGCAGCAGGTTTTTAGCCTCGGCCTTGGCTTCGTTGAGCAACTGTTTGCGGTTCTGGCTCATAAAGTCGCGCAAGCGGGTGTACTCGGCCAGGGTGCTCTCCAGTTGCTTTTGCTGTTGCTCCAGCTGCTGGCTACGGGCTTGCAGGGTGCGTTTTTCCACCTCGAGCTCGCGGAGGAGTTTTTCCGTATCGATTTTTTCGCGGCCCACTTTTTGGCGGGCCCCGGCGGTAACTTGGCGCGGCAACCCGATTTTTTGGGCAATTTCCAGGGCGAACGAACTGCCGGGGCGACCGATCTCGAGTTGGAACAGAGGCTCAAGGTGGTCCACGTCGTAGCGCATGGCCCCGTTAACGATACCGGGCGTGTTTTGGGCAAAAAACTTCAAGTTGGCGTAGTGGGTGGTAATTACCCCCCACACCTGCCGTTCGTTCAGGGCTTCCAACATGGCTTCGGCAATGGCCCCGCCCAGCTCGGGTTCGGTGCCGGTGCCAAACTCGTCGATGAGGCAAAGCGACTGGGGGTCGGCCCACTGCAAAAACGACTTCATGTTTTTGAGGTGCGAACTGTAGGTACTCAAGTCGTTGTCGATGGATTGTTCGTCGCCGATGTCGATGAGCAGGTGGGCGAACAGGCCCGCCCGGGAGCCTTCGGCCACCGGGATGAGGAGGCCACACTGGAGCATGTATTGCAGCAGGCCGGTGGTTTTGAGGGTAATGGATTTACCGCCCGCGTTAGGCCCGGAGATGAGCAAAATCCGTTGCTGGGGGGCCAGTTTAAGGTCAAGGGGCACAATTTGGCGGCCCAGTTCTTCCAGGTGTTGTTGCAGTAGCGGGTGCCGGGCGGCCGTCCACTCCAGGCAGGGGCCGGGCTGCACGGGCGGGTAAATGGCCCGGACGGCCAGGGCAAACCGGGCTTTGGCCCGCACAAAGTCGATAATGCCCAAAAACGAATAGCCTTTTTTGAGGCTCTCAATTTCGGGACGAAGGGCATCGGTAAGGGCGGTGAGGATGCGCACAATCTCGTGCCGCTCTTCGTATTGTAGTTCGCGGATTTCGTTATTGACTTCCAGCACCTCGGCCGGTTCGATAAACACGGTTTGGCCGGAGGCGGAGCTATCGTGCACGAACCCGCGCACCCGGCGCTTGTACTCGGCGGGCACGGGCACTACCATGCGCCCCTCGCGGATGGTGAGGCTAGCCTCGTCGGCCACCAGGCCCTCGGCTTTGAGGCTGCGCACAATTTGGTCCAGCCGTTTACGCACACTGTTCTGGGCGGCTAGCAAGCTCTGCCTAATCTCGCGCAGGCGGGGCGAGGCGGTGTCGCGTACTTGGCCACGCTCGTCTATCACTTTGTCTATTTGGCTAAGTATCTGAGGATTAACGGCTACGTTATTGCTCAGTTCGCGCAATTGGGGAAAAACGGTGGGGTCTTTTTTCTGTAAAAACTCGACACATTTAAATAAAGTGCCCAGCGAGAGCTTGAGGTCGAAAAACGCTTCTTCGGTCAAAAACGCGCCGGGGATGGCCGCCCGGGCCAGGCTATCGCGCACGTCCAGGAAGTGGCTGTCGGGGAAGGGTTCGCCCGCCGCCAGCAGTTGCCGAAATTCTTCGGTTTGGCTCAAGAGCTTCACCAGCACGTCGTGGCGGTCAGTAAAACGGACCCGCTCCACCAAGGCGCGCCCCAGGGGGCCGTTGCAAAAACTGGCCACCCATTGGCGCACTTTGTCGAACCCGATCTTCTCCTCAAAATTCTTTGGATATAACATGAAGTTGAAATGCCGAATGGTGGTTAATTGGCCGTTGATCGCGCAATGGGCGGTTGGGATCCACTCATTTTTCGGCCTTAGGTCAAGTGAGCCAACCACCCAACCACAAAATTAGTTGCTTAGTTCAGAAGCAGCAGTACGGATTGCGCAAAGCCTTGAATTGAGGGCAAAATCGCGGGTAATCTTACAAGGCAAAGTACAGAGCGAACTGGCTTGGCCATTCATTTGCCTTTAACTCATGAGTAGATTAGGGTTTACTAAGCGAGGCCAGTAAATCGTTAACCGGATCATAGCGGGCTATTCAGCGTTTTTTCTCAACATCTAATGCTCAAGCAGTAGCTGTGACAGTCGGGGTTGGCTTTTGGCAGGCTCCTATTTTGGAGAGCAGGCCAAGTAAGCCTTTGATAATCATAACAATTGGTTTAAGTTTCAATATTCGTTTTCTCGGGTAGGCCCTAACAGCCCAACCTGGGCGCGATCAAACATTATTAAACAAGCGATTGGGGATGTTCCAAGGCGGTACTTTACTCAAATACAGCGAATTACGACTGTTGCGCATAATTTTGGTTATCGGTACCATCATGATGCCTGCCTCGATTTTTTTAATCGAGTTTGCCGCGCCCGGCACTCAATCGCTGGCTTGGTTAAGGTTGGCCATTGGCCTTAGCTTGTTGGCCCAGCTAGGGTACAGCTATTGGCGGCCTACCGACCGACCCTTTTTCGACGGGCTTACGTTTTTGAACATGGCCTTGGTGGGGGGATTGGCCGTGTTTTCACTTTACATCAACGACTTTCAAGAAACCCAGCGGGTTCAGTCGATCATGTTGTTGGCCATTACCTCGTTGGTTACCCAGCGCAAACGTGCGTTTATTACCTATTTATTACTTGTAAACGTAGGGATGTTAGCTGCAGCCTTTGGGTGTGGTTGTGGCCGTATTCCCTTCACTTATACCATTGTTACGGCCGTTTACAGCCTCATCGCCTACTTGGCCCTGGCTAATCTCAATTTACTGTCGGAGTTTTCGGCCAAGATTTTTGGCCTGGCGGGTGCCCAAGCCGTGCCGTTTAGGGAATTTCTGCGCATTATCCATCCCGACGACCGGGAATTGATCAAAAAAACCCTCAACACCCGGCTCGGTACGGCGGATACGAGCAATATCTATTATCGGGTAATTACGCCCAACGGCCAACCAAGGTATATCAACGGAGTGAGCCGGATGGTGTTGGTGGATGGCCAGCCGCTTTATTATGGCCTTGTGCGCGATATCACCGCCGAGAAACTGGCCGAAATCGAGCTAAAGAACACTCAACAATTTTTCCAGTCGGTGCTGGACAACCTGCCCCTACAGGTAACCGCTTGATGCGGCAAGTGCCCTGGACAAAACCTGGGCCCAACTGGCCACCGAACCAGTTCAAATACAACAAATTAACGAGCAAGAGGCGGCCTTGCTGGCCCAGCCCGACTATGCCGTAACGGAAAGCGAAGACTTGGACTATCCTGGCTGGGTACGCAACCGGGCCATGACCTTTACCAACGCCGCTACTGGCCAACGGTTTTTGTGACCTCCGAGGCGAATCTCCGCACTATTTTGGAAACCTCGCCGCAGGGGATTATCCTCCTCGACCTACAACGGCGGGTATTGGCCCTCAACCCGGCCAGCCGCCCACCCGAAATTACCAAAGAACCGATCAACAACGCCCACACAATGGTGGGCCAGGTGATCGATGATTACGTGCCCGAGGGCAGCCTGACGGGTTTCCATGACAATTTTACCTCGGCCCTCACCGGGCGGCCCGTGCAGGTGGTACGAAGGTTTGAAGCGGCCGACCATACCACTAGCTGGTTCAAGTTTGAGTACACCCCCGTATTTGACCAGGCCGGGCAAGTGAGCCGGGTGCTGCTGATGATCACCAACATCACCAGCCTGAAGCAGGCCCAAGCTAAGCTGGAGCGGTCGGTGAGCGAGTTGGAAACTAGCCAGGTGCATTTGCAAGAACGTGAACGTTACTTGCAGTTGTTGGTAGATGTGCAGAACCAGCTCATTAGCGAGAAAGACCTAGCCGAGGTATTACAGGCCGTGTGCCAGCGCCTGGGGGCCATGCCTGGCGTGGGACGAGTAACCTTTTGGGTGCCAACCCCGGATGCCAATAGCCACGTATTGCCAGAGTCGACCCAGCGGCTTCTCGCCGAGCTAAGCCAAGCCGCCCCAGTTCAGCATTTAGCAGCAGGATTGGCCAATTGGGAAAAAACTTTGCGCCTGGGCCAAGTTTTGATTGGCCCCATCTCCGATTTTTTCGCCGACGACTCGGCTACGGCCGCGATTTACGCCCAACCGATCTTGCTCAACCAGTTTTTCTGGGGGGCGTTGGTGTTAGAATACCCCCGACTAGACCAGTTACCCAATGCCACCGAGCAGAACTACCTCCGCCTCGTCGCCTCAAGCCTGGCCACCTATTTGGCCCGCCAACAGGCTGCCGCTGAACTCAAAACCAAGGAGCGTTTTTTGAGCGTATTGGTGTACATCCAGTACTTCCTCATCGCCGAACGCGAGCCAAGCAAGGCATTCCAAGTGATTTGTACCCACGTGGGCCGCGTTTGCCAGGCCGATCGGTTGTATATTTTCACCAATCACACCGACGAGGAGGGGCAACTTTACTGTTCCCAACAGGCCGAATGGGTGCGCAGTGGGATCAGTGCCCAACGCGACAACCCGCAGTTAGCCAAGTTGTATTACCGAGACGGGCTGCAACGCTGGGCCGAGCAGTTGAGCAATGAGCGTTTCATCATGGGCCCGGTGGCCAATTTTCCGGAGAGTGAGCGGGCCATTTTGGAGCCGCAAGGCATTAAGTCAGTGGTAGTACTGCCCTTGGTCTTGGATAAGAAGTTCCTGGGTTTTGTGGGGGTCGATTATTGCCAGGCGGAAGGTGATCCGCCCAGTACGGAGATGCACCTGCTGCGCATTATCGCCTCCAACCTAACTGCTTACCTAGGCCGCTTGGAAGCCATGAAGGCCCAGCACGAGCGCGAGCGCGAAAACGCCCAGTTGCTCGAGGAGGCCAATTTGATCAACGAGCAATTGTCGGTCCGGGAGGCGGCCCTGCTGGACAGTGAGAAAAAATTCAAGCTCCTGGCCGACAACACCAGTGAAATGATTGCCCTTAGCACCCCCGAAGGCAACATCAACTACCTTAGCCCCGCTTCGGAAACCCTCACCGGCTACCAGCGCGAGGAACTTTACGGCAAAAGCCTGGTTGAGTTTTTCCACCCAGAAGACATTGACCAGATGCAGGTCGAATCGCAACGCCAGTTGGAAGACCACGCCCCCGTGATTTCGCTCACCCACCGGTTTTTGACCAAAACCGGCCATTATATTTGGCTAGACAGTATCATCAAATACATCACCGACGAGCGCGGCAACGTGATCAACCTCCAAAGTTCTTCGCGTAACGTAACCGAGCGGGTGCGCGCCGCCCAGGCCCTCCAAGAATCGGAGGCCAAGTACCGGTTTTTGTTTAACCAAAACTTTAGCGGGGTATTTCTTTACCAAGATTTGACGGCCCGTTACGACACCCCCAGTTTTGTGGAGGTGAATGACTTTGCCTGCCAATTGCTAGGCTACACCCGCGCCGAACTGCTGCAACTTTCGCCCGCCCAAATCGAGGTACCCATTGGCAAGGAGGCCGCCAAGGCCCGGCGGCATGAATTTCTGGCCCGGGGCCAGCTCCAAGTACAAACCGAGTTTTTTCACAAGGACGGGCACAAAATCCCGGTCGAGGTTACCCTGGCCTACGTCCGCTACGGCGACCAGCAGGTGATCCAGGCCATTGCCAACGACGTGAGCCAAAAACGCCAGGCCGAAGAGAACCTCAAGGCCCGCCAACTGGCCGAGCAAGCCCTCCAGTTCAAAACCGATTTTTTGGCCAACATGAGCCACGAAATCCGCACCCCCATGAACGGGATCTTGGGTATGACGGGCTTTTTGCTCGAAACCCCCCTGGCCGAAGAGCAACTCAACTACGCGAGTACCATCCAAAGCAGTGCCCGCAACCTGCTGCAAATTTTGAACGATATTTTAGACCTCTCGAAATTGGAGGCGGGTAAAATCAATCTTAAGGCCCAGCCGTTCGACTTCCACAAAACCATCCACACCGTAAAAGGGCTGTTCAGTTCGTCGGCTTTGCAGCGCAATGTGCGCCTGGCCAGCCACTACCAGCCCGAGGTACCCACCTGGGTGATAGGCGACGAGAACCGCCTCAACCAAGTGCTCACCAACTTGGTAAGTAACGCCATCAAGTTTACCCAAGACGGCCGGGTGGACATCCACACCAGTTTGATCGCGCAAGAAGATGACCGGATTACCCTTAAAGTAGCCGTGCAAGATACGGGTATTGGCATAGCGGCCGACCACCAAGAAAATTTGTTTGAAAAATTTTACCAGGTAGAGGCGGGTAACCTTGGTAAAAACACAGGCACGGGCCTTGGGTTGTCCATTTGCAAGCAGTTGGTACAGCTCTGGGGTGGCGAAATTGGCTTAACCAGCCAGCCGGGCCAAGGCAGCACGTTCTGGTTTACTTTGCCTTTGGGCTTGCCTGTTCAGGCCACTACCTTACCTGTGGCTCACACGGAACGTGGCCCTAAGCGCCATTATCAACTGACAAACCTGAACATTTTGCTGGCCGAAGATATTTTCGTGAACCAAGAGGTGGTGCGCATCATGGTCAAGAACGCGGGCGAGATCATCGACATTGCCAACAACGGGCAAGAGGCATTAGCAAAAGCCCAGCAAAAAAAGTACGAGGTAATATTGATGGACATCCAAATGCCCGTGCTCGACGGCCTGGCGGCTACCAAACTCATCCGCCAATCGGTTTCGCCGGTGCCCATCATTATTGGATTAAGTGCCAACGCCATGGAAGGCGATGCCGAGCGGTACATCGCCCAAGGCATGGACGACTACGTGGCCAAGCCCGTAGACCCGGATGCCCTGTTTGGGAAATTGGCCCGGTGGTTCCCCAGCCAGGTGAAAATTACAGAGCAGGAGGTTGTTATCCTTCCCCCTACGCCCGTGCTCGAGCCGTCGGTGCCAGTGCTCAACTTAACGGTGATCGAGAAGATCAAGGCCCTGTCGCGCAATAACGAAGCTTACCTCAAGCAGCTCTTCACTTCGTTTGATAGTGATATGGCCCAGCTATTGGCCCAGGCTTCGGCGTCTCTTTCGGCCAACGACCTGCCAGGTTTGGCCTCGGCCGTGCATACGCTCAAGGGCCTGGCCGGCACCATTGGGGCCAGCCAACTGCACGAACTGGCCAAAATTTTTGACCATGAGATCAAGCTAAAACAATTGGCCAATGCCCCGGAGCGCCTGGCAGCCTTGCGGGAAGTTTTTGCCCAAACCCAAACCGCTCTTTTTAAGTTACTAAGCTAGAGAGCTAATCGGTGTAAATTGCCCATCATTATTACTTGGGTGCGCCAAACCTAGGCCAATTGCCTAATTTTGTGTCAACTCAGTGCTACTACTACTATTCGCTTTGTAAACCTGCCCCCTGCTGGCCATGCCCAACTATAAATTATTTGTAATTGAAGATAACCGTACCGAAGGCATGTTGCTCCATCTCGCGCTTTCGGGAATAGACGAGCTAGAGGTCAGAATTTTCCCCAGTGCTAACGAAATGCTCGGCCATTTGGACGAACAGCCCGACATTTGTGTGGTGGACCTCAACTTGCCCGACATGCCCGGCATGGAACTGATCCGCCGAGTGAAGGAGTATGATCCCCAAATCCACCTGGTGGTAGTGTCAGCCCAGCGCGATGTGGACGTGATTGCCGAGGCTCAAGCAGAAGGTATTTACAATTATCTGGTAAAAAGTGAGGTCTGCCTCACCTATTTGCACCGGGTAGTCAACGACCTGTTGGTACTGATCAAGCATCAACCCGCCTAAGCGCAAGCGGTTGGTGGTGGGTTAACCCAGTTACTCATCCCGCTTCGTTGATCGCTTTGGTTAGCGTGCTAGCGGTTGCTAAAGCGGCCAAATGATTGCGTGATTAAATAACTTTTTGTTGATTATCAATTAGTTGCAAAAAGAAAAACCCGCATTTCCCATTTGATTTTGGTATAAGTTTCATTGCTAATGATAACAATTGTTCTTCGGTGAGTATTTACCACAATTCACAATAGTTGAGTTACACTTTTTCCTGTTACCACTATTACTGCATTTAAATTGAATGGCAACAACCCCTGGCAAATTTGAAGCCCTGGTAATCGGTGGTTCGGCGGGTAGCATCAAGGTGCTCAAACTTATCCTCAAGTCGTTGCCGGGGGTGGCCCCGGTGCCCATCGCGATGTGATCCAGTTCTCGACGGCCATGCCCGTACTGGAACCTACGCCAGGCCAGGCCGCGCTGCCGGGGCATGTGTACTTGGCGCCCGCCAACCTCCACCTGGTGGTTGAGCCGGATCGCACGTTTTCGCTCTCGGGCAGCCCCCTTGTTCAATATTCCCGCCCATCGATTGATGTGCTGTTCCTTTCGGCGGCCGATGTGTACGGCCCTCGGCTGGCGGCTTTATTGGTAACCGGGGCCAATAAAGACGGTGCCTTTGGCCTCAAAACCGTTAAGGATGCAGGCGGCTATGCGATGGTGCAGGATCCGGCCGATAGTTTTGTGGACACCATGCCTCGGGCAGCCCTGGCCCTTTGCCAACCCGACATGGTGCTGCCCGCCAATGAAATGAGCGGCTTTTTGACCAATACCCTGTTTCCATTGTGTGCGTAAAGTGAGGTCTTTTGGCGTGCGTTACCCCAAAATCAAACCGAGAGCGTGTCACGGATGCTGTAAACAATTGACAGCTAGATAGAACAATGTATTCACGCCAAAATCAAATAAGAATTGCGTGTTTTTGATTTTGTAAATGATTGATAAACAAGGAGAACAATCATTTAATCATGCAATCAGTAAGTCATTCTTGGGGTTATCCAAGGCTAATCGATGCTAAACTGCTCGCAGGCTTTGCGGGCGGCATCTTGCTCGGCCTTCTTTTTGCTGAACCCCAAGCCTTTGGCCGCTAGTTCATCGTCGAGCCAGAGGTGGACTTTGAATTGGCGGTTAGGCCCACTGGCTTTTTCGTTCGCGATCTCGAAGCGCACCTTTTTACTATTGCGCTGGCCCCACTCGATCAAACGGCTTTTGTAATTCGTGTCGGTTTCCACTACTTCCTCCATATCGTAGTGGTTGGTGAGCAATTTCTTAACAATAAACCGGCGGCAGGCAATATACCCCCGGTCCAGGTAAACCGCGCCCACAAAGGCTTCCATGGCATCGCCGTAAATGTATTTGTACGACAAAGCCGACTTACGCCGCGAGTCGAAATCGACGAGCGCATCCAGCCCGATTTTTTTGGCCAACTGGTCCAACGACTCCCGGCTCACAATGCGCGAGCGGATCTCGGTGAGGAAACCCTCGTCTTTATAAGGATATTTTTTGAAGAGGAACTCGGCCACTACGGCCCCTAAAATGGCATCGCCCAGGTATTCCAGCCGTTCGTTCGATTCGCGGTAACCGTCGCGGTTTTCTTTTGCCATCGAGCTGTGTACCAAGGCCAACCGGTAAAGGTGGAGGTTGCCGGGGCGTTGGCCGGTGATCTGCCGCACGGCTTTAACGATCATGCGGTCCCGCTCTGGGTACACATTGAACAGCCTTTGAAAAAAACCAACCAGGGTGGACAAAGTAGTTTTTATCTAAACAACCAATAATAATTATATTTGTTTGCCAAATTAGCAAACAAATGGGCAATGTTAGCCTTCGTAGCGGCGCAATAGCACCGAGCAGTTGTGGCCCCCAAACCCGAAAGTATTGCTCAACGCCACCCGCACCGGCCGGGCCTGGGCTTTGTTGAAGGTAAAGTTGAGCCGAGGGTCAAAGACCTCGTCGTCAGTAAAGTGGTTGATGGTGGGGGGGATCGTTTGTTTGGTGATGGCAAACACCGCCGCAATGGCCTCGACGGCTCCGGCGGCGCCTAATAAATGCCCCGTCATGGATTTGGTAGAACTGATGCTGAGTTGGTAGGCGTGCTCGCCGAACACCCGCTGGATGGCCAGTACTTCGCTGATGTCGCCCAGCGGGGTAGAAGTACCGTGTACGTTGATATAATCTACTTCGTGGGGGGCAATGCCGGCATCGGCCAAGGCGTTGCGCATGACGTTGCTGGCCCCCAGGCCGTCAGGGTGGGGGGCCGTAATGTGGTGCGCGTCGGCACTGAGGCCGCCCCCGATCACCTCGGCGTAAATGTTGGCCCCTCGGGCCAGAGCGTGCCCCAGTTCTTCCAACACCAAGGCCCCGGCCCCTTCGCCCATTACAAAACCGTCGCGGTCTTTGTCAAACGGCCGCGAGGCGGTTTGCGGGTCGTCGTTCCGTTCCGACAAGGCCCGCATGGCGTTAAACCCGCCAATGCCGGCCTGGGTAACGGCGGCTTCGGCCCCGCCGGTTACGATGGCTTCGGCTTTGCCGTACCTGATGTACATGAGCGCATCCACCAGGGCGTTGCTGGACGAGGCACAAGCGGACACCGTGATGAAATTAGGCCCCCGGAACCCGTATTTGATCGAGATATGGCCCGCCACAATGTCGGCGATCATTTTGGGGATGAAGAAAGGGTTGAACCGGGGGTGCTGCTGGCTGGTGGTGAAAAAGCCCTCGATCTCGTCTTGAAAAGTGGTGATGCCCCCAATGCCAGAGCCGAAGATCACCCCCACGCGGTCAAGGTTGGCCGTTGCTTGGGTCAGGCCGGAGTCGGCCACGGCCTCATCGGCAGCGGCCAGGGCGTATTGGGCAAAGGGGTCCAATTTACGGGCCTCTTTTTTGTCCATGTTGGCGGTGGGGTCAAAGCCTTTGACCTCGCAAGCAAACTGGGTACGGAACTTCTCCGGGTCAAAATGGGTAATACGGGCCGCTCCACTCTGGCCTTGGGCCAGGCCGTTCCAATAGGCGGCCAGGTTGTTGCCGATAGGAGTAAGGGCCCCCAGCCCGGTAATTACAACACGACGTGGCTTCATAACAATGAGGGCGAATTTTGGACAACGCCGACGGGTCAGATGGGTAAGTCCTTTAAACTTTTACAGGCTAAAACCTACGCAAAGGTCTTAGCCTGTAAAAAATGGGCCAGTAAATATGGGATATATCTATTTGGCGGCGTGGGTTTCTATGTAATTAATGGCCTGGCCCACGGTGGCGATGTGCTCGGCTTGGTCGTCGGGTATGCTGATGTGGAATTCTTTTTCAAACTCCATAATTAGCTCCACAGTATCCAAGGAGTCGGCACCTAGGTCGTTGGTGAAACTGGCCTCGTTGGTTACTTCGGCCTCATCCACCCCTAGTCTTTCTACGATGATGGCCTTTACTTTAGAAGCGATGTCTGACATGGTAGTATCTTTTTTGTTCAATTGCCGCAAAGAAATACATTAAGCGTGGGAATGGCAAACAATTTTCCACTGGTTTTTGCTAGGCGGGGAGTTCGGTTTGGTTCAAGTGTACGCCTATCACCAATATGTCGTCGCGCTGTTCGGTATGGCGGGTATAATGATGCAATGCCTGTTGGAGGGCTTCCCGCTGGGCGGCCATGGGCTGCTGGCTAATTTGGCTCAGCAGCTTTACAAAGTTGGCCGACCCGTACCGTTTGCGTTGCGCATCGTTCTGGTCGGCAAAGCCGTCGGTGCTGAGGTAGAGCAGGCTGCCACTGGGCAAACGCAGCTGGTGGCCGGTAAAAGTTTTAACTTTGGTAACGGCCCCCCCAATGCTCATCCGGTCGGGCAGGAGGCTGAGGCAGGCTTCTTCGCCGGGAGGCAGGTAATAAAGTGGGCGTTTGGCCCCCGCGTATTCTAGGCAGAAATGCTCGCCGTCTGGCCGCCAGGCGCAAATACAGGCATCCATGCTGCTCTGGGTTACACCCTCGTCTTGCCGGAGCATCGCCACGATTTCCTGGTTGAGCCGGGTTAAAATTTGCTGAGGGGCTACCATTTTCTCCAATTTGACGATCTTATCCAATAAAGTATTGGCAATGAGCGACATAAAAGCCCCGGGTACCCCGTGCCCGGTGCAGTCCAGCACCGCCAAAATCGTCCAGCCGTCCACTTGGTTGAGCCAAAAGAAGTCGCCCGAGACCACGTCGCGCGGGCGCAGGAAAACGAAGTAGTCGCCTAGTAAAGCCCGCTTTTTAGCAGGGAACGGTAAAATGGCTTGCTGGATGGTTTGGGCTACTTGTAAGCTCTGCTCAATTTTCTGATTGATGGCTAAGATTTGTTCATTTTGGGCGCGGAGCTTTTCTTGGGAGGCCCTGGATTTGTCATAAGCCTTTTTAAGGATGGCCTCGTTGGCTTGCAGCCGGCTGTTGACCAAGTGTAGGTAGCTTTGGTTCTGTTCGGTTAGGTCGCGTTGGGCTAGCAGTTCCTCCTGGGTTTGCAATAGTTCTTCGTTCTGGGCTAGTAGGCGTTGCTCGCTGGCCTGTAACTCCTGGGTGCGTTGGGCCACTCGTTGTTCAAGCACCTCGGCCGACTGTCTGGCCATTTCTTCGTTCAAGCGAGCGGAGACCAATTGCTGTTCTTGGGCCTTGATAAGTCGGGTGCGGTATTCGCTCACTTTACTGGCCACGGCCAAGGTGAGCAGGAGCATTTCGGTGGCCGCGCCCCAGGCCAGTAGTTGCAGGCTGCCCTTCCAGTAAGGTAGCACGTCCACCACGATCAGCACCAGGGCAATCACACTGGTCAAATAAGCGCCCCGGGCTAGTAGGAAAAGCCAGCCTTTACCCCGTTGGCGCCAAATGAACCAGGTGGCCGTGGCCATCATGATGACGGTCCATAACACGCTGAGCAACTGGAGCAAGGTATTGGCGAGGCGGGCTGAGTAGAAATTGACCAGGCCCGCCAAAAACAAAATCGTGGCCAGCCCCAAATACAAGCGGTACAGCTTAGGGGCCTCTCGGCGAAAGTTAAAAAAAGCACTAGCAAACCAAAGGCTGGGGATACTGGCCCAAAGGTTAAACATAGGGATGTAATGATTGAGCGTTGGCCAATTAGGCCACAGCCATTGGGAAACGTGCCCGCTCAAGTTGCCTAAAATGAACAACATGGCCGAAGCATTAATGGCATACACTAGGTTGAGCCGCTCATTGGCCAAGCGATACACCAATAAGTTGTACAATATGATGATAAAAGCCAGCCCATAGCTTAGGCCGAACCCCAGGTTGTAATTGCCGATGTCCGCCGAGGCTTGGCGGTAGCTGCTAACGGTGAGCGGGGCAAACACCGGCCGGTCGCTTTGCAGGCGCACGTAATAAGTCTGCGGGCCGGGTTGTTCAATGAGGGGTATTTTAAAAAGCGTGGTGGGTAGGGGCCGCTGGGCAAAGGGTCGTTGAGCACCCATTTCGGTACTGGACCAGCCACCGCCGGGCTGGGGTTGGAAAACCGTGAAATGGGCCAAGGCCGGGTTGGCTAGCCCCAACACACAAGGCTCGCCCAGTTGGTTATCGAGGTTGAACTTGAGCCAAATCGCGGCCGGGGTGGAGCCAAAATTAAGGTGGGTGTTGGGCGCGGGCTTAAACTTTACCTGGTTTTGGGCCGACAGCACCTGGCCCAAGGTCATTTGGGTGCTGGTATCGACAAAAAAATGGGCATACTGGCCCACTTCTAGCTCGGTTTGCCAGGTGCGTAAAGTAGCCACTGGCTGGGCCAAACCACTGAAGCTACCAAAGCAGGCCGCCAACAGACTTAAAAGCCATTTTAACATGGCCAAAAGTACTTTTTTAGTTATAATTTATACAGAACGTTCCAGCTTGGCCATGTAAAAACCATCGTAGCCAAATTGGGAGGGCAAAACGCTTTTTTCTTCCAAAAACGAAAATTTTATGTCGGAGTTGGCCAAAAAGTTCTCGACCTGCCTTTGGTTTTCCGAAGGTAATATGCTGCACGTAGCGTACACGAGGGTGCCTCCGGGCTTTGTCATTTGGGCGTAACGGGCCAGGATTTCCTGTTGTTTCAACTTCACCTCGGTAATGGCCTCCGGGCTGAGCTTCCACTTACTGTCCGGGTTGCGCCGCAGCACGCCCGTGCCCGAGCAGGGGGCATCTAGCAACACCAGGTCGGCGCTTTCGCGGAGGCGTTTGATCACTTTATTGTTCTCGATCAACCGGGTCTCGATAATGGAGATACCGGCGCGGTTGCTGCGTCGGCGCAGTTCTTCTAGTTTGTGGGCCTCTACGTCCATGCTCAGCAGTTGCCCCTGGTTTTGCATGAGGGCGGCCAGGTGCAGGCTTTTGCCGCCCGCGCCCGCGCAAGCATCAATCACCCTCATGCCCGGCTCGGGCTTGGCAAACGGGGCTATTAATTGGCTGGCCGCATCCTGGATCTCGAACAAACCTTGCTTGTAAACCGGGTTGCCGAACACATTGAGCCGCTTTTTGAGCACCAGGGCATCGGGCAGGGCCTCCAGGGGGGCACTCTCCACGTTTTGCCAGGCTAATTGTTGTTGTAGCTCGGCCCGGCTGGTTTTCAACGTATTGGTCCGCAATACTACCTGGGTAAGATTATTGAGGGCTTCGGCCTCGACGTCCCAAACGGGCCCTAGCTCGGCGGCGGCCAGGTCGTCCAGCCAGTCGGGGTAGGAGTAACGTAGCTTACGCACGGTTTGGGCCAAGGCCCAGCGTTCTTGCACCGGCCCGGCCGTTATGCCTTTGAATTTATCGCCCTCGGGCAGCTCGCGGCCCTTAAACAGCCAGTACACCCCAAACAAATACCACAACGAGGCGGGTTTGAGGTCGGGCGTGTCGCGGCCGGCCAGGTACCACAACAGCCGCCAGTGGCGCACCATGTCGTAGGTAGTTTCGGCAATGAAACCACGGTCATGGCTGCCCCAGCGGGGGTTGGACCGCAGCAGGCCCTCAATCACTTTATCGGCGTAGCGTTGCTCGCCGAAAATGGCCCGTAGGCCGTCCACCACGGCGCCCACTAGGTTGGGGTGTAATTTCAAGGGCAAGTCAAATTTAAGCCGCAAAAGTAATGCTTATGCGGGATTGCCGGACACGCCCGTGCGGCGACTGGTTGGGCAAAGGAAAGCCAAAGCCCCAAGACAAGTCGCGGCTAGTGGCCCCGTTTGCCCTGCGCTATTATATTCTAAATCAGTTGGTTATTCTTCGTCGGGGTCGCTAAACTCGTGGGCCTTCCACTTGTTTTTGCCCGATTTTTCGGGGCGGGTTTCTTTACCGCTCAATCGCAGTTTAGCAGTGGGGCGGCCATGGTCATCGTCGTGATAGAACGATTTGGGGGCGTTTTTCTTCGGCCCCTTGTTGGGTTGGTTGGATTTAAAACTTTTAAATGCCATTTCTCAAGCAATTTTAACTTTAAAAAGAGTTTGAAAAACAACTGACTGTTCGCGCCCATGCCTGGGGCACAAGGCAAGCGGTCATGATGATTGAAAAGCGGTAGGGCAATAAAAGGGCCAGATCAAGTTGCCAACCGGATGGCTCATCTGGCGTTTTATCGGCACCCTTACAGGTTTTGCTGCATTAAAAAACGAATGGGCAAACTTCGGGCAAGTTGCGCAAAGGTTTCCAGCGCGGGCCTTTCGCTTGGCTCCGGTTTACCGCCTTTTCAACTTGGCTCATCATGAACAAAAATAAAGCCTTTTTTGCATTCCCAAAAAACGAAAAGGTGGGCCTGGGTAAGACACCGGGTTGTTTTAGATTAGCCGGGGCCGGGCGGGTAGTAATCGTCGGTTATCGCACCCGCCGCCGAGCGGTTTGCAGTACCGGGGCTGGTTCGGGGAACACGTGGGTGGGGTTCACATAATCGTAAATACCCTCGAAAAGACGCACGGCCTTGCCCTGGGCGGCCTCTTGCAACACAATTTGCCCTTGGCGGAACTCGAAGCTGAGTTGGGCTTGCTCGCCTAGGTAGCGGTAAACGCCCGACTGGGTGAGGTGGGCTTGGCCGCTGAGGTAATGCACTTGCTGCCGGTTGGTGCGCACAACGGCCTGGAAGGCGATTTTTTCGCGGGAGATGGGCGTGATCTCGACCGCGCCCCGGGGGTTGAAATAAATACCGGCCTCCGGGCTAAGTGAGCAGGCGGTCACGATGAGCCACGTGCTTACTAGTAGCCACCTGGACCAGGCCAAACCTAACTTACGGTATTCCATGGCGCAAAATTAGCCAGGTGGCAAGGGTTAACCAGCACTGAGGCGGGCTTCGCCGGTTAAATCGGGTAAGAAAAACGGGGCTTCACATTGTTTTGGCCCTAGCTTCAAACTTGGGGCTGGGCCGCTAGGTGCGCGGCCAAATTGTAGGGCAGGTATTTGTCCACATTGCCTCCGTACCGGTAAATGTCGCGCACGATGGTGGAGCTGATGTACGCATGGCGGGGCGTAGTGATGAGCAGTACCGTTTCTAAGCCCTCCACCAAGTTGGAGTTGACCTGGGCAATGGTGTTCTCGTACTCGAAGTCGGTGGTGTTGCGCAGGCCCCGGAGCAAAAAATTAGCCCCCACTTTTTCGGCAAACGAGGCCGTGAGTCCCTGGAACACCTCCACCCGCACGTTGGGCGTGTTGGTAAACGTGGTATTGATGCAGGCCAGCATCAGCTCAAGCGAGAAAAACCGCTGTTTTTGGCTATTGTGGCCAATGCCGATCACGATTTCGTCAAAAAACCGGCTGCCCCGGCGCACAATGTCTTCGTGGCCTTTGGTAAAGGGGTCGAACGAGCCGGGGAATAACGCGATGCGTTTCATGGTAGAGGATTTGGTATTTGGTGACGGTGGCGCCTAATGGTTACTTTGGCCGCTCGGCACACGCCGCCAATGGGCGGGTTGAATTTGCTCACACTCACCTGGGCACACTCTACGGCCGGAAACCGGGCGAAAATGCGTAATAAAATCTTGTAGGCCAAATGTTCCAACAATTTGGCGGGTTGGGCCATCTCGCCGTTCACGATCTCGTACAGGTTGCCGTAGTTGACGGTTTCGCGCAATTTATCGTGCAGGGCGGCCTCGGTGAAGTCGGTTTCCACCTGCACGTCCACGCCGTAGCGGTTGCCGATTTTATTCTCTTCCGGGTAAAAACCGTGGTAGGCGAAAAACTCAAGCCCTTCCAGGGCGATTAGGTCTTGGGGCATAGATGACGGGCGGTTGGGGCCTTTGGCCTGCAAATAACCGCCAACTATCGGTTTTTTGGCGTTTTACGAAAAGATAGGCCCCGTTTGGTTTGGCAAGAAGGGCAAGATGCTTTTTTAGGTCGTTAAAAATTCATGATTTGCTAACGTTACGCTCTGCGCCAACCCAAACCCAACCTAGCATTAGATTACCCGAAAGTGTTCGGGAATTGCGAATGTTTATTCTTTAAAATATTGATTTTTAAGTGGTTGTAGATGTGATACAGGCCAATTATTAATACTGCCGACTACTCGTTGTACGTTTTGCCTTTCCAGTACCACCATTTGAGCTTAGCCGGGTCGGGCGTGGGGTCGGTGGCAAAGTACACCGCGCACCTAAGCGTGTACAACACGCACACGTCGTGTACGATGCCGCTCAGTTGGTTGAGCCGCTGGTACATGTGCTGCGGGTTTTGCCCGGCCAGGTCGGCCACCTGGCGGATGCCCAGGTGCCAGAGGTCCAGCGCACCGGCTGGGCCGATGCTGGGGATTTGCTGCAACTGTTTGAGCGTGAGTTTTTGACTGCGCTCTTCGGCGGAAATGGCGGTGGGCATGGTCAATCCAAGATTTTAAGATAAAAATTTTAGGCGACCGGGCTGGCCGGGCCGTGGGACCTGCCTTGACGGCCCGGCGGTTACAGTAACTTCAGCCGTTCCATTCGCTCCAGCCGGTCCTCGATCTGGGCCAGCCGGTCGTCCAGCCCGGCATTGAGCGACAGATCGGCGGAGAGTTTCCAGCTCACGCGCCAAATTTCCAGCACCTCGTTGTAGGTAAGGTTGAAGGCGGTGTGCCGTTTGTTGTCGCTTAGGCAGGTAACGTAGCCGTTGCTCAGGCGGTTTTTGATGCGTTTTACTTGCAGGCCGCGCTCGTCGGTTACGAGCACGCACACTTCGCCGTCGTTGAGGTAGTCCCAGTCGGCCCGCTCGCACAAGTGGCAAATGAGGTAGTCGCCGTCGTGCAGGGTAGGTTCCATACTATCGCCGGTTACTTGCAGGGCGTAAAACTGCTTGCCGCGCACAAAGCTGGTGGGCAGGTTGATGGCGTCCATCTCCTCGAAATACTCTTGGGTTTTGTACCCGGTGAGGTAGTTGGCGGCCGCCCGGCGGTTAATGACCGGGATGCTCACGTTGCCGGCGGTGTCCTGGGTGGTAACCAGCACGCGCTCGGTGGCGGGCTTGAGCTTGGCCTTTTCCATTTGCCCGCGCCCGTTGATGAGCCACTCGATATTGATAGCCGGGTAGGTTTCGCAGATTTTTTGGAGCACCTCGAAACCCGGCTTGCTCTGTTGTTTGCCCTTGGTGTAGTTGTTGATCACCGCCGGTTTTACGCCGATCGACTCGGCGAACCGCTTTTCGTTGCCTTCGGCGAAGCGTTCGATCACGCTTGTAAGTCGTTGGCTGACAGGGTTTTGGAGAGTCATAAATTTTTTTAATGAAAAATAAATAAATATTTATTGACTTGTCGGAATCATTACCTATTTTTGTAGGGCAAAAGTAGATCACTAAATAATTATTTCCAAAACCAACTCGCACAAAACGAGCAAATTATTCCTGTTTTTTGCTTGGGATGTCAATATTAATTAAGTAAAACCTTAAAATATTTCTTGATTATGAACCGCTCAAACGTGAATAACTTGGATCAATTCATCCAAGAAATGGCCAGCAAGCAGGTGCTGGTGGTCAACCGCAACCGCCGTTACGTGATGGTGCGCTACGATATGTCGGACTTATATGTGCCCAGCGCGCCCGCCAAACCGGGCAAACGCAAACGCATTAAACGGCGGGCCGAATAAAGTGCCCAGCCAGGCCCGGCATTGCCCACGCGCGGGGGTGCATAGCCCGCAACTTGGCATTTGGCCTGGGCCTGGCCGGTTACCCAACGCCTGCCACCAGCTAGGAAAAGGGGCGAGCTTGCGGGCCGCCCACCAATTTTTGTGAGGGTTTTTGTTTCTTGCTTCCTAATCCGCTTCGGAAAAGCCTGGGCCTTTGGCGCGGGCTTTTTTTATGCCGGGAAGTGACTGGGCCGGTGCTGTCCCGGAAACCCCGAAGGACGGACGGGCCTCAGACCCAACCAGTTTACACCAAAATCAAATAGAGATTGCGTATTTTGGTATTGTAAATAACTGATAATCAAGAATGAAAACTATTTGATCATCCAGTCATGGTAATGTTAGCCGTCTTTCAGGCCTGGGATAACCCACTGGGTCAATCGTTGGTGGTCAGGAACAAGCCCATTTCAGCGGATGATGCCAAGTTGTTTGAGGGCGGTTTTTCAAGCCCTAGGCTTTAATGCCCACAATGGTAACGTCGTCGCGCTGGGGCTCGCGCTGCTGGAAATCGCGCAGGGTGCGCAGCAGGTGGGCTTTCTGTTCGGGCATGGGCAGTTCGGCCACGGATAGCAGCAGGTTTTTGAGCCGGGGCGTGCTGAATTTTTCCTTCTGGGGGTCGTTTTGGTCCACAAAACCGTCGGAGGTGAGGTAGATCATGTCGCCAGGCATGAGTTGGATTTCTTGCTGCTGGTAGTTGCGCTGCTCTTCCTTTTGCCGACCGCCCACGGATTTTTTGTTGCCTTTGTACTCCATCAGGCTCAGCCGGGCGCTTTGGCTGGAAAACTGGCTCACGGCCACGGTGGGGTCTTGGTGGGGGGTGTAGTCTTTGCGCACAATGAACAACGGCCGTTTGGCCCCGGCAAAGGTGAGTTTGTGTAGGCCGCCGCCCTGGTCCAAGCGGCAGAGGCAAACGTCCATGCCGTCGTCGTTCACGCGGTCATCTTGTTGGAGGGCCTGGCGCACGCCCTGGTGGAGTTCTTCCAAAATGGCGGCCGGTTCGGTAATGCCTTTGCGCAAAATGATGTCGTTAAGCAAGGTGCTGCCGATGATGGACATGAACGCGCCGGGTACGCCGTGGCCGGTACAGTCCACCACGGCCCAAAAAGTGGAACTGCGCGGGGTGAGTACCGCCGCCGGCAGGGCGCGGGCCAGCTTATCCTTCAGGTCGGGGCGTTGGAGCAATTCGTCGCCCAACATGCCGGTGCCGTAGTTGATATGAGTGGCCCAGTAAAAATCCCCCGAAACAATGTCTTTGGCCTCGTGAAGGATAAAATGCTGGGGACCAGCGGCTTGGAGGGTGGCTTGGTCAGGTAAAATGGCCTGTTGGATTTTTTCCGCGTAGCGGATGCTGCTCAGGATGCTCTCGTTACGGCGTTCGATGGTGAGGTTGGCCTCGGTGAGCTTGCTGTAGTTGTTGGCGTTATCGATGGCCACCGACACGTAACTGGCCAGGGCGCGCAGCAGGTAGGCGTGCTCGGCCGTGTAGGCGTGCTTGCGGAAGGTTTGCACGGTGATTACGCCCACGGGCTGGCCGTCGATGAGCAAAGGCAGGTAAATGGCCGAACCGGGGCGGTGCGGCTGGTACTGCATGTATTCTTTGCCCACGTATTCGGGGGCTTCCTGGTCAAAATCCTTGATCAAGATTTCCATTTGGTACTGGAAACAAATCACCGACAGGCGCTTGACGGGGTCGGTGGTATCGTGGCTGTACGGCTTGATACGTTGCTGGCCCGCAAACCCGGTGAAACTAAGCATTTTAGTTTCCGGGTTAAAAATGCCGATGCGGAACATGGACACCTCCATAAACCGGCTCACCTTTTGGTAGGCCGAGGTAACCACCTCGTCGCGGTGAAGCTCGGAGGTAAGTTCGCGGCCGATTTGGCTGATGGCTTTGATGCTGTTGTAGGCCCGGTCCAGTTCGTCGCGCTGGTGGGTGATCTCGCGGGTGCGCTCGGCTACCTGCTGGGTGAGCAGTTGGTTTTGCTTTTTAATGCGCCAGGTGCGCCATTTGTAAAAGGCCAGCCCCACACTGCCCACAAAAACCGTGGCCAGGCTTAAAAACCACCAAGTGAGCCAAAACGGCGGTTTAATAATTACCCGCAGGCCCAGCGGTTGGTCGTTCCACACCCCGTCGCTGTTGCTGGCCCGGAGCCAAAACGTGTACCGGCCCGCGGGTAGGTTGGCGTAGTAGGCGTGCCGCTCGGCCGTGGGCAGGCCCCAAGCACTTTCGTAACCTTCTAAAAAGAAACGGTACTCGTTTTTTTCCGGGTGGCGGAGGCTTAGCCCCACAAAGTGGAAATCGAGGCTATTCTGGTCGTAGTCAAGCACTACCTCGGCCGGGACGACGGAGTTGGCCAACCCATTGGGCAGGGGCACCGGGGCTGCGGCCCGGTAGCGGCTGCCTGCTTCTAACCGGGCCAGGTAAGGCTGGGCGGGCAGCGGGTTGGCCACCATGCGGCTAGGGTGGAACAGGTTAAAACCAGCCTGGCCGCCAAAAAACATTTCGCCGTTGGGGTTGCGGTAAGCCGCCCCGGGCCAAAAAGCGTTGGCCTGCAGGTTATCGTACTCGTCGTAGTGTTGGAAAATGCCTTCGGCCACTTGAAAATGGGCCAGCCCTTGGTTGGTGCTCAGCCAAAGATCGCCCTCATCGTCGGCCAAAATGCCCAGGATGCTGTTGCTGGGTAGGCCGTCTTTGGTTTGGTACTGGGCTAAAAACTTGAGGTTATCGGTGTTGATTTTTTGCAGGCCGCCGTGGGTGCCAATCCACAAAATGCCCTGGGGTGCGGCGTACAAACTTTTCACACTGTTATGGGCCAGCGACTGCGGATTACCAGGCTCGTGCTGGAACACGGTAAAGTGCTCGGTTTCGAGGTCCATGCGGTTGAGGCCCATGCCCGTGCCCACCCACAGGTAGCCGCCCTCGTCTTGGGCAATGGCCTGCACGGTGTTGTCGCTGAGCGAGAAGGGTACTTTGGGGTTGTTGCGGTAGGGGATGAGGTTCTCCGAGGCTAGGTCTAGGGCGTACAACCCGCCTTCGCGCGTGCCGATCCACACCCGGCCGGCCTGGTCCTCGAACAGGCAGGTAATGTAGCTGTCGTTCAGCTCGGAGTCGTCGCTGCGGTAGTGGATAAACCGGCCGGCGGCCCGGTTGCCGGGCGTAAGCCGCGACAGGCCGCTCACCGTGCCCACCAGCAAATCGCCCCGGCGGGTGCTCAGCACGCAAGTTACCGAACTGTGGACGAGGCTATTCTTATCGCCGGGCCGGTGGGTAAAGTGCGCCCATTGGTTAGTGGCGCGTTGCCAGCGGTACAGGCCGCCTTGAGTGCCCAGCCATACTTGCCCTTGGCCGTCTTGGCTGATGCCGGTTACCGGGGCGTGCCCCAAATGGTTGGGTAACGTGGCCGAGGCCCGAAAAGCCTTGAATTTTTCTTGGGCGGGGTCGTAGAAGTTAAGCCCGCCGCCATTGGTGCCCACCCACATCAGCCCGGCTTTGTCGGGGACCAAGGCCCCCACCGTGTTGATGCTCAGGGTGCGGGGGTTTTGCGGGTCCGAACGGAGCACCGCAAAGTCTGGCTGTTCGCGCAGTAGCTCGGGCGGAGTGAGCACGCTAATGCCGTTTTGGGTGCTCACCCACAAATTGCCCGTGGCGTCTTGGGCCACCGAGGTTACATAATTATCGCTGAGGCTGGTGGGTTGGCCGGGGTCGTGCGCGTAAGTGCGCACCTTACCGTCCGGGTAAATGCGGCGCAGGCCCTGCAAGCTGCCCACCCAGAGGTTGCGCTGCTGGTCCAGAAACAGGCGGGTAATGTAGTCGCTGCCGAGCCGCTTGGGGTACAGTGGGTAAGTCTCGAACCGGTTGCTGGCGGCCCGATACACCAGCACGCCCCGCCCCAGCGAGGCGGCCACGATGTTGCCGCGCGGGTCGGAGGCCAGGCTCCACACGGCCGTCATCCGCCCGCTGAGGGGGTAATTGAAAAACTGCCCCGAGGCCGGGTTGAGCCGCGAAATGCCCCGGCCCGTGCCGATCCACAATTGCCCCCGGTTTTCGTGCAGGGCAAATACCTGGTTATCGAGCAGGCTGGCGGTATCCGCTTTTTGGTGTTGGTACACCTGAAAGGTTTGCGAGGCGGCATCCAGCCGCCCCAAGCCGTTGGCCGTGCCTACCCACAGGCGTTGGTCTTGGTCTTCTAATAAGCAGAGCACCCGGTTGTCGGGCAAGCTGCCGGGCTGTTTGGGGTTGTGCCTAAACGAGGTGAAGGTGTAGCCATCGTAGCGATCCAGGCCGGCCTGCGTCCCGATCCACAAAAAACCTTGGCTGTCTTGCAAAATACACTGGATGTGGTTGTGCGACAGGCCGCTCTCAACCGTGAGTTGGCGGAAAAGATCGGGGGCAAAAGCCTGCCCTGGCGGCACGGCGTACCGGCTCGCCCCGGCTGGTTCTTGGGCCTCCGGGCGATTTTTAGGGTTATTCACCAGCAAATTTTGGCCATAAATTAGGCCGCAACTAGCTAATAAATAAACAGTTAAGATCGCTTTAACACCCCATTTCATAACAAGGTACGCACAAGTATCATTCCAATTAACGCCAAATTGGAAAGAAAAGTACAATCTTTTCCCTTAAAACCTCAATTGGGCGGTGGTTTTATTTGTGGGGGAGGGGAGTTAAGATTGAGCACGGTTAGTAATGTCCGCCCCCAACAAACAAAAAACCAACCCCCGCCCCGGCCGCCCCGCCGCATTGCCCGTTTTTTTGCTTAAGTTGGCCGCTGGGGCGCGATAACCTTTGCCCTCGCAATTGCGTGTAAACCCTTGAGGCAACATGATGCGG
>JALONO010000259.1 GCA_025454895.1 Bernardetiaceae bacterium
CCGAGGCATCGGTGGCGTAGAGGGTGCGCATGGTCTGGTCGGCAAAAAACTCACCGTCCAGTTGGTGGGCCAGGCGGGCCAGGGCGTGCTGCATAAAGCGGGGATGGGAATGGGCCACAAAGATAACCCCGCCCCCGGTTGTAGCCTTGCGCTTGGGGGCCTGCCCGGGCGTTTCCCCGGCCCGCCCAACCTGGAGGCAAAAAAAACGCCCGTTGGCGCGGGCGCAGGTCAGTTAATTGACGGTAAACCTAGCTGCGAGGCCCGGCCTCCGCTTTCAGTTCTTTTTCTTCGTATTTCGAGGGGCACTTCATCAAAATCTCACTGGCCACAAATTGCGCGTTTTGCATCCGGCCAATGACCACCACTTTCTCCGACCGCTTGAAGTCCTGCATCGAGGGCGGTGGGTTGGTACACACCACCCGGTGCCGTTTGCCTTGGTCGTCCACCAGGTCAAAAGCCAAGAAGTTCTCATCTTCAAGCGGGTCATAATCCACGCCTACCACTTCGCCCAAGGGGTTTTTGGTCAGCTCGCCCACAATATGCACCTTGCGGTCGTCGCCTTGGCTGGCCATTTTGGCCGCTTCAGCAAAATTTACGTACTGGCTCGCGCTGCCCGTGGAGGAAATGATGATGCCGACGGCGGCGGCAATCACCAGTAAGGCAAATAAATAGGAAAGTTTCATTTTGTTAACTGATTAAAGGCGGGTGCTCATATTCAAACGACTCAATGATTGGTGTACTTGTTTATCAATCATTTAAAACATTGCGACACGCAATTCAGATTTGATTTTGGCATCAAGTAAGCCATTGGGGCAAATTTACGGAATTTTCTTGGCTCAGAAGCTCGGTTTTGCGCGATGGCTACCCCCCAGGTTCGCACACTCAAGCAAACAGTTCGGTAACCGTTTGCGGGGCCACCAGGTGGTAAGCGGGCAAACCTACCCGCCGCGCGCCTTCCACGTGCCTAATGGTATCGTCGATGAACAAGGTTTCTTCCGGTTTTAGGCCGTTTTCGGTGAGCACCCGGGTGAAAATGCTGGGGTTGGGCTTGCGGTCCTGCACCAAGTGCGAGTAATAGGCCCGCTCAAACAGCGAGTCGATGGTGGGCATTTGGTGTTGCTGCCACATTATTTGGTCAAAGGCCGTTTTGTGGATGGCGTTGGTGTTGCTCAGCAGAAAAAGCCGCCGGGTTTGGCCCAGGCGTTTCAGCAACGCAATCCGCTCGGCGGGGATGTCTAACAGCAGGGCGTTCCAATACTCGTCCAGTTGGGCATCGGGGGCGTGGGGCACGCCCAGGGCCTGCCGCAGGGCCGCCCGGAAGCCTTCCGGCGGGAGGCGGCCCACCTCAAACTCGTCAAAAAACGGCAACTGCTGGTGGTGGGCGTACAGGTCAGCGAAGTCCAGCCCGCTTAACGCGCTGAACAGCCGGGCCGTGCGGCCAAAATCCAAGTTGATGATCACGGCCCCCAGGTCAAAAATGAGGTTGGGATGGGCAAACGGGGGTTGGGGTTGCATAAAAACGGGGGAGCGGGTTAGGGTTTAGCCGTGAGCGGGCGCGCGGGCACTCCCTCAAACGTAATTCTAACGGGTTTAATGCTGCCGTCAGGGGCAAATTCCATTTTGTCGATGCACACTACCCGGTGGTCGCGGCCTTGGCTGGGGATGGGCCGCCGGTGGTACACTACGTACCAGTCGGTGGTGCCGGGTGGGTGGAGCACCGAGTGGTGGCCCGCCCCGGTGGCCACGGTGGTGTCGGCCTGCAAAATGGTGCCTTGGCGCGCAAATGGCCCCAGCGGGGTGGCCGCCGTGCCGTAAGCCACCCGGTAAGTCGAGTCGGTCCAATTTCCCTCCGACCACATCAAATAATACAGGCCCCGGTGGCGGAACATGATGGGGCCTTCCACATAACCTTCCGGGGTGATTTCTTTTACCGTATCGCCGTCGGCGAAAGGCTCCAGGGCCGAAAAGTCGGGTTTGAGGCGGGCCAAGTTGCACCGCCGCCAACCGCCGTACACCATGTAGTATTGCCCGGTGGTGTCTTGAAACACACATTGGTCGATGGGCTGGGCTTGGTTGTAAAACTGGCTCACCAGCGGCTTGCCCAGCAGGTCGCGGTAAGGCCCTTCCGGGCGGTCGGCCACGGCCACCCCGATGCCGCCAAAGGTGAACGACTTGCCCGCTTGGTAGTACCGGCTCTGTGGGTTCTGCACGTCGTTGGCCGAGAAAAACAGGTAGTACTTACCGTCTTTGGGCAAAATGGCCGGTGCCCACATGGCCTGCTTGGCCCATTTGACGGCCGTGGTGTCGATAATGCGCGGGTGCTTGGTCCAGTTCACCAGATCGGCCGAAGAGAAAGCGTCCAGAAACACCTGTCTATCAAAAGCATCGGAAAAGGTGGGGAAAATCCAATACCGGTCGCCGATGATAATGGCCTCGGGATCAGCATACCAACCGGGAAAAATCGGGTTGCCGCTGGTTTTGGTCCCCAGCGAGTCGGTCGGGGCTTCTTGGCCGGCAGGCGTATTGCCGCCCCCGCAGGCGAACCAAACCAAGGCCAGCAGGCCCAAAATAGGCAAAAGGAATTTTCTCATGGCGATGCCAGGTTAAACGCCGCCAAATTAGCCCGAAAAGCCCAATGCCCGATGGGGCGTGGAGAATGACGGGCTAGAAGCGAAGTCTAAAATGAAGCGCGATTGGAGGAACCGATGATTTTTGTACTTGACAATCAAGGACTTAAAAACCAGTCAATCCGCGCCGTGCCATTGTTGGTAGGATTAGGCCAGAAAATCCCCAAACCAACGGCCCGAGTCTTTGAGGTAGCGTTGCTGGGTGGCATAGTCGACATATACTAAGCCAAAACGCGGGTGGTAGCCCTCGGCCCACTCGAAGTTATCGGTGAGGGACCATACAAAATAACCCTCCACGGGTGCGCCCTCGCGTTTGGCCCGCAGCAACTGGCCCAGGTAGTTTTTGAAAAACGCGATGCGGCGATGGTCGTGTACGGTGTTGCCCTCCAACTGGTCGGGGTAACATACGCCGTTTTCGGTTACGATGATTTTTTTAACGCCTTGATAAGCCGCAAATTGCTTGATAACGTGATACATACCTTCTGGGTGTACCTCAAAGCCCATCTCATTGACCTCCACGCCCCGATCCACGGCGGGCACTTCTTTCACGAACGGCGGCAGCCAGGTACTTTGGGCCACCAACCGAAAATAATTCTGCACCCCGATAAAATCGAAATCGAAGGCGGCGCGCTCCAGGTCGCCGGGGCGGATGTACCGCTCCAGTTGGCGGGTAAAAAACGGGAAGCCCGCCGGGTAGCCCAAGCCCAGCGCAGGCTCGATGAACAGGCGGTTCACCAGGGCATCCATCCGGGCGGCGGCTTGGCGGTCGGCCGCCGTGTCGCGGTGTGGGGTTACGTGCGAGCACGAAAAGGTAGTGCCCACCTGCGCGCCCGGTACGTTGGCGCGTACCACCCGGCCCCCCTCCGCTTGGGCCAGCACCGCATGGTGTACCGCGGGCAGAAAGTTGCCCAGCCCTTTGCGGCCCGGGGCGTGCAGCCCGTAATAGTAGCCCAGCCCGGTAAACGACATTGGCTCGTTGAGCACCATCCAGTTTTTCACCCGGTCGCCAAAGTGGCGGGTACACAAGTCGGCAAAGTCGGTGAACCAGCTCACCACGTCGCGGTGGGTCCAGCCGCCACGGTCTTCCAGGGCCTGGGGCAGGTCCCAGTGGTAAAGGGTGAGCCACGGGGTTACGCCTTGGGCCAGGCAGTGGTCCACCAGCCGGTCGTAGAAAGCCAGCCCGGCCGGGTTGGGCCGTCCGGTGCCGGTGGGCAGCACCCGGGGCCAGGCCAACGAGAACCGGAACTCGCGCAGGTTCATTTGGCTCACAAAAGCCAGGTCTTCCGGGAAACGACGGTAAAAATCGGTGGCGACGCGGGCATCGTGGCCGTTTTTCACGTTGCGGCTGTGGTGGGTAAAGGTATCCCAAATGGACGGGGCCTTGCCGTCGGCTTCGTGCGAGCCTTCGGTTTGAAAGGCGGCCGAGGCCACGCCCCAGTAAAATTGAGGCCCGAAGTCGGCCTTGGTAAACGACTGCTCGTCCGCCATCGGATCGGGCGGGGCCAAATGCCCAGCCTCAAAGCCATTGGCCCAACCAGAACGGCCCGGAAAATATTTTTGCCGCAACGTGTTAATGTCTAGCCAGTTGCTGATTTCCATGTTTAAAAATCCCCTTTCGTTTAAAGCCAACATGATTTGACAAAATCCCCGCCAAGATTGTTTTCGCCAATCCGTTTCCTTAGCGGGCCACAAAATTACAATATGAATTTTTTGTTAATTATACAAAAGATTGCTTCGCAAAAATTTAATATTGGATTGCATGATTGCATGATTGCATGATTGCATGATTGCATGATTGCATGATTGCATGATTGCATGATTGCATGATTGCATGATTGCATGATTGCATGATGCCGTGGCCAACGGTGGCGACCAGGTGCGCCCGGCCGGGCCGCCGAAGCGTCGGACCGGGGTTAAAATCGCTGAAAATGGGCTGCTCCCGGCCCTAAAAACCCCGGGAAACGCGGGGGCTAAGGTACGGCTTGGCGATCCCGCCCAATATTAAATTTTGCCTTACTAACTTGCGGATGGCTTTTGGCTAAATGGCCTACATTAATTTCGGGTTAAAATTTTTGATCTGAACTTTATATATGGAGTCATTTTTTACGATGATTAGTGGGGAAGGCCAGTTTGAAGCCAGCCAGAAAAGTATGGAAAACGGGAGTATGCTCACGGCGAGGCAGTTGTTTTTAAACCACTTAGCCCAAACTACCGATGCTCCGCTCATGCTGGAGATCAAATCGGCAGAGGGGATTTTTTTACACGGGACTGATGGAAAAAAATACGCCGACCTGATTTCGGGCATTGGGGTGAGCAACGTGGGCCACCGCAACCCCGAAGTAGTCAAAGCCATCCGCAAGCAAACCAGCAAGTACCTGCACCTGATGGTGTACGGCGAGTACGTGCAACTGCCCCAGGTGAAATTGGCCCGGCGGTTGGTGGCTACCTTGCCGCCGGGGATCGATAACGTGTACTTCGTCAATTCGGGTAGCGAGGCCATCGAGGGGGCCATGAAACTGGCCAAGCGGTACACCGGCCGCACCGAGCTGATCGGTTGCCACGCGGCCTACCACGGCTCCACCCAAGGTGCCCTCAGCCTCAACGGCGACGAGGGTTTCAAAAACGCCTACCGACCCTTGCTGCCCGATGTGCGGCACATTCATTTTGGTGAAATCGCTGATTTAGAACAAATTACTTGCCGAACCGCTGCCGTTTTTATCGAAACCGTGCAGGGCGAGGCCGGGGTGCGCACGGCCAACCCGGCGTATTTTCAAGCGTTGCGGCAACGTTGCACCGACGTGGGGGCCTTGCTGGTGGTCGACGAGATCCAGGCTGGGTTTGGCCGCACGGGCACTTTTTGGGCCTTTGAGCAGTACGGTTTCGTTCCCGATGTGGTAGTGGCCGCCAAAGGCATGGGCGGGGGGATGCCCATCGGCGCATTCATGGCCCCCAAAACCCTGATGGACTGCCTCAAAAACAACCCCATTTTGGGTCACATCACCACGTTTGGCGGGCACCCGGTGTCTTGCGCGGCCTCGTTGGCCACGCTGCGCTACATTTTGCAGAAACAACTGCACCGAAAAGTGGCCGCCAAGGCCGAGTTGTTCAAACGATTACTGGTCCACCCCAAAATCAAGGAAGTCCGCGCCGCCGGGCTAATGATCGCCGTCGAGTTCGACAACTTTGCCACGCTCAAGGCCATCATCGACCGGGCCATCAGCTACGGCGTGGTTACTGACTGGTTTTTGCACTGCAACACCGCCATGCGCATCGCGCCGCCGCTCACCATCAGCAAAGACCAAATCCGCGATGTGTGCGGCATCATCCTCAAGGCCATTAACAAGGCCACCAGCACCAACCCCGACGTGCTGCTGCGCGAGCGCGACTAGGTTGATCGGCATTAGTTCTATCCTGAGAAGGGGAGACATTTACACCCAACGGCGCGTTTTGATGCTTCGTGCGCGTTTGCTTCGCTCCGGTGCGAAGGTAGGGACGGCCCTTGTGGCCGCCCTGGTGGTCAATGGACAATTAACGGCCACGCTCCACCACCTTTGGTGCTACGTGGCAACCGGGCAACCACAAGGGTTGCCCCTACGGATGGGCCTGGCTATGGGCGGGTTAATGAAAACACGATAGGAGGGGTGTTCCAGATAGCATCCACTTGGGTTACTGCAACGTAATCGGGATGCTGGCATCCAGGTCCGACACGCCTCCGGCTTGGGCAAAGTTGCTGGCACTGAGGTTGTTGAACCGCTTATTTAGCCCGCGCCGCAGCACCACGCGCAGCGTACCCGTGCCCGCCGCCCCGGTTTGGAAGCGGTTGATCAAGCCTAGGGGCAGGCCGTCGCGGTCGCGGTCCAGGTAGGTTTGCTGGATGAGCGTGGGCGGGGTGGCCAAAAAGAAAACTTGGTGCTGGTTGTCGTTGTCGTTGATGAACCCGGTGCGGTCGTTGTTCTGCCCGCGGTCCAAAATAGTAACGGACAAATTGGCGTTGAGCGTGGTATTGGCCGGTAAGGGCGGGGCGGTAACCTGCGGGGCGGCTGGCCCGGCCCCGTCAAGGTCGCGGTAGCTGATGGTGATGGGCGAGCCGCCGGTGGTGCTGCCCACCGTAATGGTCAGGGCAATGCCCAAGGGATCGTCCGGCACGGGCAAGGTGGTGTCGGCGTCGGAGTCGCAGGCGGCCAGGGCCAGGCCCAGCCCGCAGGCGGCCCAAAGCCACCCACACCGGGAAACATATCGGAGATTGGGAGTTTTCATGATCACTTCACAAAGCAATGGTGGCTGCAAAGGTGGTGAAATTCCGCCGATCTACCCCGAGCCACCTTGCCAGCGGCTAAAAGCCGTGGCAGCGGATAGAAAAACCGGCCCTTGCTCTTTTCTACCCAATATCACCTAACTGGGGGCGGATGAGCAGCTCTTCCAGCACGGTTTGGCCGGTGAGGGCAAAGGCGGCCCAAACGGCCTCGGCCACATCGGCCGGGGGCATAAACCGCTCGGGGGGCAGGTCCACCCCGTCCCAACTGGCGGTGAGGGTAGCCCCCGGCAGCACCGCCGTTACGCGCAATTGCTTGGTTTTCAGTTCTTCGCGCAGCACTTTGGTAAATCCGTAGAGGGCAAATTTGCTAATGCAATAGCTGCCGCCGTTGGGGTAGGCCATGATGCTGGCCGTGGAGCAAATGTTGAAAATATGCCCTTTTTGCCGTTCCAGCATGGGGGGCAGCAAGGCCCGGGTAAGGTGGTAGGCGCTCAGCAAGTTGGTGTTGAGCATTAGGTCTAGCACCCCGTCTTCCTCAATGTGGGTTTGGCCGGGGATAAACAGGCCGGTATTGTTCACCAGCGCGTCCACCGGGCGGTCCAGCGAGTGGACGTAGGCCGCGAACCGCTCCACTTCGGCCCGCTCGGCCAGGTCGGCGGCCAGGTGGAACACCCGCGTGCCGTACTGGCCCTCCACTTCGCGTTTCATGGCCCGCAGCTCGGTTTCGTTGCGGGCGCAGGTAGCCGCGTCGTGGCCCTGGGCCGCAAACTTTTCAATTATGGCGCGGCCGATGCCCTTGGAGCCGCCGGTTACAACAATCATGGAGGAAAGCGATTGGCTGAGGCGGCGAAGTTAGGCCAGGGCGGCAAATCTCCCATGATTAAACCTGAAAATAGGCGGGGCGGGGGAATTTGCACGAAAATTGGACAATCTAAAACCTTGAGCGACTCGCGGGTTGCCCGGTTACCAGTGTCCCCTCATTTTGCCCCCGCATGAAGAAATTATCGGTTTTGGTATTGTTACTCGGCGTACTGCCCGCCTGGGCCGTGGCCCAAACCGCCCGCCAAGGTTGGGAGGAGTTTTATGCCAACAAGTTGGAAGCGGCCGCCCAAACGTTTGAGGCGGTGCTGAAAACCCAGCCCAAAGACGTGGCCGCCCTGCACGGCAAGGCCCGCACGGCCTACCAAATGCAGCAGGTGCTCAAAAAAAAGCAACAGTACCAGTTAAAGTACCTCAACTTTGAGCCGCATTTTAAGTTGCTCAAAACAGCGTACACGGTGGGCACCCAGGCCGCCTTGCTCTATTTGCAACTGCCTGCCGCCCAGCAAGATGATGTGCGGCGGACGGCCTCGGTGGCCAACGATGCACTGGTGGGCCACCTCATCCGCGATGCCCAGCAGGAGGCCTACGACCTGCTGGCCAACGCCCCGTACCGCAAGAGCTACGCCCAGTTGTTCGACTCGCGCATTTACGACCGCTACTCGGAGGCCGACACCGTGATGGCCCTGCGGGAAGTGCTGTTGGAGCAGTGTGCCCAGTTTTTGACCGACTATCCCGAGTCGCCCCGGCTGCTGGAGGTGCGCGCCCTGGCCCGCGAAATGCTGGCCGAGTACATCAACCTGCAAACCCTGCGGCAGTACGGCGAGCGCAGCGGGCGCATGTACGAGAAATTTTGCCACCTGGTGGGCCAGCATTATACCGAAGACGAATTGAAGAACCTGGTGCCCCAGTTTTACGGGGCCGAGTTTGGGTTTAACCTCAGTAACTACACCAACCATCCTAATTGGTTGAAGTTGAAAGAATTAGCCGCCAAACACCAAACTTATCCGGCGGCGTTGCTATGTAAACTGAACCTACACCACCTGGGCTACGCGCCCGAGCAGGCCCGCCTGTACGACGATTTTATCCGGGCTTTTGCCCCGCAAGACATCGCCAAGGTGGCCCTGCGCAAGGTGGTGCTGCCCCTGGTAGAAAAGAAAGATTGGACTGCCGCCGCCACGGTGTACGCCCAATACCGCCCAGTTTTCGCGGGGGAAGAAAAGTATATGGATAGCCATTTGGCCCTGCTGCGCGACCCCGACGACCGCCGTGAACTGAAAAACCTCGGCCCGGCCGTCAATTCCAAAAACCGGGACTACAACCCGGTGCTCTCGCTGGACGGCCAACTGCTCTACTTTTCGCGCCGGAGCGCCAACACCGGCGAAGACGTGTTTTTTTCGTTCCAAGACGGCAAGGGCCAGTGGACCCCCGCCCAGCCGCTGGATAAAAAGGTGAACACGGGCAGCCACGAGGTGCCCCTGAGCCTCAGCCCGGACGGCAACACGCTCTACCTGTACGGCAACTACGCCGCCCTGCCCGAGTTTTATTATGTGCTGCCGGGCAACAAGCTGGGCAAAGGCGATTTGTTTTACGCCGAACGGCAAGGCCCCAGTTGGAGCCGCCTTTATGCGCTGCCTTACCCGGTAAACACGCCCCATTTTGAAGCAGGTTTGTGCCAAACCGCTGACGGGCAGGCTCTTTTGTTTAGCTCCGACCGGCCGGGCGGCGTGGGCGGGCATTTCCCTAACTACCACCCTGAGCACTTGTACTACCACGGCGCGGGCGAGTTTAACCTCGATATCTACGTGAGCCTAAAAACCCCGCAAGGCTGGGGCGAACCGATCAACCTGGGGCAGGTGATCAACACCCCTTACGCCGAAATTAACCCCTGGCTGCACCCGGACATGAAAACGCTCTACTTCTGTTCCGACGGCCACCCCGGCCTAGGCGGGTACGACATTTACATGACCAAACGCTTGCGCGACGACAGTTGGGCCTATTGGAGCGAACCGGTCAACCTGGGCAAGGCGATCAACAGCGGCGGCAACGATAGCTTTTACATGACCACCGACGGCCAGTCGGCCTTGGTAACTTCTACCCAGAAGAACGATACCCACGGAAGTTCGGACATTTATTGGCTGCGCGTGCCGCCCGCTTACCGCCCCGAGCC
>JALONO010000260.1 GCA_025454895.1 Bernardetiaceae bacterium
TGCGGCCTTGGACCACAGCAAGCCCAGCAAAATCCGCTACCAATACCAAATGGAAGGTTTCGACGATAACTGGATCGACACCGATGCCACCCGGCGCACTGCCACCTACACCAACCTGCCCCCCGGCGACTACACCTTCCGGGTGCGCGGCACCAATGCCGACGGCATTTGGAGCCCCCACGAGGCCCGGATCGCGGTAACCGTCAAGCCCCCGTTTTGGCAAACCTGGTGGTTTCGGTTGCTGATGCTGGCCGCCGCGCTACTTTCCATTTACGGCATCTTCCGCTGGCGGGTGCGGCGGGTTGAAGCCCAAAAAGCCAAACTCGAGGCCCAAGTAGCCCTGCGCACGGCCGAAGTGGTGAAACAAAAAGACGAGCTGGAGGCCAAGCAAGGCGAGATCAACCAGCAAAAGCAGGCCCTGGAGCAGAGCTTTGCCCAACTGACGGACAAAAACCGGCACATCATGGACAGTATCCGCTACGCCCAGACCATCCAGGCCACTATTTTGCCCCCGGCAGAAGAATTTGCCAGCCATTTTACCGAGCACTTCGTCATTTTTAAGCCCAAAGACATTGTGAGCGGCGATTTTTACTGGCTGGCCCACTTGCCCGCCTCCGAGGCCGCCCCGGCCACTACCTGGCTGGCCACCATCGACTGCACCGGCCACGGCGTGCCGGGGGCGTTCATGAGCATGATGGGCCACGGGTTCCTGAGCGAGATCGTGGAGCGCGAGCGCGTGGGCGACCCCGCGCAAGTGCTCACCCTGCTCAACGAGCGGGTGCGGGCCGCCCTGAAGCAGAGCAACGGGGCTGGCCTGAACAACGACGGGATGGATGCCTGCCTCTGCGCGCTCGAGCGGCAGCCCAACGGCCAAACCCAACTCACTTACTCCGGGGCCCGCCGCCCGCTGCTGATCCGGCTGGCCACTACTGGCCGGCTGGTAGAGTTCAAGGCCGACCGCAAGTCGGTGGGCGGGGGGGCCAACCCGGCCGACCAGGAGGTGTTTAGCACCCAATCCTGGCGGCTGCAACCCGGCGACAGCCTCTACCTGAGTACCGATGGGTTTACCGACCAGAACAATAGCCACCGCCGCAAACTGGGACGCCATTGGCTGCACGAGACACTGACCCAGAACGGCCACCTGCCCATGCCCTTGCAGGGCCAAGCCCTAAGCAAGCTGCTTGAAACCCACCAGGAAGGTCAACCTCTTCGCGATGATATTACCCTGGTGGGGGTACGCCTCTAAGCTGCCAACGCCCAGAAACCACCTGACAAACGGCACAAGTGTTTAACTTGCGCCCCTAATCATACGAACGCATGGACATACTTCTCGGCTTACAATGGGGCGACGAAGGCAAAGGTAAAATCGTGGACGTGATCGCTCCGGCCTACCAAGTAGTAGCCCGGTTCCAAGGGGGGCCTAACGCAGGCCACACCCTCCATTTCGACGGCATCAAGCACGTGCTGCACCAAATCCCCTCCGGGGTGTTCCGGCCCGAGATCAAGAACCTGATCGGCAACGGGGTGGTGCTGGACCTGGTTACCCTCCAAAAGGAGATCACCGCGCTGGCCCAACTGGGCGTGGACCTGCACCACAACTTGTTCGTTTCCAACAAGGCATCGCTCATTTTGCCCACCCACCGCTTGCTCGATGCCGCCCAGGAACAAGCCAAGGGCGAGGCCAAGATCGGCTCTACCCTCCGGGGCATCGGCCCGGCCTACACCGACAAAGTAGGTCGCAACGGCCTGCGCATAGGCGATATTTTACTGCCCGATTTCAAGGCCAAATACGAAAACCTCAAGGCCAAACACCTCCAATGGCTCCAATTTTATCAGTTTAGTCAAGATTTTAGCGAGCAGGAAGCCCAGTTTTTTGCCGCCATCGAGTTTATCAAGGGCTACCAACTGGTTGACAGCGAGTATTTTATCAACCAAGAAATTAGCCAGGGCCGCCGGGTACTGGCCGAGGGTGCCCAAGGTTCGCTGTTGGACGTGGACTTTGGCTCGTACCCCTACGTTACCAGCAGCAACACCACCGTGGCCGGGGCGTGTACCGGCCTGGGCGTGGCCCCCCGCCACGTGGGCGAGGTGCTGGGCATCTTCAAAGCGTACTGTACCCGCGTGGGCAGCGGCCCTTTCCCCACCGAACTGCACGATGAGGTGGGCGAGCGGATCCGCCAGCAGGGCCACGAGTTTGGGGCCACCACGGGCCGCCCGCGCCGCACGGGCTGGCTAGACCTGCCCGCGCTCAAGTACGCCGCCATGCTCAACGGGGCCACCCAACTGCTGATGATGAAAGCGGACGTGCTCAACGACTTTGCCGAACTTAAGGTGTGTACCCACTACCGGCTGCCCAACGGCACCCTCACCGACCAAATGCCTTACTGCCTACTCAGCACCCCGGTGGAACCCGTGTACCGCACCTTCCAAGGCTGGAACTGCCCGCTGGCCAACCTGGAAACCCTGGCTGACCTACCCCCGGCCCTAGCCGAGTACATCGCTTTTATCGAACAAACGGTGGGGGTACCGGTTACCCTGGTTTCGTACAGCCCGGACCGCCAACACACCGTGCGGCGATAGGCGGGTTTCTCCGCCCAGCACTCGTCATGTCTAATTGGGATTGGCTGTTTTTGATAGTTTAAATGGTTGATAATTGATCAGAAAAACCATTTATACCAAAGTAAAATAGAGATTGCGTACTTCCTCAACTTTAAATGATTAGAGTTTTTGTATGTTGATAATGAATTACTTAACTGATTTCGGTAGAAGCCCCTCCCCGACGGACGACCAAAAGCTCATTCGCTTTTGGTCGTCCGTCGGGGAGGGGACGCAATTTTGACATGATTAGGAGGTTGTGAACAAAGAGCGTTTTGAATTAACCACCTGATTTTCAAAGCACAAAAACTCTATTGATAACCAAGGGCTACAATCATTTAATCATGCAATCATTTAGTCAGGTAGTGAAATAACAAAGCCCCCAAAATCTGTGGATCTCGGGGGCTTACTTTATCAGGCAATAGCTGCTAACTCAACTAGTAACCTTGGTTTTGGCGAAGGTTAGGATTTTGGTTGAGCTGATCTTGCGGAATGGGGAACAAGTTGCGGAACGCCCCCGAGGCAGGCTTAAACTGCCAAGCCCGAGTCCACTGGCCAAACCGGATCAGGTCTTGGCGGCGGTGGTACTCCCAGTACAACTCGCGGCCCCGCTCGGCCAAAATACTCGCGGCCCCGCTCGGCCAAAATATCATCTTGAGTAAGCGCGCTGAATGGGGTGGCACCAGCCCGGGTACGAATGCGATTAAGATCGGCCAAAGCTCCAGCTTGGTTACCGGAACGGAAGAGAGCTTCCCCACGCATCAAGAATACATCCGAATAACGGAAAATAACAAAGTCATTGTCTTGATCAAAGTTCGGGTTACGACGCTGTATCTCATACTTGGCAAAACGGGCACCCCGGCGGCGGCCATCGGCCCCAGCGGGCATCTCAAACTGTGGGATTTCCGGAGTGAACACCAACGGCTGCCCGTCGTCCAAGATCGGCTGGCCAGCAGAGGTGAACTGCTGACCTACTAGCCAACCACGCTTCCGGATATCATTGTCAGCAAATGAATTGTAAAACTCACTTAAGGTACAGAACCCATTCCAAGGCTGGCCCGACAAATCGTAAGTCAATTGGCTCAAATAGTGCAAGGTGCGCATCTGCATCACATTCCCTCCAAACTTGGTCCGGTTAAAGGGAATTGCCAACATGGTCTCGGGCGAACCTTGATTATTCACCGAGAACATGGAAAAATATTGGTCGCCACCTACTAACGTAAACTTACCGCCGTTGATAATCTCATTGGTTTGAGTTACCACGTCGGCCCAGCGGGCGCGGCCCGTATAAACCTCCGCATTGAGGTACAACTTAGCCAACACCATGCGGGCGACCCACTGATTAAATCGGCCATACATCTCGCCACCCACGTTAGTACTAAGGCGAGGAAGAACCTCAGTTAGTTCCCGCTCAACGAACTCAAATACTTGCGCACGCTCAGACTGGGTGGGAGCATCGGAAGTTACGCGGGTAACAATGGGTACTCGGCCAAAGTTGTCCATCATGATATAGTGATAGAAAGCTCGTAATGCCCGTAACTCAGCCGTTACATTTTCATCGCGGATACCATCCAACTGGCGGTTAATGGCCGTTACTTGGCCATAAGCCCAAGACCACAAACCGTTAAACCTACCATTGTCAGCGGTAGGGTTCCAGGTGTGCTCATGCAAACGGCGCCAGTTGTCACCATCTTTCCAGTCACCGCCCCGAGTGGGCACTACCATTTCATCGGTCGCAGCGTGCAAGTCTACGTAGTTCCCATAATAGTCGCGTAAACCAGAATACAATGGTCCCACCACCGCATCACGCTGGGCTTGGGTGAGGGGGAACTGATCGGAGGGGATCACACTAAAGGTCTCCTCGGTCAGATCCGTACACGACGACATCACTAAAACCGCCGAGGTGAAGGCCGTGAGGGTGAATTTTTTGAAGTTCATATTCATACGTTTCTGATGTTTAAGAAACAGTTTTTGTTTTGATACAAGTAATTGTCCAATAAGGTTGTTTGAACTGGCTGCCAAAAAATTAAAAGCTCAGATTCAGGCCCAAAGTAAAGGTACGGGTTTTGGGATAAATCCCCGTATCCACCCCAATGTTGTTGGGTCGCTGGCTAGTTGCGCCAGACAAGTCACCTCTCACCTCAATTTCCGGGTCAATGCCTTTGTAACCCGTGATCACGAATAGGTTGTTAGCCGCGAAATACAACAGGGCATTGCTAAAGGTTTTGCCTTTGATGGGGAGGTTGTAGCCAAGCTGCAAGTTATCCATGCGTACAAAAGTCCCGCTCTCCAACCAGAAGTCCGACAGTTGGTTTACTCCGTAGTTGGCAGGCATGGTCGAGACGTCGCGGAGCATGTTGGTTTCCAAGATCGAGCCGGGGATCATGAAGTTGGAGCGCTGGTTGTTCAATATCTTGTTGCCCCACACGGTGCGCAATTGGAAACTAAGTGTAAAAGCCTTATAGCTAAAGTTATTGATCCAGCTTGCCGTCTTGCGAGGCAGGGCATCTCCACTTTCAAACAAGATGTCGCGGTTGTAATTGGTTACCGGGGCTCCGTTGGGGTTTTCCAATTGCATCAAACCCGACTCGGAGAAACCTGCGAAACGGGGGATCAGGAACTCGCCAAAAGGCTTTCCTTCGCGCAGGGTGGAGGCCCACACATCGGATAAGCCCCGCCCCCCAAAGGAGTTGTAAGTAATCAGGCCAGTCTGAAACTCGTCGCTCGAGAGTTTCACCACATTAACGGTGTACAGTGAACCCACTACCCGGGTATTCCACGAAAAATCTTCCTTACGCATTACTTCGCCGCCGAGCGAAAATTCAAAGCCCCGGTTGCGTATGGTGCCTACGTTGGCCAATATAGAATTCACTCGGAAAGGAGGCACCGGCACCGTATAATTAAACAACATATTTTTAGTGTTCTTATTATACACCTCTAACGTGCCACTCAGCTTGCCGCCAAATAGTTCAAAGTCGAGGCCAACGTTAGCCTGCTCCACTACTTCCCAACGCAAATTCGGGTTAGCGTTTTGATTAATCGCATAGCCAGGCAAAAAGTTATCGATCCGACCGTCATAATAGGTACCGCTCTGGTTGTACAATTCTAGCGATTGATAGGCCCCAATATTTTCCGAGTTGCCCGTTTGGCCCCATGCCACGCGCACCTTGGCATAGTTAAGGAACGAAAGGTTCTTCATAAAATCAAAGCTGGTCAGGTTTACCCCGGCCGCCACGGCCGGGAATAAGCCCCATTTGCTGTCAGCTCCAAATTTAGAACTTCCATCACGCCGCAGGGTGGCGGTTACATTAAACTTGTCGCCAACATCGTAATTAACCCGGCCAAAGAAAGAAATCAAAGTAGTCCGCCTCTTAAAGGAGGCAACATAACCTTGTCCAGGGTTGATCAACGTACCAGCCCCTTGGCCCAAATTATTATAGCCAAAAGCAGTGGTAATGAAATTATTATTAGTTGCACTAAAACTTTCAAAGACATCGTCTTGATAAGTATAACCTCCAATGGCGTTTAACCGGTTTTCCCCAAAGGTTTTCACGTAATTGATGGTAAACTCCATCAAGCGGTTGTTGGTTGACTCATAAGCCCTGCCTGCAAATCCTTGGCTTGGCTGATAGGCTTTGATCGCTCCGTTTTCTGCTCTACCACGACTTCCATTCTCATTCCGCACCGAACCTTTTACGCCAAGGAACAGACCAGGGATAACCTCGTAGCGCGCCGTAATATCCCCAATCAAAATCCGTCGGCGCTGGTCATCAGTTCTATTTTCCAACATGGCTACGGGGTTGAACAGGTCAAAGCTTCCAGGCACCTCATAATAGTCCCCATTGGCCCCACGCACTGGCAAGGTCGGCAAAAATTGGGTGGCTCTCCGAATAATGCCTTCCTCGAACAATTTCTCGTTAAAGTTGGTGTAAGCCAGGCTGTACTGTACGCTCAACTTATTGTTGAGGGCCTTTTGGTCCAAGTTGATCCGGGCGGTAGTCCGTTCTTGGTCACTATTTTTCATGATACCTTGATTATTAATCCGGTCAATCGAGCCGCGATAACTAAAGGTAGGCCCCCCACCCGTAAAGGACAGATTTTGGTTATTTACCACGCCCGTGCGCGAAATCTCATCCAACCAGTTAGTGTTGGCCCCTTGGTCAAGGGTGCCCGCCTGGCGGCCCGTCCGACGCACTTCGGCCCGCCACTCGTCCGCATTCATCAAATCCAGCCAGCGAGAGATGGTATTTACCGCCACGTAGTTATTAAATGAAACCGTGGTGCGGCCTTCTTTGCCGCGCTTGGTAGTTACCGCAATTACCCCGTTGGCCCCCCGCGCTCCGTAAATGGCGGAGGCGGAGGCATCTTTCAATACGTCAATGGTCTCGATGTCTTCAGGGGAGATGCTGTTAATGGGTACGCCAATTACCCCGTCCACTACATAGAGAGGATCAGACCCACCCCCCAGCGAGGTATAGCCCCGCAACCGCACGGTGGGGTTAGCGGTGGGGTTACCTGAGGTTTGAGTAATATTCAAGCCCGCTACCCGGCCTTGGATGGCCTGGAGGGGGTTGGGGTTCACCCCAGGGTTAAAATCCTTGGAGCTCACCTGGGTAATGGCCCCGGTCAGGTCTTTCTTCTTCACCGTGCCGTAGCCCACCACCACCACTTCGGAGAGGGCGGTTACATCGGTAGCCAGGGTAATATCAAGGGTGCTGGCGGCCCCCACGGTTTTTTCTTGGGTAACAAAACCCACGTATGAGAATACCAGCACGGCCTCGTTGTTGGCCACGTTGAGGCTATACTCCCCTTGACCGTGCGGCCCTGGGCAAAAGCAACGGTGGTGAGGCACACGGCAATCATGGTAAATAGCCAAGTGCGCCAACTTAAATGGTTCATTTTCATCATCATTGTGTTTAAATTAATGAGCGAATAACTGAATTTGGACTGTTAATTCCTAATGGGCCTATGGGTGATGGGGGGCAACACCGCTAAGCAACTAGCCAGGAAGCTTACAACAATAAAGTGGAAAACCAGGGAGGATGCCCTACAAAGTAACCGACTTAGGGTTACAGGGCACGGGCTAAGCGGGGCTTAGCAGGGTGAGGGAAAAGGTCTATTCATGTTTGTTTGTTTTGTTTTCATTTTTTTCTTGAAGCAAAAATATGGAAAAATTAATATCAAGCAACCCCTGTTGATTTTTTGTGGGGCGGGTTTTTACTTGTATAGACAAGTCCTGGCAGCCCTTGGTAACCATTAAACCAAGGCACGGGCCTTGGAACTTATCCCGCCAAAATACCATTAAGGAATAATGGCCGACTCGCCGGGCCGCCCCGGCCAAAAAGACCGGCCAGCCCTTGACCTAACGGCCCGAATGGCCTAATTTTGTATTTGTATCGCGATCATCCATGAAACCGTTTGAAAACCCGAACATTGAGGTCCTAGAACTTGAGGAACTGGACATTGACCAACTCCTCGAAAAGCAACTGGTGGTACTCAACGACGACCACAACACGTTTGAGCACGTGATCGAAGCCTTGGTGCAGGTGTGCGGCCTCAGTGCCGAGCAAGCCGAACAATGCACGCTCATCATCCACTACAAGGGCAAGTACGCGGTAAAACACGGCAGCCAGGAAGAATTGAAACCCATGCGCGATGCCATTACCGAGCGGGGCATCGGGGCGGTGATTGTTTAATTTGCCGTTGGTAGCAAGCCGATCGGTTCAAGGTGCTAATTTGTTGTTAGTTACATGGTTTTTCCCTCCCGCTTAGTCGAGAACGCCGTCAACGAAATTGCCAAGTTGCCGGGCATCGGCAAAAAGACGGCCCTGCGCCTGGCCCTGCACCTGCTCAAAGAAACCGAGGACCAAACCCACCGGCTGGCCGAAAGCCTGGTGAAACTGCGCACTCAAACTACTTACTGCGCGCAATGCCACAACATTGCCGATACGCCCGTGTGTAGCCTCTGCACCAGCCCCGCCCGCGACCGCTCGCTGGTGTGCGTGGTGGAAACCACCCCGGACCTGCTGGCCATCGAGAACACGGGGCAATACAACGGCCTGTACCACGTGCTGGGCGGCATCATCTCGCCCATTGAGGGGGTTGGCCCGGCTGACCTCAACATTGAGAGCCTGGTGGAACGGGTACGCCAACAGCCTGACCTCAAGGAAGTGATCTTGGCCATCAGTGCCACGATGGAGGGCGATACCACGGCCTTTTATCTCACCAAACGCCTCAAAGAAACCCCGGTAAAGGTGAGCACTATTGCCCGGGGCGTGCCCGTGGGCGGCGAGTTGGAATACACCGACGAGCTTACCCTGGGCCGCAGCCTAGCCATGCGCACCCGCTATGAGTGAGGGGGAAAGAAGGGTGAGGGGTGAGAAATGGGAGGGGTGAGAAATCTCCAGCGCATTCATTCTGCCTAAAAAACCCTTATTGGGTTGGCTGCTGGGGCAGAAATACCGTGAACCGGGTTCCTTTGCCCAGGTCGCTGTCCACGTGGACGGTGCCTTGCAGCTTGTCCAGGGCGTTGCGCAAGATGTACAGCCCCAGGCCTGAGCCTTTGGAGCTTTCGGTGGCCCGGAAAAACATGTTGAACACCTTGTCCAAATGAGCTTTGGGGATGCCCTCGCCGTTGTCTTCCACCGTGATTTTGACCATGCCGTCTTCCACCTCCTCCACCAGCACTTGGGCGTAGGCATCGGCAATGTTGTGGCGGGAATACTTGATGGCGTTCTCGATCAAATTCTGCAAAACGGCCCGCAGCAGCCGGTCGTCGGAGTAAAACGGGCGGGTAAGCCGCACCTCGGTGATCGTTTTTACCCGGCCAAACTCCGGCAAATTGCTAAAGCCGGCCAGGATGTCCTTGATCAGTTCCCAAATATCCACCGGGGCCATCACCATTTCGGCCGATTTGATTTTAGTCAACTCGATCAGGTTCTGCAAAATGGTATCGAGGCGTTTGGTGCTTTGCTGGGCCACTTGGATGTAGTGCTCCATCGTGGGCGAATTTTCTTCCATCGCCATAATGTTGGCCAGCCCTTGCAGCGAGGTAATAGGCCCGCGCAGGTCGTGCGAGGCCCGGTACACAAACGTGTCCAGTTCGTTGTTTTTAAAAATCAAGTCTTGCTGGACTTTCTTTAACTCACTGATATTCTGCACGATCCCTAGCACATATTTGGGCGATTGGTCGGCCGCGCGCACGAGCGAGAGGGTGATGAGGAGCCACACCAATTGGCCGTTTTGGTGCAGCAACCGGGCTTCGAGCTTGTGGGTATCGGTTTGGCCGCCCATTACCTGGGCCAAGGCGGCGTACAACTCTTCGTGGTGCTCAGGGTGGGTCAGTTTTAGCAGCGATGCCTTTTGCAGATCATGGCGCGAGTGGCCCAGCATTTGGGCAAACACCCGGTTCACGTTGATAAAGCCCTTGGCCAGGTCTAACTGGAAAATCCCGGCCGCCGCCTGTTCGTAGATAGACCGGAAGTTTAGTTCGCTCTCCACCAGGGCCATTTCCGACTCTTTGCGGAAGGTGATGTCGGTAGTAATGCCCTCGAGGTAAAGCGTGTTATGGTCGCGGTTAAAATAGGGTTTGAGGCTGGTTTGCAACCACTTAGTTCGGCCAGCGGGGGTATTGACCCGAAAATCGACGACCTGGGCCGTTCCGTTTTCGCGGCACTGTTGCACGGCAAACGTGAGCCGGGGCGCGTCGTCGGGGTGGGCCAGGGTCAGCAGAAACAGGCCCTCCTCGGCCGCCACCTCCGCGATTTTCCGCTCGTACACTTTCTCAAAAGCCGGGGAAAGCAGGATCAGCTTGTTGTTGGTGAGGTCGATGGACCAAAACACGTTGTCCAAACTATCAAAAATGTTTTGGAGCTGCTCCTTAGTTTGCCGCACTTCCAACTCGGCTTTTTTGCGCTCGGTAACATTGTGCCCGCCCACAATTACATAGTTGGCGTGGCCCGCCGCGTTGAGCACGGGGGTGTACACAAAGTCGAACCAGGCGGGGTCGCGGGCTTGGCCCACTTGGCGTTCCACCCGCAAGGTTTGGCCGGCAAAGGCCAGGTCGATGGCCCTGAAAAAGAGCTTCTCCTCATTGGCGGGCAGCAAGCCCCGGAGGCTCATGCCCACCTCCATATCCGCCCCAATGCGCTGGAGCAGGCCTTGCTTGGCCAGTGAGTTATAACGCACCAGTCGGTATTGGCGGTCCAGCACCACCATGTCGATCATTTGGCTGTTGAAAATGGCCGCCAAGTTTTGTTCCGAATCTTGCAGGGCGCGGGCCGCTTGGTTGCGGGCGGTCAGGTCGGTAACTACCACCAGGCCAATCCACTGGCCGTCCAGTTCGGTATCGGCCGCCACCGACACGCTCACCTCGATCAGTTCGCCGTTGCGCTTGATAGCCTGGCAGTCGGGCAGGTTCACCACGGGCTGTTTAAAGGCCCGCCGCCAAACCGCCGCTAACCGCTTCCGGTACTCGGGCAACACCAACTGGTAAATTTCCATGCCCAAAATTTCCTCGCGCTGGTAGCCCATAAAGTCGAGCCAATACTGGCTGGCCCCTTGCACCACCCCGTAACGATCCAACGACAGCATGAGCGCGGGCGTACCGTTGTAAATTTTCTTGAGGCGTTCTTCGCTCCGGCGCAAAAAATCCTGGGTGGCCTCTAATTCTTCCAGGTTCTGGTTCAGTTCCTCGTTTTGGGTGGTCAGTTCCTCGGAGAGCATTTGCTCTTGCATCAGGGTTTCCTCCACCCGCATCTCGGCCAGTTTACGGGCGGTGATGTCCATGGCCCCGTAACAAACCCCGATAATGCGGCGGTCGTCATCATAAACGGGGGCCATCACGATGTCGAACCAGTAGTGCTTGCCGTCGTACACGCCCACCACGTCGCGCTCGTCGGCCAAGGTCTCGCCCGCCAGTACTTGCTGCATGGCGGCCACAATCACGGCCTTGTTCTCCTTGCTCACAATGTCGCCCGCGTAGTCGCCCAAGTTAATGGGACGGTTGTAGATGTAATGCTGGATGTAAATGGCTTTTTCGTTCAACGCCCGGATGCGCAGGTCGGTGTCCATCACTACCAGGGCGTAAAAATTGCTGTCAAACACGGCCTTGAGCAACTGGGCCGAGGCGGCCATGACTTGGTTAGGCAACACCGGGGCCGATAGCTGCTGGCGTAACCGGTTGTTTTCGCCGCGTAGCAGTTCAATCTCGGCCCGTAAGGCCGTCAACTGCCGCTGCTCATCGGTTTGGGCCAGGCTGTTGTCAGGAACGATGCTGCTCACAGGGGTAAAGATACGGCAAAGGGGCCACAATTGGCTAATCTTAAAAATGTATTTTATTGATAATGAGCGGATTGAAAATCCCTCTCACAAACTCTAGGTTTATTTGGCTAAAATTGGCGAACCAAATTAAAAGCCGTTCAACGGAAAACCTACTTTTCCATGGAAATCAAGGTAATCAACCACTCAGGGCAGCCGCTTCCCGCTTACCAAACCCCTCACTCGGCCGGGCTGGACCTCCGCGCGCACCTGAGCGAGCCGGTAACCCTGGGCACACTGGAGCGCGTGCTCGTGCCCACGGGGCTGTACCTCGAAATCCCGCCGGGCTACGAAGCCCAAATTAGGCCTCGCAGCGGCTTGGCCAACCAGCACGGCATCACCCTGGTCAACTCGCCCGGCACCATCGATGCCGACTACCGGGGCGAGGTCAAAGTTTTGCTGGTCAACTTGAGCCACCAACCCTTCACGGTCGAGAACGGGATGCGGATTGCTCAGATGGTGGTGGCCAAACACGAAACCGTGGTGTGGCAACCCGTGGAGGAGTTAAGCCCCACCGAGCGCGGCGCGGGCGGCTACGGCAGCACTGGCCGGTAAGCCCCGGCTGCCAAAGCTGGCCCACCCTGATTATCTTGCAAGCCAGTTTCTGAACTTGAACTTTATCGCCATGAAAAAACTCGTGATCGCGCTGGCGGCCGCCCTGCTGGCCACCGCCCCGGCCCTGGCCCAAAAAGCCGGCAAGGCCAAAACCGCCCCGGCCAACCCCGACCAACAACTGACCGAGCAGACCGTGACCCGGGCCAAACTGGAGAGCCACATCCGTTTTTTGGCCTCCGACGAGCTGCGGGGCCGCGA
>JALONO010000261.1 GCA_025454895.1 Bernardetiaceae bacterium
TGGCCCCCATTGTTTTAGCGATTTTGTTCTTTAGCTGATACTAAAATGGACTTAATGATTAGGTGATTGTTCTACTTATTTATCCATCATTTAAAATACCAGGAGCACTTATTGCGTAATTTAGTTTTGTTATAAGCTAAATAAGAAGCCGGGGAGCAACCTGCCCCCCGGCCGTCAACACTAACACCTAGATCACCCGGTAAGAAGGCCCCGGCCAACGGTCGGGTTTTCGGTGGTTGATCCAAATTTTACGGAAAATGCTCGCTAAAAAGAACGTAAGCTAGGCACTTTGCCTCCCGCTCCGCACCCAACCTATTCCGCGCTGGTCCAAATCCAAGGCGAAAGTAGCCCACTGGCCCTAAACCGCTTGACCTTAGCGACCAACCGGGGGTTTGTGGCGACTAGCCGGGGGTTTTAACCGCGCATTAACACGTAATTTTTGTACTCGAACCAACGCTGGCCGGTGAGGTGTTCCAGGCCGTTGAGCAACCGTTCTTTGAGGCGGGGGCGGGGGCGGGCCTGGCTAAAGTCTACGTCCCAGTCGGCGGCGGCCACCCGCGCGCGCATCACGGCCGGGTGCGTGCCCGCGAAGGCAACCACCGAGTCGATGTGCGAGTAGTCGTAAAGCTCCCCGGCAGGCACGTGGTGGGCCACCCAGTCGTCGCTATGCCAGTAACGGTTGAAATTCAACTGTTTGGCTTGCTGAAAACGGGGGTTTTTGACCCAACCGTAGTGGTAAATGTGGGCGTTGGCCGACATTACGTGCAGCTTGCGGCCGTCGCGGCGGAAGCCCTGGGCATCGCGGTAGGAGCGCAGGCCCGCTGCCGGGCGCACCAGGCGCACCTCGTGGCGGTACCAGCGGCGCGAGTCGCCCACGTGGCGGTAAGTGCCGTAAAAGTGGGTGTAGTTGAACAGCAGGCCCTCCACCTGGGGGTTATGTTGGTGGCGGGCGGCGGCTTGGGCAATGGCTTCCAAGTATTGTTCGTGTACCACCTCGTCGGCTTGGAGGTAGAAACCCCAGGTGGTATCGGGGGCCAGGGCGGCCAGGGCCTTGTCGGTTTCCAGGGCCAGCACCCGGCCGCCTTGGCGCAGGCCGTCGTCCCATTGGCTGTCCACGATCCTGAGCTTGGGCGAGCCGATGTCGGCCACCAGTTGGCGGGTAGCGTCTTCGCTTTGGCCCACGCACACCACAAACTCGTCGCAAATGGGTAAGATGGAAGTGATGGACTCCACCACCGGGTAGTCGTACTTGAGCGCGTTGCGCACGATGGTAAAACCGCTGATTTTCATGAAGTGGGTGGGCCGGGGCCGCTAACGGCCGGAGGTAACCGGGGGCAAATGAACGAAGGGGCGGCTACAAAGCCAACAACAGGGCGGGTGGCTCCGGGGCACGGCTGGTGCAACGCCCGGTGACCGATTCGTCGGACCGGCGGCGGGCGGTGAGATACGAACCGGTGCGCGGGCGCACCCCGGACAGCACCGCCCCGCAGTAGTCTATGCAAATCTCCCGGGGCTGGCGCAAAAAAGAGAAAAGAAGATAATGATTTGACTTTCAATTATTGGCTACTCGCCAGCCCACTGAGCCAGTTCTTGCCGGAGGGTGGCCAACCGCCCGTCGATTTGGGCGAAGCGGCCCTCGAGTTGCTGGATTTGCTGCTGCTCGGTGTCGAGCAGGGCATCGAACCCGGCAAAATTGCTGTCGATTTTCTGCTTGATTTTTTTGATGTAGCTCTTCAGCTTTTCGTCCACCTCGGTATGCAGGCGTTCGCGGCCCTTGGCGGTTTCGGCGCGGTAGCCGTTGAGGATTTTGCCCCGGCTCACGCTAGCCGTAACCCCGGCAAACAACAGCCCCAAGCTGCTAAGGATGCCGCCCGTGATGTCGAACACGGCCCCGTTGGTAACGGCGGCCAAAATAATGCCCACAATGGCCATGCCGCCGCCGGTGGCAATGTTGGGGGCAATAGACTGGTTGGCCGAGATGACATCGGCCCCGGCAAAATTTTCGGTGTTGGCCATAAAATTGGCGAAGGCCGCTTGGAGCTCGCGCAGCACGTTGCTGCGGCGGTCGGCGATGTCGGCAAAAATGTCCTGGTCGTTGCGCAGGGCGGTTTGGCTGTTCTTAATTTTGAGGTCGATCACTTTGGCCATTTGCTGGATGCTGTCGGCCACCTCGTTCACGCCCTCGTTGAGGCGGCGGCTGAGGTCGGTGCTGAGCTGTTGCTGGAGGTTTTTGGCTAGGGCTTCCAGGCGGTGCCGGGGCGAACTTTCGCTGCTGAACATTGAGGTGATGGTGCGCTTCACGAGCGAAAAGAACGACAGCTCGCGGTCCAATTCGCGCTCGGTGGCCAGGGTGATTTTATCGTACCCGGCCAGCAGGTTCTCCACCATCATATCTACTTGCTTGCCCGATTTAAGCTCTTGGCTATCCAACGTTTGCTTGATATCGGCCCTAAAAACAGTATCGGCCTGGTACTGCTCGCGGCGGGTGGTTAGCCCCCGCTCAATACGCTCGGCAATGTTGTGGCTGGTGGCGGCATTGTTCTGTAATTTTAAAAAACCGGCCTGCCCGCCCGTGATGTTGGCCCGGATGTAGGCCCGCACCGTTTCCAGGTTGCTCTGCTCTTTGCGGCCTTCCAGGTCGTCTTTGGCCGATACGGCAAATATCTGCGGCGAAACGATGCCTTTTTTCTGGGCAAACTCCGATAGGCCCCGCTCGTTCACGGCCAGGTCGGCTGGCGGCATCAGGTCTTTTTGCTGGAGCACGAAAATGATTTTGCGGCGCCACTCGCTGTGGATAAAATCCAGGAAATCCCAGGCTGACTGGCGGTAGGGGTTTTTGGCTTCAAACACGAACACAATCAGGTCGGCCGCCGGGATAAAACCCTCCGTGATTTCCTGATGATGAGCCACAATGGTGTTGGTACCGGGGGTGTCCACTATGGCAATTTCTTTGAGGATTTCCAGCGGGTACAGCAACTTTTTTAGGTGCGGGTTCACCACAATGATCTCCTCTTTTTCGCCAAACACGATTTGCTGGATGGTGTCGGTCATGGGCGCGGGCGACACCTTGCAAATTTCCTTGTCGGTTTCTAGCAAGGCGTTGATAAAACTGCTTTTTCCGGCCTTTACTTCGCCCACAATCACGAACATAAACGGCTCGTGGATGCGGTTGCGGAGCTCGCTCAGGGTTTGGGCCAGCTCCCGGTGGCCAATTTCGGCGGTGAGGTTGTGCAGGTCTTTCACCACCTCGTCGATCCGGGCGCGGTATTGTTGCAAATCTTGGCTCAGTACTGACATGGCAAACCAGAAAAAGGGAAACGTTGACCCACCAAAGTAGCCCAAAAAACCGGGGCTACGCAAATGGCCCGGCAGCATCGGAGCAGGCCAGCGCGTCAGAAATTAATCTAATCACTTGAAAAACAGATAATTAAGCTAGTTGTTCCGGAATACTATTCAAAAAAATTTGACAATGACCTTGAAAAAATAGGTCAGTAGTTGTTGGTTTTTTGGCGCCAGTACCGGAAGGTGTGCTTAGGTTACGGCGGTGCGGTGCTGTCCAGGCGGTCCGACGTTTCGGTGCGCTCTCGCTCCCGTGCGCGGGCGTGGCAGCGGTAGTGCCCCGGAGCTAACAAAAACCCCCTAAGGGTTTTAGAAACCCTTAGGGGGTGGTTCGGCAAAACCCTTAGCGTTTGGGTTAATCACCAAAAACCGATTACCCCTTGCCTTCATCGGGCTTGGTGGTGCCCCCGTTTTTCCCCGACAGCGACTCGCGCATTTCGGTATCGGCCATCAGGTTTTGCATTTTGTAGTAGTCAAAAATGCCGAGGTTGCCCGCCCGGAAAGCCTGGGCAATGGCCAGGGGTACTTCGGCCTCGGTCTCGATCACTTTGGCGCGGGCGGCCTGGGTTTTGGCCCGCATCTCCTGTTCCACGGCCACGGCCATGGCCCGGCGTTCTTCGGCCTTGGCTTCGGCCACCTTCAGGTCGGCGTTGGCCTGGTCTATTTGCAACTTGGCCCCAATGTTCTCGCCCACGTCAATGTCGGCAATGTCGATGGACAGGATCTCGAACGCAGTGGTGTGGTCCAGCCCCCGGCCCAGCACCAACTTGGAAATTTTGTCCGGGTTCTCGAGCACGTCTTTGTGCGACGTGGACGAGCCGATGGTGGCCACTATCCCCTCTCCTACCCGGGCCAAAATGGTTTCCTCACCCGCACCGCCCACCAACTGGGCAATGCTGGCCCGCACCGTAACCCGCGCTTTTACAATGAGTTGGATGCCGTCTTGCGCTACGGCGGCCATGGGCGGGGTGTTGATCACCTTGGGCTGAACCGACATTTGTACGGCCTCGAACACGTCGCGCCCGGCCAGGTCGATGGCCGCCGCTTGCTTGAACGTGAGGGCTATGTTGGCCTTCTCGGCCGAGATGAGGGCCTTGACCACCGAGGGCACGTTGCCGCTGGCCAGGTAGTGGGTTTCCAGTTCGTCGGCGGTGAGGGCTAGCCCGGCCTTGTTGGAGGTAATGAGCGCATCCACGATCACCCGGGGCGGCACTTTGCGCACCCGCATGAGGGCTAGGTCCACCAGGCCCACCCGCACCCCGGAAAATAGGGCAGTGATCCACAAGTTCACAGGCAGAAAATAGGTGATTACCCAGATCGTGATCACTGTCCCCACCAGGGCCAACCCCACGTAAGCAAACGTTTCCATGCTAAACAGCGCGTCGTTTTTTTAAAACGGAAAGGTAACCATTTCTTCCCGGATGCAAGCGACTAAGGCGAAAGTTGGTTATATTATGTTGATTTTCAGATATTTATTACTCCAAATGAGTAACTAGGGCGGAAGGGTGGCTAGTCCATCACAATGAGTACCTTGCCGTGCCGCCCCGGCCGCTCAGCGTGGGCCACCGCTTCGCGGGCCTGGGCCAGCGGGTAAGTGGCTTCTACCTGGATTTGGAGCGTGCCGCTGGCCAGGGCCGCCAAGATTTCCTGGGCGGCCTGGGCGCGCACCGGCTTGGCCACCTGGGCCAGCCAAGTGGTGAGCCAAAAACCCCTCACGTGCAGCCCTTTGAAAATGAGCAAGCCGTTGTTGAGCGGCAGTTCTTGCAAACTCAACATACCGTACACCAGCATTTGCCCGCCGGGAGCCAGGCATTGGAGGGCCAGGGCACCCGTAGCACCACCCACCGCGTCGAAGCAGGCTTTCGCCCCGGCCTTTTCGGTGAGTTCGCGCACCCGCTTGGGCAGGTTTTCCTGTTCGGTGTCCACCACGGCGGTGGCCCCCAGGGCCAGCAAGGCGGGCACTTGGTCGGGGCGGCGCACGGTACAAATCACCTTGATGCCCCGGGGCGCGGCCAGTTGCAGCACCAACTGGGCAAAGGTGGAGCCGCCCGCCGTCAACAGCAGCCAGTCGCCGCTTTGCAGGCCCGCCTCGTGCAGCATGGCCCAAGCCGTGAGCGGGTT
>JALONO010000043.1 GCA_025454895.1 Bernardetiaceae bacterium
CCGTTTGCCCTCAACCTGGCCGGGCACGTGGCCTTTGCCACTAAAAAAATCACCCCTGGCGGCCATTGGATGAGCATCGCCGGGATCGCTAGCCGCCAAAGCCAGGCCCACTTTGCCCAAACCGCCGAGGCTTACGCCCTCACGGCCCTGGCCCTGGTGGACGGTTTTATCAGTTGCTGGGACGAAAAGTACCGCAGCCAAGTAGTGCGCCCCGAAACTTACATCAACGAGCTGATGGACCCGCAATGGGTGCCGCTGCTGCAAACCCCGCCCTTCCCGGAATACACCAGCGGGCACAGCGTGATTTCCGCCGCCTCGGCCACGGTGCTCACCAAGGTGTTCGGCGACAATTTTGCCTACCGAGACACCACCCAAAACCGGTTCTCGTTGCCGCCCCGGCAGTTCGCCTCGTTCCAACAGGCCGCCGACGAGTCCTCGATCAGCCGCTTGTACGGCGGCATCCACTATCGCCCGGCCGTTGAGCTGGGGGCCGCCCAGGGCCGCCAGGTAGGCGAGCTGGTGTGGGCCAAGGCGCGCACACGGAGGTAGGATTTAGTCCCCGTTGTACCCCGCGCTTGCCCAGATAATTTGGCCTAGGCGGTAGGTATGGCTATCGCGATTAGTTAGCCCCTGGTTAATGCATCCCTGCAAAAAATAGCCAGGAGGATGGTTAAGCAACTGTTCGCCTGTGCGGGCTTGGTGGAGGGAAAACAACAGATCGAGCAAGTGTTTGCCCCGAGTCAACTTGACATAATCAGCCCTTACTTGGGCTAGCAACGCCGGGTCGGGGCATGGAGGTGCTTTTTCCACCACCTCCCAGTTGTGAGGGTCCCGTAGGTTGAGCGCGATTTTCATTTGATCTCTTTGTCCGGCCAATCCAATGTGTACTTGCCCGGCAAACCAGTTGCACAAATGGTCAAGGCGAGTTTCCCAAATTGGCTGCTCGTCGAAGTAAAGGTTTTGGTGAGGCTGGCCGTCGGCAAACAAATCGTTCTCAATGGCATAACCATGTGTAAAATAAATGCCCTCCCATTCAGGCTTTAGGCCCGTAAACACCTCGAGATCCCGGTCGGCAAAAAACAGGATGGGGCGTTTTAAGCCGGGCAACTCGGTTTTTACTCGTTTGGATAGCGCGATCAAAGTACTACGGGAACCACCATCCCGTTGGCCATCTTTTTTCACCACTCCCACAAAATCGAATGCAATTTGGCTAGCGGATAAACGCCGACGGGCGATTTCCCGATAAATCAACACGTCTTCCGGACCTTCTACAATGACAATGGGGGTAGCGAGGGCCGAATTACGGAGTTCATCCAGGATTTCCTCCATCGTTCGGGCTTCTTGTTTTTCCCGGCTCTTTTTCTTGGCCATAATTTAGGCTTCAACCAGTTGGTCGTCCAGGAAAAACTGCTTTTCTGGGTAGGCGGCCCGGATCGCTGAGGCATGAGTGGCCACGAAAAACTGGGTTTGAGGGGCTATCTCGCGCAACACGCCCAGTAGTAGCCGCTGCCAGTCGGTGTGTAGGTCCAGTTCTGGCTCGTCGATAAACATTGCATCGGGGCCACTCATGGCGTACACCAAAAAACTGAGCAGGTTTTTTTCCCCCGCCGAAAGCTGGGCCAGTTTAACCCGGTTAGCGTGACTGCCTAATACCAACACTTCACTGACTTCCACGCTTTTTTCTAAAAAGAAGTGATCGATGTAATAAGAAAGTTTGTCAAGGGGGGCTTTGATTTGGGCTTCCTTTCGCTCTTTATCGGCGATTCTGGCTTTAACTTGTTGGGCAAAATCAGACGTATTGGCGGCGGTTTTTACAAAATTCATAAACTCTTCTTCAATGGGTTGCATCCGCACCCTAATGTCAGACGAGATTTCGTTGATCAGCCCCCGCACATCCTCATCGTTGGCATAGGCGACAAAACGGTGCCGACCTTCGCCGTGGGTCATGCGTTTGCTAAATTCTTGCAGCCCCTCAATCACTTTTTCGCCTTCGCCATTTTGCCCCATTGAGAAACCACCCTCAAATCGCCGGAAAGTGGGGAAGAAGACCGTAGTAATCGGAGGTGATGGAATTTCTGCACCTACTTTCTGTTGCATCTCACTTCTGGATAGATCTTTATGGTTGACTATCTGTTGAGTAAAGTAGGCGGATTGATGTATTTTATAAATAATTGAAAACAGGTTTTCTCCATAAACTACTGGCTCTGGTTTGGTAAAATCAGGGCTTTCAGCTGACGTTTTGGCAAAACTTACTTCGTATGCGTGAGAATTTCCCTTTTTTTGTACTAAAGTATCAGCTCCTGAAAATGAAATTTCCTCTATCGCCAACCGGGCGTGCCCGCTCACCATGTACCAAAGCAGCTTGAGCAAAGTGGTTTTGCCCGAGCCGTTGCTCCCGGTTAGGATATTGAGGTCGGGGTGGAAATCAAAGTTGAAATTTTCCCTTCCCCAGAGTTCCTGAACCCTTAATTGCTGGATCATTACCCAATTGTTTTGAGCAAATATACCCACTAACCCTCCACCAACGATACCCCGCCACTAGCCGTTGGGCCAGTGGCGGGGTATCGTTGGTTCAGCTTTATAATTTTACGCACTACACGCCGCGCAGCCCTCTGGGTCGTCCAGCGAGCAGGACATGTCGTTCATTTTCTGCTCGTAGTCCTGGGGTTTGCTTTCCGGGATCGTCATCTGGATCTCGGGCAGGCTGTCGGCCGCTTGCCGCTCGGGGGCGGGCTGCCGGCCGGGGGCCAGGGTTTGGGCGCCCACTTCTTCCAGCACCGGGGCTTTGTTTTCCATCTGCTGCTGAATGTTGGGGGCCAGGTTCGCCTTGTCCAGCGTGAACTTGATGGGGTCGGCGGCGGGGCGGCTGCGCAGGTAGTACATGCCGGTTTTGAGGCCCTTCTTCCAAGCGTAGAAGTGCATGGAGGTCATTTTGCCAAAGTTGGGGTCCTGGATGTGGATGTTCAGGCTTTGGCTTTGGCAAATGTAAGGCCCGCGCTCGGCGGCCATCTCGATAATGGCCTTTTGGCTAATTTCCCACACGGTCCGGTAAATGTCCTTGATGTGCTGCGGGATGCCGGGGATTTCCTGCACCGAGCCGTTGGCCTGGATGATCATGTTCTTCATCGTCTCGTTCCACAGGCCCAGGCGGATCAAGTCCTTCATCAGGTGGCGGTTTACCACGATAAACTCGCCTGAGAGCACCCGGCGGGTGTACAGGTTGGAAGTGTACGGCTCAAAGCACTCGTTGTTGCCCAAAATTTGGGAGGTGGACGCGGTGGGCATCGGGGCCACCAGCAGCGAGTTGCGCACCCCGTGGGTGGTAACTTGCTGGCGCAGGGCGGCCCAGTCCCACCGGCCCGACTTGGGCGTTACGCCCCAAAGGTCAAACTGGAACTGACCCTTGGAAATAGGCGAGCCGATGAACGATTCGTAAGGGCCTTGCTGTTGGGCCAGTTCCATCGAGGCCGTCATGGCGGCAAAGTAGATGGTCTCAAAAATGTCTTCGTTCAACCCGCGGGCCTCCGGCGACTCGAAGGGCATCCGCAGCATGATAAACACATCGGCCAGGCCCTGCACGCCCAGGCCCACCGGGCGGTGGCGCATGTTCGAGTTGCGGGCTTCTTCCACGGGGTAGAAGTTTACGTCGATCACCTTGTTCAGGTTGCGCGTGGCCACTTTGGTTACCTCGTAGAGTTTTTGGTGGTCAAACCGAGGCCCGTCGGGCGTGTTGACCACAAACTTGGGCAGGGCCAGCGAGGCCAGGTTGCACACGGCCACCTCGTCTTTGGAGGTGTACTCGATAATTTCGGTGCAAAGGTTGCTGCTTTTAATGGTGCCCAGGTTTTGTTGGTTGCTCTTGCGGTTGGCGTGGTCTTTATACAGCATGTATGGCACGCCGGTTTCGGTTTGGGCTTCCAAAATCTCGAACCACAGCTCTTGCGCGCGCACCACGCGGCGCGGGCGGCCCTCGCGCTCGTAACGCTCGTACAGCCGCTCAAATTCATCGCCGAAACACTCGCTCAGGCCGGGGGCTTCGTTGGGGCAGAACAGAGACCACTCCTCGTCGGCCTCCACCCGTTTCATGAACAAATCGGGGATCCACAGGGCCAAAAACAGGTCGCGGGCACGCATTTCTTCCTTGCCGTGGTTCTTTTTCAGTTGCAAGAACTCAAAAACATCGGCGTGCCAAGGCTCCAGGTAAACCGCGAAGGCCCCTTTGCGCTTGCCGCCGCCCTGGTCGATGTACCGGGCCGTATCGTTAAACACCCGCAGCATGGGCACAATGCCGTTCGAGGTGCCGTTGGTGCCTTTGATGTAGCTGCCCGTGGCCCGGATGTTGTGGATGGCCAGGCCAATGCCCCCGGCCGACTGGGAAATGCGGGCGCACTGCTTGAGCGTGTCGTAGATACCGTCCACGCTGTCTTCGCGCATGGTGAGCAAGAAACACGACGACAGCTGGGGCTTGGGCGTGGCCGCGTTGAACAGCGTGGGCGTGGCGTGGGTAAACCACTTTTCCGACATCAGGTTGTAGGTCTCGACCGCCGCTTCTACGTCTTCGCCGTGGATGCCGATGGCCACCCGCATGAGCATGTGCTGGGGACGCTCCACCACCTTGCCGTCCACCCGCAATAGGTACGAACGCTCCAAGGTCTTGAACCCAAAGTAGTCGTAGCCGTAGTCGCGGTCGTAAATAATGGCCGAGTCGAGCAGGGCCGCGTTTTTGCGGATCACCTCGTAGCACTCGCGCGAAATGAGGGCCGCGTTTTCGCCCGTTTTGGGGTCAACGTAAGTGTACAACCGTTTTACCGTGTTGGAAAACGATTTGCTCGTTTCCTTGTGCAGGTTGGAAATGGCGATCCGGGCCGCCAACGTGGCGTAGTCGGGGTGCCGGGGGGTCATACTGGCCGCCGTTTCTGCCGCCAGGTTGTCGAGTTCCACCGTGGTGATTTTGTCGTACATGCCTTGGATTACCCGCTGGGTAATTTGGAACACGTCGATAAAGTTGGCATCCAGCCCGTAGCAGAGCTTCTCGATGCGGGCGGTGATTTTCTCGATTCTGACCGTCTCGAGGCGGCCGTTGCGCTTGGTTACTAACATATGCAGCAACTGATTTTTTAGGAAAAACAGCTAAAATAGATAAGCGTGATGGCTGCCCCAGTTGGCCAGCCAAAATGATTGTAGAGGGGTAAACCGTTTGTTTAATAGCCCAGGGCCAACGGCCTTGAAAGTGTGATTATTAGCTTAAGGCCGCTATCAATCTGGCCTAAAATTAACAATTATGGTTTTATGAAACAAATATTAAATTTTAAGTTTTCGGGGAAAAAAACCAAGTTTGGGTAAGTAAAATGGTATTTTTTTTAGGGAGAAGGGCGGTTTTATTGCCGCAAATCGGGCCAGGTGTGGGATTTTTACCCCATAGACCCCAAAAATAAATTTTTAAATATCCACCGGCCCATGCCCTGCCCGCTACCCTTGTGGTTTGCGCGCGGCCCTGTAACTTTGGCCCAAACCCACCTTACCCATGAACGCAAAACTCGCTTTTTATGCTACGCTCTGGTTGGCCGCCGGGCTGGCCCTGGGGGGCTGCAACGTGCCCACCGGCGTGGTAACGCCCCCGCCCAAGGGCATTACCCGGTTTAGGCTAAACGTCCAATTTGTGGAGGTAGAGGAGCGCAACAAAAAGAACGAACGCTGGGACGTGGGCCTCACCGACGAGCAAATGGCCCCGGACCTGTACTACACCGTGACGGTGGGCAACGAGCCGGTGTACAAATCCAACACGAGCGACAACAAGCTCATCACCCAGTGGCTCGAGAAGTCGGACCCGATAGATGTAGCCAAAGGGCAAAAGATCGTGATCACTTTTTACGACTACGATCCCTCGGTGGCCCGCACCGGCATGTTGAACAACGCTGACGATTACGTGGGCGCGCTGGAGCTTACGCTTGACGAGTTTCTGAAAGCGGTGGAGACCGGCCGCGAACTGAGTGCCCCCGGTATCAAAAAATGCCGATTGGCGGTGCACAATTTGTACAGATAAGGTGGCGCGCCACCCGGCGCAAAAGCGTGCCCCAAGGGCAAGCCCTGATCGACAAACAAATGTTTTTTCCTGATTATCAATTGTTTGTAAAACGAAAATTGCCTGCGCTACGCTTAACTCAAGGCTAATCCTCAAAATCAATTGGAGATTGTGGCTGTCTTGTTTTTCAAATGATTGTTAACCGGAGAAACAATCATTTAATCATGCCATCATTCCGTCATTTGAGTATTGCAAATGCAAAAACCCCAAGGACTTGAGGCTAGTCCTTGGGGTTAGTGATGGCGGCTAACGGTTAGCGTTGGTTAATTGTTCGATTCGATGGCTTCCGGTTTTTGCAACCGTACGGTCAGAATTTCGGCTCCTTCTTCGTGGTCGGCCAGGAGGATCGAGCCTTCGGTGGCTTCGCCTTTGAGCAGTTCTTCGGCCACGGGGTCCTCCAGGTATTTCTGGATGGCCCGGTTTAGGGGGCGGGCCCCATACTGCGGGTCGTGGCCTTTTTCGGAGAGGAAGTCCTTTGCCCTTTCGGTGAGGCGGATGTGGTAGCCCAGGGCCGCCACCCGGCGGAAGAGTTTATCGAGCGACAGGTCGATGATTTTGTGCAAATCTTCGCGGCTCAGCGAGTTGAACACGATCAGGTCGTCCAACCGGTTGAGGAACTCGGGCGAAAACGCCTTTTTCAACGCGGCCTGGATGGTGGTTTTCACCAGGTCGTCTTGCTGGGCGGCTTTGGCGGCCGTGCTAAAACCGATGCCCGCGCCAAAATCTTTCAAATCGCGCACCCCAATGTTGGAGGTCATGATGATGATGGTGTTGCGGAAATCGACCCGGCGGCCCAGGCCGTCGGTCAAGATGCCGTCGTCGAGCACCTGGAGCAAAATATTGAACACGTCCGGGTGGGCTTTCTCGATCTCGTCCAGTAGTACCACGCTGTACGGCTTGCGGCGGATCTTCTCGGTCAGTTGGCCACCTTCTTCGTAGCCCACATAGCCGGGAGGCGCGCCCACCAGCCGCGACACCGAGAATTTTTCCATGTATTCGCTCATGTCGATGCGGACTAAGGCATCTTCCTTATCGAACAGGTAGGTGGCCAGCACCTTGGCCAGTTCGGTTTTGCCCACGCCCGTGGGGCCCAGGAAAATGAACGAACCGATGGGCTTTTTCGGGTCTTTGAGGCCCACGCGGGTGCGTTGGATGGCCTTGGTGAGCTTTTTGATGGCTTCGTCTTGGCCAATTACCTTGCCTTTGAGCTGGTCGCCCATGTTCAGCAGTTTTTGGCCTTCGGTTTGGGCCACCCGGTTCACGGGGATGCCCGTCATCATCGCAATCACCTCGGCCACGTTTTCTTCGGTAACGGGGTAGGTTTGTTTGCGGGTGTCGTTTTCCCAGCGCACTTTGGCCATTTCCAGTTGCTCCATCAGCCGTTTTTCGCGGTCGCGGAGTTGGGCGGCTTCTTCGTACTTCTGGCTTTTTACCACCACGTTTTTCTGCACCTTAATCTTCTCGATCTGCTCCTCGAGCTTGGTGATCTCTTCCGGCACGTGAATGTTGTTGATGTGCACGCGCGCGCCAGCCTCGTCCATTACGTCGATGGCTTTGTCGGGCAAAAACTTGTCGGTGATGTACCGCTCCGACATTTTAACGCAGGCGGCAATGGCCTCGTCGGAGTAGCGCACATGGTGGTGGTCTTCGTACTTGTTTTTAATGTTGGTCAGTATCTCGATCGTTTCTTCGGGCGTGGTGGCATCCACCATCACCATTTGGAACCGGCGGGCCAAGGCCCCATCTTTCTCAATGTACTGGCGGTACTCGTCCAGCGTGGTGGCCCCGATGCATTGCACATCGCCCCGGGCCAGGGCGGGCTTGAACATGTTGGAGGCATCCAGCGAGCCGGAGGCCCCGCCTGCGCCCACAATGGTGTGGATCTCGTCGATGAACAGGATAATTTCCGGGGCTTTTTCCAGTTCGTTCATCACGGCCTTCATGCGCTCCTCAAACTGGCCACGGTACTTGGTGCCCGCCACTAGCGAGGCCAGGTCCAGCGTAACCACGCGCTTGCCAAACAGCACGCGCGATACTTTTTTCTCGACAATGCGCAGGGCCAAACCCTCGGCGATGGCGGTTTTGCCCACGCCTGGCTCGCCGATGAGGATGGGATTGTTCTTTTTGCGGCGGCTCAAAATTTGGGCCACCCGCTCAATTTCCTTCTCCCGGCCAATGATGGGGTCTAACTTACCTTCTTCGGCCATGCGGGTGAGGTCGCGGCCAAAGTTGTCCAGCACCGGGGTGCGCGACTTCTCGGCCGAACGCTCGCCTTGGCTGCCCCGGCCGCTGCCGCCGCCAAACATGCGGTTAGGCTCGTCGTTGTCGTCTTCGTCGGCGTTGGGCAGCTCGGCGGTGGGGTTTTGCAGGTGATATTCCAAAAGTTGTTTCACCACGTCGTAGTTGGCTTTAAATTTACCAAGGATCTGGGCACCCAGGTTGTCCTCGTCGCGCAGGATCGAGAGCAGCACGTGCTCGGCCCCAATCAATTGCGATTTGAAAAACTTAGCTTCCAGGTAAGTAACCTTGAGTACTTTTTCTGATTGCCGGGTGAGCGGGATGTTGGCCAGGTTGCGCACGTTGTAATTGGCCGTGCCGCGGGTGGCCCGCTCGATGGTATCTTTTACATCCTCCAACGAGAGACCCAGTTTGCGCAGCAGCGTAACGGCCAGGTTGTCGTTATCGCGGATCATGCCCAAAATGAGGTGTTCGGTACCGATGTAGTCGTGCCCTAAACGCAGGGCTTCTTCACGGCTGGCCGAGATGATTTCCTTTACCCGATTTGAAAATTTAGCTTCCATGGGCTGGGCGGGGTGTTAACATGAAGATTGGGTTTTGTAAAATTACACTTTTTGGGATAAAAACAAATTTAGCTGGTGTAAATATCCCTGGGCGGACGGCCCTTGCCCAAACAAAAGGTCTAGGATGGAAAGGTTGTTGACAAATTCACTGCCAAACAGTTGGTGATAGCCCGGTGCCCCGGCCGGCAGCCCATTTGGCGGGGCCAGGGCGTGCCGGTAGTCCAAAATGGCCGGATCGGGGGTGGTTTGGTAGCCCTCGGTAATGACAAAATGTGGGGCCAGCCGCAGCCCGGCCAGACAAACTGACAGCAAGGCCAGGTTGAGGTCCCACAGGCGGGCGGGGCGGCGGTACAGCTCATCATGCACGGCCGGGCCTAGGTAGGCAAAGTAAGGGGCCTTGCCATAGGCCGAGGCGATGCTTCGCCAATGCACGTCGGCCCAGCGCTCGCGGTAACTGATCTCGACTTGGCAAACGGGCAGGTGGCCGGTGGGGTGTTGCAGGGGCACGCTCAGCCGTTCCACCTTATGGGCCGCTTTTATATAGCAGCGGTTGCGGTAGGTTTGCTTGGGCAGGTGCTCGTGGGCCTCCAGTTGTACTGGGCCGGGGTGGGCCAGCCACCACGCAAAAAACTGGACCGGGGGCAAATAGGGCAGGCAAACCAGCAAAGGCACGGTGTGGGGGGTTAGCTGGGCAAAGCTAAAAGTTTATGATTGCACGATTGCACGATTGCACGATTGCACGATTGCGCGATTGCGCGATTGCGCGATTCTTCATTTTTAGAGATTTTTAATTTTTTGAAGATCAAGCGGTGCGGCTGCTCGCTCGCGGAGGCGCGAGGTTGCGCAAGAAAAATAAAAAACCCAAGGCTTGGCGTAGCCTTGGGGCAATATGGGGTGGGGCGGCTTAGTAGGGCCTAATTTTCTCCTGGTAGTCTTTTATGGCCTGGGCCACAATTTGTTGGGCAATGTCTTTGTCCATGAAGTCCTCGACGATCACGGTTTTCTTTTCCAGCTTTTTATAGTCTTCAAAAAAGCTTTTAAGCTCGGTAATGGTGTGCGCGGGCAGCTCGGAGATGCTGTTCAAATGGTTGAAGCTCACATCGTTGGCCGCCACGGCGATGATTTTATCGTCGGCCGCGCCATTGTCCAACATGCGCATCACGCCGATCACCTTGGCTTCCACCACGCACAGGGGCTCCAGGTCAATGAGGCTCATGACCAGGATGTCGAGCGGGTCGCCGTCGTCGCAGTAGGTGCGGGGGATGAACCCGTAGTTGGTCGGGTAATACACCGACGAGTAGAGCACCCGGTCCAGGCGCAGCAGGCCCGAGTCTTTATCGAGCTCGTACTTGGCCCGCGAGCCTTTGGGGATTTCAATGATCGACTGCACGATCTCGGGGTACTTTTTGCCGATGCTCACATTGTGCCACGGGTTCATCATAACGTCTGCCTATTTAATTTACGGTGGCAAAGATACGCGGCCCAACCGGGGATTTTTTTCTTAAAATTCCCTAAATGCCCATCGTTTGGGGCAAAAGTTACGTTACAGTACCAACCGAAGCCGGGCAACTGGGCCAAAGGAAGGCCAACTTCGGTAGCCGCCACCCACCCCAGGCCCGGTGTTTTGGTTAAGTTGCCTTTCACTTTTAAACCCCACTTTGATTTGCCACTTATTTTTACGCTAGTTTTAGTTTTTAGTAGCTAAGTTTCTGCAAATCAATCTTACACCCCCATTATTTATTCGCGTATGCAACGATATAACATCCTCTGGGCCGACGACGAGATCGACCTGCTCAAGCCCCACATCTTGTTCCTCAAGCAAAAAGGGTACGATATTACCCCGGTCAACAGTGGGGCCGATGCGCTCGACAAGTTTGGCGAACTGGCCTACGACCTGGTGTTTCTGGACGAGAACATGCCCGGCATGAGCGGCCTAGAGGTGCTGTCGCAGATAAAGGTGGCCCGCCCGCACGTGCCGGTGGTGATGATCACCAAAAGCGAGGAAGAGAGCATTATGGAGGAGGCCATCGGCTCTAAAATCGCCGATTATTTGATCAAACCGGTGAACCCCAACCAAATTTTACTGTCCATCAAAAAATTACTCGACCAAAAGCGCATCATCAGCGAAAAAACCAACCTGAGCTACCAGCAGGACTTTCGCAACATTATGATGGCCTTTAGCGAAGACATGGACTATAAAGAGTGGGCCGAGGTGTACAAAAAACTGGTTTACTGGGAATTGGAGATCGAGAACACCGAAAGCCAAAGTATGGCCGATGTGCTTCAAATGCAAAAAGATGAGGCAAATGCAAATTTCTGCAAATTCATCACGAAAAATTATGAAAGCTGGCTCAACGACCCCAACATCGACAAGCCCATTTTAAGCCACCAACTGCTGCGCAAAAAGCTGTTCCCCCAGCTAAAGGACGACCAGCCCACGTTTTTCCTGCTCATCGACAACCTGCGTTATGACCAATGGAAGGTGCTGGAAAGTCTGGTATCCGAAAATTTTAACGTGGACCAAGAAAGCACCTATTTCTCCATTTTGCCCACCACCACCGCTTATGCCCGCAACGCCATTTTTGCCGGGGTGATGCCCAGCGAAATGGAGAAGATCATGCCCGGCTTTTGGAGCGAAGACGAGGACGAAGGGGCCAAGAACAACTTTGAGAAGGAACTGCTGCAGGCCCAATTGACCAAAAACCGGCTCAACCATAAGTTCAGTTACCACAAGGTGATCCACGCCGCCCAGGGCAAGGCCGTGGTGGACAATTTTAGCAACCTGCTGCACAACGCCCTCAACGTGGTGGTTTTCAACTTTGTGGACATGCTCTCGCACGCCCGCACCGACACGGAGATGATCCGGGAACTGGCCCCCGACGAGGCCGCCTACCGGTACATTACCCAGGCGTGGTTCCAGCACTCGCCCCTGGCCGACCTGCTGCGCAAGATCGCCGAGAAACGGTGCCGCCTGGTGATCACGACCGACCACGGGACTATCCGCACCAAACGGCCTTACCGTATAGTGGGCGACCGCAACACCAATACCAACCTGCGCTATAAGCAGGGCAAAAACCTCGACTACGATAAAAAGAACGTGTACGTGGCCCGTAAACCCGAGGCGTTGCACCTGCCTAAGTTCAACGTGTCCACCTCGTATGTGTTTGCCACGGAAGATTTTTTCTTCGCCTACCCCAATAATTACAACCATTACGTCAAGTATTATAAAGACACTTTCCAACACGGGGGCATTTCGTTGGAGGAGGTGATCATTCCTTACATTGAGCTTAGCGCGAAGTAAACCCGCCAAACTTTGCCCAAGAAAGAGGCTCCCGTCGGCCAGGCCCGGCAGGAGCCTTTTTTTGGGTCCACCGTCGACTTTTCGGCCAATCCGCCCCCCGCTTCGGCCAATTGGCGGATTGGCGAGCCAACCGGGATTATTTTAGGCCAATCGCACGGTTTTGTTCGCCGAGTTGACTTAAAATTGTGCAAAACTATGAATATCTATCCCTTTCATAGGAATGTGATGCGCCAATTTGGCGATGTAAGTTTTTTGGTGGTATTTCGCTCTAACAAAGTACATACTTAGTCTAGCACTATAACTTACATGAACATCGGCATTCGGTTAACGGTGGTGGCCCTGTGGCTTTTGAGCCAGGTAGCCCGTGCACAGTCGCCCCCGGTAGATAGCCTGCTGCGCATTATGCGCCAATTACCTGACGACGAGCAGAAAGTGTACCTGCTCCACCAACTCTCGGTAGAACACGCCGAGGCCAATCTCATCGATGCTTACAGTTATGGCGAAGCCGCCCTGGCCGTTGCCCAAAAGACCGGCTCGGTTTGGGGGCAAGTGCTCGCCCACCACCGCCTGGGTATGGTGCGCCTGGCCCAGGGGCAGTTAGCCAACGCCCAGCGGCACTTCGAGAACGCCCAAGAGCTGGCCCGGCAAGCCACCCTCCCCCAGGGCGAACTGCTGGCCCTGCACGGCCAGGCGATGATCAACAAGCGCAAAGGCAACTACGACCTGGCCCTGCAACAGTTTGAAAAATGCCTGGAAATGGCCCTGCGGCCCGGCCTGCCCACCGAGCAACTGACCAAGTTGGGTTTCCAACCGTTAAAAACCCTGCTCGATATTGGCAACCTTTACGCCTACCAGGGCAATTATTACCAAGCCATTAATTACTACACCGATTTTTTGAACCGCTTGGGCGAAAACAGCCAGGACCACCAGTATTTGGCCCTGGTTTACAACCATTTGGCCGATGTTTACCGGCGGCAGGGCCACTACTCGCTGGCCCTGGCCCATTACCAGCGCAGCCTGGGCCACGACCGCGCCCGCCGCAGCCTGCGGGGTACGGCCATTGCCCTGGCCCGTATTGGCAGCACCTACAATGCCATGGAGCGTTACGACGAAGCCCTGCGCAACCTCGACACCGCCCGGTTTGCCCTGGCCCAAAGTGGCAACCGGCCCGAATTGGCTTCGGCCATTTTTGCCATTGGCCAGGCTTACTTGGCCAAGCAAGACCTAATGCAAAGCGAACAAAACCACCGCGAGGCCCTGGCCATCCGGGAAGATATTGGCCTCAAGCAGGGGCAGGTAGAGTCATGGGTGGCCCTGGCCCAGGTAAAGCTGGCCCAGCAACAACCCACCGAGGCCCTCCGCTACGCCCAAACGGCCCAACAACTGGCCACCCAACTGCGCGCCCAGCCCGAATTGCTGGCCGTTTACGAAGTGCAAGCCGCCGCCCTGGCCCAACAAAAAAACTTTGCCCAGGCTTACCAGTTGCAAGGCCGGGTGCTGGCCCTCCGCGATAGCCTCGACAAAGCAAGCCTGCGCCGCCAGGTGGACCAACTGCGCCAAAACCAGGACCGCACCAACCAAAAGCGCGAGCAGGAACGCGATGCCCTGTTGAGCCAAATGGTGCAGGCCCAAAACCAGCACCAACAAAACCTTTACTGGTTTGGCTTGGCCCTGATCGGATGCTTGCTGGGGTTGGCCTACTTGGTGTACCGGCTGCGGCGGCGCGAGCAACTGCTGGCCCGCAAGGTGGCCCGCATCAACCACACGCTAGATGAACTGGTGACCTTCCGCACGGCCCAGTTGGAGGCCCGCACCCGGCAAATCGAGGAGTTTGCCGCCAAAAACTCGCGGCAACTCCGCGCCCCCCTGGCCACTTTGCTGGGCCTGGCTAACTTGATCGAGGACGAGCCGGCCACCCCGCCGCAGGACCAACAGCAACTGGTGCATTATATGAAAGACTCTGCCCAGGAGATGGACCGGGTGATCCACCAGATCAGCAAAATTTTGAGCGAGGACGAGGCCCGGGGCTAACCCGGCCAGGTAGGTGGTTTGGCCCAGTAAAGGGGAAAGGCTTTTTCCGATTAATGACGCGCCCCGTTTTTACTTCTTACCAAAAGAGAAAGGCGAGCGGGCGGCGATTTTGCCGGGTAGGGGCAAAAGCGGTTTCTCTCCTTAACTTTGGCCGTTCGCGGTGTTGTTGCCGCCTGCCCACTTGGAAAAAGCCTTTCTACAAACGGTGGCCGAGCGGCTGCTGGGCCAAGGCCGCCCCGAAGACCTGGCCGCCCTGGCCCAAACCCACGTGGTGCTGCCCACCCGGCGGGCGTGCCTGTACGTGAAGCACTACCTGGCCCAGGCCGCTAACCAAACCCTGGTGGCCCCCAACTTGTTCGCCATCGACGATTTTATCGCCGAACTGACCGACAAGGTGATCCCCGACAGCGTAACCCTGCTGTTCGGGCTGTACGAGAGCTACCAGCAGTTCGACCCTTCGCCCAGCCACAACCTCGATAAGTTTGCGCCCCTCGGCTCGGCCATCCTCAACGATTTTAACTTGCTGGATAAGAACCTGGTGCCCGCCAACGAGCTGTTCGATTATTTGGAAGAAGCCAAGGCCATTGAGCGCTGGGCCGAGGAACTGGGCCAAGAGACCGACCTGCTGCGCGAGCGCCTGGGCCCCAACAGCTCCGTAACGGGCTACTACCAATTTTGGCAATACCTTAAACTCACTTACTGGCATTTTAGGGAGAAATTGCTGGCCCAGGGTATGGCCTACATGGGCTTGGCTTACCGGGTAGTGGCCGAAGACCTGGCCGGGACCTTGGAACGCCACCCCCTGCAAAAATTAGTGTTAGCGGGGTTTAACCAACTGTCTAAGTCGGAGGCGGCCATATTTAACCAACTGCGGCAGCGCGGCCTGGCCGAACTGTACTGGGATGCCGATGCGTTCTACATCGGCGAGCGCGCGCCCGGCAAGCCCGCGCCCCAGCACGAGGCGGGCTACTACTTCCGCAAGTACCAGGCCGAGGCCCAACTGCTGCCGCTCACCCTCACCCTTAACCCGCAAATTGAGCGGTATATTGGCACCCAACCCCAACAAATCACGTTTGTGGGGTGCAGCAACCAGGTGGCCCAGGCCAAGCTGGCGGGCCACTTGCTGGAGCAGCACCTGCGCGGGGTCATCGACCGGGGCGAGCTGGACGAGTTCAAAAAAAGCCCCAACCAAGTAGCCATCCTCTTGCCCGACGAAGGGCTGCTGCTGCCCGTGCTGCACTCGCTGCCCATTGTTGAGCACGGGGGCGTGAGCCTGGCCGTAAAAGACCACATTAACGTAACCATGGGCCTGAGCATGGACAAAACCCCGTTGTTCAGCCTGGTGGACCAGTTGTTCGAGCTGCAAAACAACTTTGGCTACAACGAGGCCCGCCAGCCCATGGTGTACCACCAGGACCTGGTGAAACTGCTCCGCCACCCGTACATCCAGTACTCGGGCGCGTACCAAGACTATTTTGACTTTGTGCAAGACCACCTGAAGCAGGTGCAAGATCAAAATTTGGTGTACGTGCCCCTGGCCGACCTGGGGGCGAAGGGCCGGGAACTGGCCCAACTGGCGCACAGCCGGGGCCAAACCCCGCCGCCCGACTTTTACGGGGTGCTGTTCCGGGCCTGGGGCGATAGCACCGAAGCCGCCCTCGATAATTTGTACGAGCTGACCGCCATGCTCCACGGCCTGTTCGATGGCGGCAACAACATTTTGGAAAGCGAGTACCTGTTGTCGTTGTTCTCGCTGCTGAAGCGGATCGACCGGGTGCTGGGCAATTACAAGAAGACCCTGGGCGTACACACTTTCCGGTTTTTTTTAAACGAGACCATCCGCACCGAGGTGGCCCCCTTTACCGGCGAACCGCTCAGCCCGGTGCAGGTAATGGGCATGTTGGAGAGCCGGGCCATCGATTTCCGGTACGTGATTGTGCTGTCGTGCAACGAGGGGGTGCTGCCCCGGGGCAAGCTCAACAACTCCGTGGTGCCCTACGACCTGCGGATGCGTTACCACATCCCCACCCACACGGAAAACGACGCCACGGTGGCCTACACTTTTTACCGGCTGCTGCACCGGGCCAAACAACTCACTTTTGTTTACGTGACGGCGGGCAATACTGGCGAAATGAGCCGGTTTTTGCTCCAAATCGAGGCCGAAATGGCCCAGTTGCCACACCTGAGCCTACACAAGCAGCAATTGGTGCTGGACCTACCCCAGCAAGCCCCGCCCGAGCTACAAGTGGAAAAAACCCCCGATGTGCTGGCCAAAATCCGGGAGTACCTGGCCAACGGGGTTACGCCCAGCCACATCAACCTGTACGTGCGCGACCCGCTGGAGTTTTTCCAACGCCATATTTTAAAACTGGACGAAGCCCGCACCCTCGAGGAAGACATGGAGTTGCAAACCTTTGGCACGGTCGTCCACGATTTTTTAGAACAAACCCTCAAGCAATACGAAAACCAAGCCCTGACCCCCGAACAGCTCAAGGCCATTGCCGACGACACCGCCCTGCACGACCAACTGCTGGAGGCCATTATTAAAAAGCACCGCCCCGGCCTGGTTACCGACCGGGGCAAGAACTACCTGCTGAAAAAAGTGGCCGCCTGGCTGCTCGAGACTTTTTTTAACCAAGAAGCCCAGCAAACCGGCTACCACCTGGTGGCCCAAGAAACCGAACTGAAAACCCAATTGGACGTACCCCTGCCCAGCGGCGAGCGGGTGCCAGTAACGGTAAAAGGCAAAGCCGACCGGATAGACGTGCAACAGGGCAAGCTGCGCATTGTCGACTACAAAACGGGGGGCTACACCCCCGCCGACCTCAAAGCCCGCCACTTGACCGAACTGCTGGAAAACGAACACAAGGGCAAGGTGATCCAGCTTTTTTTGTATAAATACTTGGTAATGTGCGAAATAGCCATCGGGAGCTTAGACACTAAACTGCCTCCGCACCTACCCCGCGCCAACCTCTTGGCCGATGTTTCGTTGGTGCAGCCGGGTTTTTATTTTTTTCGCAAACTCAAGGAGGGCTTTATCGGCTATAAGTTGGAGGAGGAAGCCCAAACCGACCTGACCATTTTTCAACAGCAGGCTGAGCAACTGCTCACCGACTTTGTGAGCCGCCTGCTGGACCCCACCGTGCCCTTTGCCCGGCAGCCGCCCACCCCCAGCGAGGGCGAGGGCGAAGACCCCGAAAGCGAGGCCACCAGCGAGTAGCCCAGACGTGCTACGCCTCCGGGTCGGGCGCGTCCTCGGCCTCTGGTTCGTTCGAGGCCGGCGGTTTCCAGCGGCCCGCCTTTTTCAGGGCCTCGGCAATGAGCCACTCCAACTGGCCGTTGGCACTCCTAAACTCATCGGCCGCCCATTTTTCCACCGCCTCCATCATGGCTGGGCTGAGGCGTAGCACAAAAGTTTTCTTTTTGCCGCTCATAAAAATAAAAAGAGAAAAACCGCCGGGGCGGGAGGTTGAAAGCCTTGGTTATAGTAAATGACCGAATGATTGCATGATTAAATGATTGGATGGTGAATGATTTCATGACTAAATAAGTTGATAATCAATCATTTAAAAGATAAAAAATACCTCACCTCCATTCGGTTTTTGGATTAATCGTCTATAAATATCCATCCCGGAAGGGCCGGGCCAAAGCAAGCACCTTGGCCCGGCCCTTTGGTTTATTGGTGCAAGGTGCCCGCGTTCACCACCGGGCTAGCCGACCGCTCCGAGCATAGCACCACCATCAGGTTGCTCACCATGGCGGCCCTTTTCTCGTCGTCCAGCTCTACCACCTGCTTGCGCGAAAGCTCGGCGAGGGCCATTTCGACCATGCCCACCGCGCCCTCCACGATTTTTTTGCGGGCGGCCACCACGGCCGTGGCTTGCTGGCGTTGCAACATGGCCTGGGCAATCTCGGGCGAGTAGGAGAGCGAGTTGAGCCGGGCCTCGATCACCTCGATCCCCGCAATGGACAAACGCTCCTTCAGTTCGGCCTCCAAGTTATCGTGCACCACGGCCCCGCCATCGCGCAGGGTTACGGTGTGGCCCCCGGTGGGGTGCTCCTCAATGTCGTCGTAAGGGTACATGCCCGCCAGTTTGCGGGTGGCGGCCTCGCTCTGGATTTTCACGAAATGCTCGTAGCCGTCCACGTCGAACACCGCCTTGAAGGTATCGGCCACCCGCCACACCAAAATCACCCCGATCTCGATGGGGTTGCCCAGTAGGTCGTTTACCTTAATGGCCGGGCTGTCGAGGTTGCGCGCCCGCAGCGAAATCTTTTTCTTCCCAAAAAACGGGTTCACGAAAAAGAAGCCGTTGGTTTTGGTACTGCCTTTGTAATCGCCGAAAAGGGTGAACACCATGGCCTCGTTGGGGTTGATGATGGTGAAGCCATTAAGGGCAATGAGCCAAGCCAAACCCAGGGCACCCCACAGCGGGAACCCCATCGGGAACAGGATAAACCCCACGATGATGATGGCGGGCAGTACCACCAATTCTACTACTAACATTAAATAGCCCGAAGCGGGCCGATAAGTCTTTTCCATGGTTGTGTGTTAATATATGCTATCAAAGTAATATCACGTAAATATCAAAATAAGGTTGCGAAAGCGGGCAAAAATTTGTGGATAGGCCGCTAAACGCATAGCGGGTTTTTTTTGGCGGGGAGAAAGATGAGTGGACGGGGGCGGTTCTCAAAACCAGTGAGCGTTATGGCGAAATCGCCCAATGCAACAGAGGTCGCCTACCTCACCTGGCCACCCACCGGAAACTTCCTCATGATGGCTTCCACGCCTTTGATGGCCTGGTTGCTTATTTGGCCGGGGGTGCTCACCTCGCTTTCTGCCGAGCCGCGCCAGATCAAATTTTTGCTGGCCGCATCCACCAGGTCGATAATGAGCGTACCGTCGTCGTAACGGATGGTGCGGAACCCCGTGTTCCATTGGTAGGGCCAGTTAGAGTAGCCCCAAGGATAGTAACGCCAGCCCCGGTAATAGCCACCCGGATAAACGGCGGGCGGGTTGGACACTTGCTCGGTTTTCTTCTCGACATAAATATGAAAGCCGATGTAGCAGTCGGGCGACCGGTCGTTGCGCACCAGGCCGCGTTTGGCTAGCTCCGCCTCGATCTGCGACTTGATGTTGCGGTTTACCAGATCGCTGTGGTAAAGTGGATTATGGCCCGTTTGAAGATCGGGAGGGACCCAAGCATACGTTTTGTATTGGCTAAAATTGGTGGCACGGTCAAAATCCACCATTACCGAGGCACAACCGCTGAGCAGCCATGCCAAAAAGAAGAAGGCAATTACGGGTTTCATGTTCAGAAAAAAATAGGTTGAACAAGGCCCGAAAACGCTCAGAACGGAAAAAAGTAGCTCAAGTCAGTTGAGCGCGCGCAGAAGCAACTTGGCTTGACCCTACTCGGCCCGTTTTGGCTTTTCGTGGTCGTGATAAATGTTATTACGCAAACCCCGCCTAAAAAGCCGTTAACCAATCTTAAATAATGTTACAAGCTGTTCAGCATCACCTGCTTGCGTCCTTGGCGGGCCCAGTTGCGCGCTGGTACGGAAGAGAAGCCGAAAGCCGCATCGGTTCGCGGCCCGGCCGCGTTATTTAATTAAGCCGGGAAAGCCCCGGCGTTTCTTCACCCCAACCAACCATTTGTAACATGAAGCTATGGCG
>JALONO010000262.1 GCA_025454895.1 Bernardetiaceae bacterium
GGCACGTTGGGCAAAATGCCGTGCCCCAGGTTGGCCACGTAGTGCTGGGGGCCAAAATCAGCGATCATCTGCCGCACGGCTTGCGTGATCTGGGCGGGCGGCATCAGCAGTTTATTGGGGTCGAAGTTGCCTTGCAACACCGTGCCTACAGGCACCATGGCCCGGGCCTGGGCGGGGGCAATGGCCCAGTCGATGCCCAGGGCGGCCACCGACGGCCCGGCCAGTTGGGGCAGGGCGTACCAACTGCCCTTGGGGAACAAGATCACGGGCGCGTGCGGGGCCAGGGCCTGGGCAATGCGCAGCAGGTAAGGCTGGGCAAAAGTGGCAAAATCGGCCGGGGCGAGCAGCCCGCTCCAACTGTCAAAAACTTGCACGGCATCGGCTCCGGCGGCCACCTGGCGGCGCAGGTAAGCAATGGTTACTTCGGTAATCATATCCAGCAGTCGGTGGGCCAACTGGGGCTGGGCAAAGCAAAACTGCTTGGCCACGTCAAATGCCTTGCTGCCTTTGCCCTCCACCAGATAGCACAAAATGGTGAATGGTGCCCCGGCAAAACCCAGCAGGGCCACCGACGGCGGCAAGGCCCGCTTCACCAACCGGAGGGCCTGGTACACGTAATCGAGCCGTTCGGCCGCTTCGGGCACCACCAGTTGGTCCAAGTCGGCGGCGGTGGCAATGGTCCGGGGCAGGTAAGGGCCTTTGCCCTCGGTTAGTTGCACCTCGAGGCCCATGGCCTGGGGCACCACCAAAATATCGGAGAACAAAATCGCCGCGTCCGGGCCGATGATGTCGATGGGTTGCAGGGTGATTTGGCAGGCTAGCTCCGGGGTTTGCACCCGGGTAAAAAAGTCGTAGCGACTGCGCAGGGCCATATATTCGGGTAAGTAGCGGCCCGCCTGGCGCATCATCCACACGGGCGGGCGGGGCACGGTTTGGCCGCGTAAAACTTGTACAAGTAGCGGAAGCGACATAGAAAGTGGATAGTAAAATGATAGTCGATTTGGCCTGGGGGCGGCTTGTACTAAACTGATTTAATGATTACATGACCAAATGATCGTGCTATTTGTTCATCAATCATTTTTAATCCTAAAAAACCTACCGACCACCCGCCTGATTAAATGATTGTTCTGCTTATTTATCAATTGTTTATCACATTAAAATGACGTAGTGACTGCCTGGTGAGATGATTTTTTTATTTGATTATCAATTATTTATATTATTAGAAATACATAATCGCCATTTGATTTGGGTATTTGGAAATAACAAAAGTAAACAAGTAAAAAACGTACTGCTCCCAAAACCTGATTGGGTTGGCAACGGCCCAAAATTAAAGGCAGAAATCCCTCCAGTTAGGATTGCTGCGGTGATCGGAGCAATTGACCGACTTTAGGGCAACTCTTGGGCAGCCGTTGGAGCCTTTTGCGGAAGAAACTCCGGCCGCAGTTGGTACACCCCCGGCTGCGGGCCAGGCTGGTACATGTTGGCCAGTAGGGGCAACTGGTCAAACAGCTTGGGGGCGAGGTTCAACTCGTCCACCAGGTAATGGGGCGGCTCGCGCCGGAAGTTTTCGTACACGGCCGTCATCACCACGTAGTAATCCAAATGATTGAAATGCTGAGCGGCCAACCGCCAATTTAAATACGGTGTGGCCAAGGTGTTGCCTTGGTAATAGCCACCGGGCGGGCCTAGCACCAGCAGGCGGGTGCCTTGCAGGGGGGCGGCCGGCGCGGGCGGGGCCAGTAGTTTGGCGTAAGCCCCGGCCGGCCCGCGCATAAACTGCAGGTAAGCGAAGTAGCCCCCGGCCACTTGCAGGCCCAAGTAACCGAGAAACACCAATTCGGCCAGGCTTTTTCTCTTGATCAACAAAAACCAGTGGGCCACAAAAAAGCTCACCGGCGGGGCCAGCACGGCCAAACTGGCCGGGGTAATCTGCGCCCCCAGTGGCAAGCTGGGCACGGCGCAAATGAGCCAAAACAGCATCAGGTTTTGGCAACTCACTTGAAAGTTGACGAACGCGCGCTCGCTGTACACCCGCGCAATGGCCACCACCAACCCCAGCAGCGGCATGGCCATTACGCCTACCAGCCACCCCAAAGGCAGGGGCAACTCCGGCGAGAGCCAGGTGAGGGTGGCAAAATAATTTTGGATGAGGTCCACCACATGGCCGCGCCAGAAGTAGTAGCCCGCCACCAAGGCCACCACAAAGCCCGTCCCGAACAATATTTGGGCCACCTGCCGGGGGCCCAGGGTGCGCATAAACGCCGAACCCAGCAGGGCAAACCCCACAAAGGTGGCCGTGGGCAAGTGGCTGAGAGCGGCCAGGCCCGCGTAGGCCCCAATGGCGAAAAAGCTGCTGTCTTGCGGGCGGTCGCGCAGGCCAAACACCCGGTCGGCCAGCAGCAGCAAAAACGTGAGGGCGATCAGGGGCGGCGACAGTTCCAACAAATCCGGACTGAGCAAAAAGAACAGCGCGTACAAAAACGCGGGCAAGTAGTTTTTTTCGTTATAGAGATTGAGGCGCAGCAGCAGCCGGTTCCAGAAACTGGCCTGCAAAATCACCAAGATCACCGCCAAAACTTGGAACGACAAGGCCGACTTGCCAAACGTCCAAACCAGCAGCCAATACACGCCCGCCGTCAGGGGCGGGGTGGGGTCCCACACGTGGGCGTACATGGTGGCCCCTTGGCTCAACCGCTCGCCCAGGGTGAGGTGCAGTAACTGCTCCACGCTGAGCGGGAGGCCCTGGGCCACGGCCAGGCCGCGGACTGCCATCAGCAGCAGGGCCACCAGCACCAGCCGCAGCGGGTCGTTGATGCGAAATAGGGCCAGCATCAGGTTTGGTCAGCTTCTTCGTCTTCGGGCGGGGCGGGCGGTATCTCCAGCCCGGCCAGCAGTTTGCCTATTTTGGCGGCCTCCTCCTCCGTATCGTCCAGGAAAAACTGCAGGTCGGGGATTACCCGCATGGTGTGGCGCAGGCGGCTGCCCAAGGTTTGGCGCACGTTGCGGGCATTGTCGCGGATGAACTCCAATTGCTGGCCCTTGTTCTTGTCGGGCAAAAAGCTGAGGTACACCTTGGCAATGCCCAGGTCGGCCGTAACCCGCACAATGGTGATGGTAACCAGGTAGTTACCCATCAGTTCGCGGGCCTCGCGCTGGAAAATCTCGCTCAGTTCCTTTTGGATCAGCTTGGCTACTTTTCTCTGCCGGGTCGATTCCATTGTATTTTTTCTTTAGGGCGAAGCCAGTTTTTCTTCTCCCTTCATTTTTAAGTCAATAAACATGTAATGGCCTAACGGGGCATTTGGGCGGCGATGGCTTGGGCCATCCGCTGAAACTGCTCCGGGGTAAGGGCCAACTTGGGCCGGGCAAAATCCAGGTCGTGCGCCGTGTGCAGGGGCAACAGGTGTACGTGCGCGTGCGGCACTTCCAGGCCCAGCACGGCCACGCCCACGCGCAGGCAGGGCACGGCCGCTTTGATGGCCACCGCCACTTGTTTGGCAAACTGCATTAACTGCCGATAAGTTTCCTCATCGAGGTCAAATAAATAATCGACCTCCCGCTTGGGGATCACCAAGGTGTGGCCCTCGTTGAGCGGGTGGATGTCCAAAAAGGCGTAGCAGTGTTCGTTTTCTGCCACTTTATAACTAGGGATCTCGCCCCGGACGATCCGGGTAAAAATAGAGGCCATTACGGGTGGAATTTTTGGGACTAAAGGAGGAATAATCGCCAACAACCGAACGGGGAGATCACTTTTTGGTAGAAACGCCCCGTTTGGGCCTGCAAGTTAGTTGATTTAGCGGTGCGGCGGGCTACTTGCCGTAGCGCATGCCCCCGCCCCGGATGCTCCGGCTGCCCGTAAAATAACCGCCCCCGTCGCGCGAGTCGCTCAAAATGGTACGGTCGGTGAGCGGGGTTACCCCGTAGCCCGCGCTGGAGGCCAGGTAGATGACCACAAACGTGAGCAGAAAGCCAACCATCCACAGCATCCGGGTAAAGTTTTGCATAAAAACAAGGTTACAAGCATTCGCCTGAGCCGAGGCCAGTCGTTCAATTTGGCCCGGTGTAGGTATTTTTTTGCTAATTTAGCCCAATGCGGCTAAATCGCCAAAAAAACGCCCGGCCGCTCGGCCCCGAAAACAACTCTTGAAAATGAACCACAAACCCACACTCTCTTTTTGGCAAATTTGGAACATGAGCTTCGGCTTTTTGGGCATCCAGTTTGGTTGGGCGCTGCAAATGAGCAACATGAGCGCCATTTACCAGTACCTAGGGGCCCAGCCGGACGAGATTCCCATGCTGTGGCTGGCGGCCCCGCTCACTGGGCTACTGGTGCAGCCCGTGATTGGCTACCTCAGCGACCGCACCTGGACCGGCCTGGGCCGCCGCAAGCCGTATTTTTTGGTAGGGGCCATTTTGGCCTCCATTTGCCTGGTGTTTATGCCCAACGCCAGCACGGTGTGGATGGCGGCGGGCCTGCTTTGGATCCTGGACGCTTCCATCAACGTGAGCATGGAGCCATTTAGGGCCTTTGTGGGCGATATGCTGCCCCAGGAACAGCACACCCAGGGTTTCTCGATGCAGAGCTTTTTTATCGGGCTGGGGGCGGTGGTCGCCTCCGCCCTGCCTTGGCTGATGGCCAACTGGTTCGGCGTAAAAGCGGCCGAGGAGCAAGCCATCTCGGAAACGGTGCGGCTCTCGTTTTACCTGGGGGCGGCGGCCTTCATTGGGGCGGTGGTGTACACCGTGGCCACTACCAAAGAGTACCCTCCCACCGACCTGGCAGCCTTTGAGGCCGAAAAGATGGAAAAAACCGGACTGCTGGCCGGGGCCGAAGAAATTTTTGGGGCCATTGCCCAAATGCCCCAAGCGATGAAACAAATTTCGTTGGTGCAGTTTTTTACCTGGCCGGGCTTGTTCCTCATGTGGTTTTACTTCACCCCGGCGGTGGCTACTCATATTTTTAAGGCCCCCGGCCCCAGCTCGCCCCTGTACACCCAGGGGGTAGAATGGGCGGGCCTTTGCTCGGCGTTTTACAGCCTGGTAACCTTTGGGTTCGCGTTTGCCTTGCCACCCTTGGCCAAGCGGCTGGGTCGTAAAACCACCCACAGCCTGTGCCTGGTGGTGGGGGCGGTGGGCCTCATCAGCGTGGGGCTGGCTACCAACAAATACCAACTCTTTGCGTGCATGGCGGGCGTGGGCGTGGCCTGGGCCAGCATTTTATCCATGCCGTACGCCATGCTGGTGCGCCATTTGCCCCCGGCCAAGCTGGGCATTTACATGGGCATTTTCAACTTTTTCATCGTCATCCCGGAAATCATCGCCTCGCTGGGCTTTGGTTGGCTCATGAAAAACTGGCTGGGTAACAGCCAAGTAACGGCCGTGATGCTGGGCGGGGGTTTGCTGCTG
>JALONO010000263.1 GCA_025454895.1 Bernardetiaceae bacterium
CTCAAGTTTTATGAGGGGCTTAGTTACGAGCAAATTGCCGAACGTACCGGCATGACCACCAAAACCGCCTACAATACCGTGTACGATGCCCTTAAAAAGTTGCGAGGCAAGTTGTTGCTAGGGCTGGGGCCAGTATTGATGGGGTGGTTAGGGTGGGCAGCCCCCGGCCCTTGAGCGTTGGCGTCAGCGCACCCTGCCTACCTTCCGAGGCAGCTTCCACCACATTTATTTTATTGGTTTTTATTGCAATTATTTGATTGTCAATTATTTGCGAAATAACTTAATCTATCCTCAAAATTTTTTCGGAAAAAGCCTAGGAAAAAACGGAGGTAAAGCCCACTACCCAGCATAGTGGGCGAATGCGCTCAGGTGTTTAATCCATTTTTCCATGTTACTTTCTGTTGAGGATATCCTGGCCCAGGCCTCGTTTCATCATTACTGCCTGGGTGGCCCGGCCGCCGATGTGGCCCATTGGCAGCAATGGCTGGCCCAGCACCCCGAGCAGGAGCCGGTTTTCCGGCAAGCTGAACAACTGTTTTGGCGGCTGCACGCCCAGCCCCGGGTGGACGAAACGGCCGAACTGGCCCAATTCAAGCAGTTGTTTACGCAGCGGTTCCCCGCGCCCGCACCGGTGCGTTTGCGCCCCCGCTGGGGCCGCTGGGCGGCGAGTTTGTGGTTGGCCCTGGTGGCCGGGGGTGTTTGGTGGTGGTGGCAAAACCAGTTCATGGTTTACCAAACCGCTTACGGCGAAACCCGGCAAATCTGGCTGCCCGATAGCTCACGGGCGACGCTCAACGGCCACTCGCGCCTGCGCCTGCGGGCCTCTTGGGCCTCCGGGCAACCCCGCGAGGTGTATTTAGAAGAAGGGGAAGCCTTTTTTGCGGTGCGCCACCAGCCCCAGCACCAGAAGTTTACCGTGATGACCAGCGCGGGTTTTCAGGTAGAAGTGCTGGGCACCGAGTTTGAAGTAGCCAACCGGCCGCACAAGGCCCAGGTGGTGTTGCAGTCGGGCCAGGTGCGGGTGCAGTTTGCCGACCCCGCCCGCCCGGCCGTGGTGCTCGCCCCCAACCAAATGTTGAAACTGGACCAAGCCCAGTCCGTCGTCCGGCCCCAGCCGGTCAAAGCCGAGCAGCACACCGCCTGGACCGACCGCCGCTTGGTGCTGGACCGCACTCCCCTGGCCGAAGTAGCCCAGACTTTGCGCGATACTTATGGGCTAGAGGTAGAAATTGCCGATGACAGCATTGGCCGCCGCACCATCACGGGCGAGGTGCCGCTGGCCAACCTAGAACTGCTGCTCCAAGCCTTGGAAACTTCGTTTGACCTCAAGGTAACCCGGCAGGGTAACCGGTTGCGTTTAGAAAACCAACCTTAGTGCTTTAACCATTTAGTTTTATGTGTTTATTTTAAGACTTAAACGCTTGATTATCTTTTGGTTAAGTAGGAAAATTTCTTACCAAAATTAAGTTGACGCTGCACTTAGTGATGGCCTTTACTTCCACCCCCTAATACTTGACACGAAAACAACCGATTAATTGAAAATGAGAACGCTAATGTTACGCTACTTACTTTGGGTTTGCCTGTTAATGGCAGGCTCGGGGCCAATTGCGGCCCAGTCGCTGGCTTGGAACGGCCAGCCGCAAAACAAACTGACTTTGCGCGAAGCCCTGCGCCAACTGGAGAAACAGCACCGCGCCAAGTTTATCTACGAAACCGAGTTGCTGGATCAGAAAATCGCCGATCCGGGCGTGGTCAAAAGCCAGCAACCGCTGGAGCAGAAGTTAGATCAACTGCTCCAACCCATTGGCTTGGGTTACAAGCCTGCCGACGGGGGGTATTATTTTATCTTCCCCCAAAAAGTAAAACAAACCCCCAAAGAGCCGAAGGCGACCCAGGAGACCCCGGCTGACCCCAACCTGGGCAGCCCAGTGGCGACTGACCCGGCCGGAACGACCAGCCTGGGCCAGGAACCGACCCGCCTGCTCACCGACCGCACCCTGAGCGGCCGCGTAACCGACGATACCAGGGCGGGCCTGCCCGGCGTGAGCATCTTGCTCAAAGGCACAGTGCGCGGCACCACCACCGATGTGGACGGGCGGTTCAAGCTCAGCATCCCCGATGCGGGCGGTACGCTGGTGTTCAGCTACGTGGGCTACCAAACCCAAGAGGTGGCCGTAACCACCCAAAGCGACCTGAACGTTACCCTAGCCAGCGATATTAAAAGCCTGCAAGAAGTAGTGGTGGTGGGCTACGGCGAGCAAAAACGCTCGGATTTAACGGGTTCCATCGCCTCGGTAAAATCAGAAGACATTAAAAACCTGCCCGTGCGCAGCGTAACCGACGCTTTGCAGGGGCGCGTGGCGGGCGTGTACGTAACCTCTGAGAGCGGCCAACCCGGGGCCAATTCCAACATCACCATCCGGGGGGCGGGCAGCCTGGGCGGCGTTTCTCCACTTTATGTGGTGGACGGGATGCCGTTTTTTGGCACGGGCTTCAATTTTAACGTGCAGGACATTGCCAGCATCGAGGTAATCAAAGATGCCAGCGCGGCCGCCATTTACGGTACCCAGGCTTCGGGCGGGGTGATCCTCATTACCACCAAAAAAGGCCAGTCGGGCGAGCTGCGGGTGGGCTTTAACGCCAACTACGGGGTGCGCAACGTGTTCAACTTGCCCGAACAACTGGGCCGCGACGAGTACATCCGCGCCCAGATCGCCAACGGCCGGCCGGCCAGTGCCTTCCCCAACCCCTCGGCCCTGCCCGACACCCGCTGGCTGGACGAGATTTACACCCAGGGCAAGGAACAAAACTACACCGCCTACGTGTCGGGCGGCACGGCCAAGTCGAGCTTCTACCTGTCCACCAACTACCAGCGGCAAGACGGCGTGCGGATCAACAACTGGCTGGAACGCTACACGCTGCGCCTCAACTCGGAGCACAACCTGAGCAAACGGCTCAAAATTGGCCAAACCCTGTACGGCACATTTACCCAAGATGCCCCGCCCATCATTCCTAACCAAGGCCCGGTGAATTTCCGCAACTCGCCGCTGGTGCCCGTGTATGACCCCACCAACCCGCTAGGCGGTTGGGGCCGCGACCAGGAGTCGCAACGGGGCAACGCCGTGGGTGATGCTTACTCCACTTACCGTCTCAACGGGGCCTACGCGGCCAACTTGTCGGCTTACCTAGACTGGGAGATCATCGATGGGCTGAAGTTCCGCACCAACCTGGGAGCCAACATCGATCATTTCAACAGCTATTATTATGAGTATGCCTTCGACTTTGGTCAAGTGCAGCGGCCCCAGGCCCAAACCACGTTTGGCAAAGACTTTGGCACCGCCCGGCAACTGCTGGCCAACTACACGCTCAGCTACACCAAAAAGGTCGGCGACCATGATTTCAACGGCCTGGTGGGCTACGAGGCCCGCCGCGCCGAGAACTCCAACATCGGGGGCCGCTCTTATTTTGCCTTGCTGGACCGGCAAACCAACTTCAACTTGATCCAAAACGATAACCTGAACCGGCCATTTGCCGGGGGCGATAACAGTTTCCGGTTGTTGTCGCAGTTTGCGCGGGTCAACTATGCGTTCAAAGACAAGTACTTGCTCCAATTCAACATCCGGCGCGACGGGGTGTCCAACATTTTTGGCCCCAACAACCGGTTCGGGGTGTTCCCCTCGGTGTCGGCCGGGTGGAAAATCACCGAAGAGGCATTTATGAAAAACCTGGAGGTGGTGTCCAACGCCAAGTTGCGCGTGAGCTACGGCCGGTTGGGCAACTACCAGGGCATCGGCAGCTTTTTGTTCGTGGGCGATTTCCGGCAGGGCTTCGCCGCCGACCTAGGCGGGGGCAAAGCGGGCGGATTTGGCCTGAGCAACAAACTGCCCAACGCCGACATCCGGTGGGAGTCGCTGCTGACGACCAACGTGGGCTTGGACCTGGGCTTTTTCGGCAACCGCCTTACGGCCAGCATCGATTGGTACAACCGCCAAACCAAGGACATGCTGTACGCCGTGCCCCTGCCGCCCTCGGCCGGGCTGGGCAACGAAGTGCAGTACAACATCGGCGAGATGAGAAACACGGGCTTGGAACTGGCCCTGCAATACGAAGGCAAAACTGGCGACTTTACTTACAGCGTGGGGGTGAACGGGGCGTTTAACCGCAACGAACTCATTAGCCTGGACCCCAACTCCACCACCGGCCAGATCATCGACGGCGGTTTGAACGAGGTGTACGGCAACCAGCAGCCCAGCCGCAGCGTGCCCGGCCAACCCCTGGGCCAGTTTTGGGGCTACTTGGTGGACGGTGTCTATCAAACCGCCGATGCCGCCCGCAACGGCCCCACCCTTTCGTTTGCCAATAACGAGCGGCCCGCCGCTGGCGACCTGATCTACCGCGACCTAAACGGCGACGGTACCATCAACGACAACGACAAAACGTTTATCGGTAACCCGTGGCCCAGGCTCACCTACGGCATCACCCTTAACGGGGGCTGGAAGGGGTTGGACCTCCGGCTGTTCTTCATCGGCGTGCAAGGGGTGGACGTGTACAATCCCATGTCGGCGTTTGAGCATTTCTTCTTCAACGATTACAACAGCACGGCCAGGATTTTTGAGACCTCCGGCTTTGGGGGCGGCCCCATTACCGACGTGCCCCGGGCCAACATCGCCAACTGGGGCCAGGTGTCGAGTTACCACGTGGAAAACGGCTCGTTCCTGCGGCTCAAAAACCTGCAAATTGGTTACACCCTGCCCGCAAGCGTGATCAGCAAGCTCAAAATGACCTCGGCGCGGGTGTTTGTCATGACCGATAACTTGCTCACCTTCACCCGCTACACCGGGATTGACCCCGAAACGGCCACGGCTGGTAGCCCCCGTTCGCGCGGGATTGACAATGCCAACCAACGCTATCCTTTATCGCGCCTTTATTCGCTGGGTTTAAACATTGAATTTTAACTAACTGTTTCCCCATCAAGCTTTTAACAACACTGGTTTATGAAAACGAAAACCAATTATAAGTCGTTTGCCCAACTGGCCTTGGCGGGCCTGGTGGGCGGATTGCTGCTAGTGGCCTGCGGTCGCTCTTTCTTGGACACCACCAACCCCAACGCCCTTACCACCGATAATTTTCCCACTAAACTGGAGGATTTGGACTTGCTGGTGATGGACAATTACGGCCGTTTGCGCAACGGGTTTTACGATGCTTACCCCCAGGCCCGGGTGGGCTACGGGGTTACCCACTACGCCGACCAAGGGTATAGTGACAATGACTTTAACGCGGGTTGCCAAATCGCGTTCAACAGCAACTCCAACGACGTGCGCGACATCTGGGCCAAGCATTACGAAAACGTGGGCAAGGCCAACGCCACCCTGGCGGCCATTGAGCGGTACCGGACCACCGCGCCCAACCTGAGCGAGGCCAACCGCCAACTGCTCAACTGGCGCGAGGGCGAAATCCGGTTCATCCGGGCCTGGAACTATTACTGGTTGGTCAATTTCTTTGGCGAAACCTCGTTCACCACCGCCGATGCGGGCCGACTGGGCGTGCCCATCATCACCCGAGTGGCCAACAGCCTGACCGAAACCCAGGTGCGCCGGGCCACCCTCGGCGAAACCTGGAACTTCATTACCAGCGACCTGCGCCGGGCCGAAACCCTGCTGGCCGGCAAAACCTGGGAAGGTGGCGAGCGCGCCCGCGTGGGCATCTGGGCCGTCAAAGGCTTTTTGGGCAAAGTCTATACCTACAACCAAAAGTGGGACAGTGCCAAAATCTACCTCAAAGAAGTGATAGACCGGAGCGGTAAGCGGCTGGTACCCTACGCTACTTACCGCGACATGTTCAACAGTAACAACCGCCCCAACGAGGAGACCCTGTTCGAGATCAACTACAACCCCACCCCGACGGCGACGCGGCCGCTAACGGTTTCGGCAACTTCTTTATCCACGAACGCAGCCTGCTCCGGTTTGGCTACAATTTTCCCCGGATCCCCAACGAGAGCCGCCTGCGCAACCGCCAGGGCCGCTTTACCCGCAATGCCGACACCCTCCGGGCCGAACTGGGCACGCCCACCGACCCCAGCACTTACCTGGGCTTCGCCCGCCGGGCCCGCGAGCAGTCGCTGGTGGACCCGCGCCTGTGGGTGTGCGGCCTGCAACCCCACGTGGATAACTTGCTCGTCGACGACCGGGCCGCCCTGGTGGTGAAAAACCGGTTTGAGAACAATACCGACCCCACCAACGCTTGGAGCCTGCGCAAGTTTACCATTACCGACAAGTCGTTTTGGAGCCTGAACCTAGGCGTGGGCAGCAATGTGTTCTGGCTGCGGATGGCCGATGTGCATCTGCTGTACGCCGAGGCCCTGGCTGCTACCGGCGAGAACGCCGCCGCGTTGGAGCAGGTCAATAAAGTGCGCCGCCGGGCTTACAGCCTGCCCGTGGATGCTCCCTCGCCGCGCGACTATGCCAGTTTGACGGCTGTTTATCGAGCTGTTCGGCGAGAACGCCAACTGGTGGTTTGATGTGCGCCGCTGGCGGATCGGGGCCCAAGAAGCGGCTTATTATCAGCGCGTTACCAGCGGCGCCCTCACCTGGAACGACCAAAAATACGCCCTGCCCATCCCCCAGGTCGAGATCAACGCCAACCCTAGTTTGCAACAAAACCCCGGTTTCTAGCCGGTCGGTTGTTTTGCCCCTCCCTCAGGCGTTTGGCCTGGGGGAGGGATGTTTTTATAGGATTGGCATTTTAGCTGGTCGAAACCCCAGTTTTGGGTGCTAGAATTGTCCTCTTTTCCCACTCTTTCGCTTATGCGACACTTTTTGTCCGCCCCGGTAGTGGGTCGCCTGATCGGTTGGGTTTTTATGTTGATGGTCTGCGGGTTGGCGGCTTGCGGGCCGACTGAACACCCCTTGTTCGAGCGCATGCCCGCCGCCCGCACGGGCGTAACTTTCAACAACGCCATCACCGAAAGCGATAGTTTTAACGTGGTCACCTACGAGTACATTTACAACGGGGCGGGCGTGGGCGTGGGCGATTTTAACAACGACAGCCTGCCCGACCTGTTTTTTAGCGGCAACCAAGTGCCCAGCCGCCTGTATTTGAACCGGGGCGATTTTAAATTTGAAGACGTAACCGCCCAAGCGGGCCTGCGAACCCCGCACTGGAGCACCGGGGTAGCCCTGGCTGACGTGAACCAGGACGGCTGGCTGGACATTTATCTTTGTACGGCCCACCCAGACCGGGCCAAGCAGGCCCCTAACCAGTTGTTGATCAACCAGGGCGGGGCGGTGGGCGGGGTGCCCCGGTTCCAAGACCAGGCCGGGGCGGCGGGCCTCGCCGACCGCTCGTATTCGACCCAAGCCGCTTTTTTTGACTACGATCTCGACGGCGACCTGGATGTGTACCTGCTCAACAACGCGCTGGAAGCCTACGACCGCAACCTGCCCCTGGGCCAGCGGCGCGACGGCACCGGCAAAAGCACCGACCGCCTGTACCGC
>JALONO010000264.1 GCA_025454895.1 Bernardetiaceae bacterium
ACCCGCCTTATCCTGGGCTCGATCGTGATGCTGGTGGCCGGCTACATTGGCGAGGCCGTGGTGCCCGACCAGAACGTGCTCTGGGGCATTATTTCTACCCTGGGCTGGGGCTTGATCATTTACGAAATCTACGCGGGCGAAGCGGCCAAGCTGGCCAAAGCCTCCACTAGCGAAGTGGTGAAGTCAGGTTATAATGTTCTGCGTTGGTTTACCCTGGTGGGCTGGGCAATCTACCCCATTGGTTACATGCTGCTCCCCGGCAACCTGCTGAGCGGGCTGGCCGAAGGCGTGGATTTGACCAAAGCGTCGCCCGTGGACCTGGCTTATAATATTGCCGACGCAATCAACAAGATTGGGTTTGGCCTGGTGGTGTACAGCATCGCCAAAGGTGCCACCGAAGCCGAAAAAGCCAAATTGGCCGTTTAACCATCCTCAAAAACCCGCGCGGCCATGGCTGCGCGGGTTTTTTAATGACTATTTACCAATGAATAAAGTTACTCCGAATGTAGGGGCGGCGGCAGATTTTGCCCACCTCCCTTTTTTTGACTTGACAGTTGCCATGCTGGAGTGCGTCAGCACCCACAATTTCGACCGTTTGGCACAGATCTGCGACGATGATTTTGGCATCATCGACCTCGACACCCAAGGTAAAAATGTGGTGGTGGCCAACCGGCAAGAGTGGGAGCACTGGTTCCACAGCCTGTTTGCCAAGTTGGACACCCTACAAGCCAAGACCAGTTCCGATATTACTGCCGAGATGGGCTACTCGGTGTTGAACTTTTGCCAAAGCCTGGAAGTCAGTGGCTTTATCGGCAAATTTTATTGTGTGGCCACCATTATTTGGAAAAAGGTAGGGGATGATTGGCAAGAGTCCCGCTGGCACTGTTCGCTGCTGCGCACCGATCCGGCCAACCTGTTGGGGGGTAGCTAGCCCCAAAATGCTGGTCAAGATCAATTCATCCTTAATTTTGAACGTAAAAGACTGATTAACAAACTTTTATTCACTAGCCTAAGGTTACGAGAGCATTACCAGCCCATCCTCTGGCGCAAGTGGGTGATATGGGCCAGGTGATGCCGCCCGTGCCACGAGTACATGCCCGTAGCGATGTCGAGCCGGGAGGTGGCTTGGCTGGCCGGGTGGTAAAACGTGCGCGCCCAGGCTTCGGCAGGTAAGTGGCGCAGCAAATAGGCCCAGCGGCGGTGCAGTTGGGCCAGCAGTTCCAACGAAACGTCCACGGGCAATTGGTAGTCGGGCAGGTCGGCCCAAAGTTGCTCCTCGTAGGGTTTGATGGTGGGGTTTTCCTCCGTGAGGGCCAGCTTCACGCGGCAAAGGGCGTTCAGGTGGCTGTCGGCGGTGTGGTGGACTACCTGGCGCAAAGTCCAGCCCGCCGGGCGGTAGGGAGTATCCAGTTGTGCATCGTCGAGGTCCACCACGGCCTGGGCCATTTGGGCGGGCAGTTGGGCAATGTCCTCGATCCACTGGGCTAGGGTAGGGGCATCCACTTGGGCAGGCTTCACAAACTGACCGATTGGATAACGCAGGTCGTTGCTATTCATTTGATTAGGCGGGTTTTGGGTTATCTACCACCTCCTTTTTGAAATTTTGGGCCACGGTGCGCAGCTCTTGCATCGAGTCCAATACACTTTTCACGCGGTCGGCCAGGGCTTTGTCCACCTGTTTTACCTCTTGGTGAACTTCTTGCAAAATGCCCACGGTTTTGGCGGCGTAGTCCATGCTCTGCAAAATTTTGCCCACCTGGAGTTGGATCAACGTTTGGGCGTTTTTCACGTCTTGGGTGGTGCCTTTGAGCGCGCCGGTGAGCTGTTGCAACTCGGCGTTTCGCTCCTCAATGGCGGCCAGGGCATCGTCAATTAGGCTGTTGGAGAGGTCGAGGCTGGCCTTGGCCGCCGTTTCGCAGAGCTTGGAAGGCCCCCCGCTGCGCGAAAATTGCAAAAGCGCACTCTTAATCGCTTGTTTTTCGGCCTGGTTGGCGGTTTTAACGGCTACTTTCGACTCGTCCAGTAAATATTGCAAGGTCATGGCCCAGTCGGCCGAGGTTTCGTGGGCGTTCCAGTCTATGCTTTTCATCGGGCAGGGGCGCTCGGGCGCGCGGGTTGTTGGTAAAAATCGTAAAGTTGATACATGTTTTGCACGGTGGCCACCAGTTCTTGCACGCTAAACGCATGGCGGAGGGCCAGGCTTTCTTCCAAGCCGCCGTGGGTGCGGTTCCAGGCGGCCAGGGCATCGCGGCTGCCGTAAATCAAGGCTCGGCCCTGGTTAAGCTGCTCGTTCAGTTCGGCAGTGGCTTTTTGGTAATCTTTATAAGCATTGTCCAGGGCTTTGATGGAGGCATCGATGCCCCCGCTCAAAGCGTTGAGGGCCTTTTCGCGGTCGGCCAACCGCCGGTCGAGCGTGCTGTCGGGGCCGGGGGGCAGTTGCACCTCCTCCAGGTGCATTCGTTTGCGGGTGTTGCGGTAACGCGAAATGGCGGCCAGTTCGTTGAGGCCGCCCTTCGCTTCCTCGGTTTTGGCCTCGTGGGCCTTGGCCACGGCCGAGTAGCGCAGCCAAGTGCGGGTCATTTGCTGCTCGGTGGCCTCGGCGTGGATCAGGGCCAGGTCTTGCAAATTCAGGTCGATGATTTTCACCATCTGGTCCACCACCGGCACGGCCTCGCGCACGGCCCGGCTCAGCGTTCGTTGGGTTTTCATCACGATCAACTGGCGGGAAACCACCTCCACCAGCCGGGTCATCTCGCCCGAGGCCAGGCCCGCCACGGGGATCAAGCTGGTAACCGATTTGGTGGCCCGCTCGAACTTGCTGGCAAATTCCTTGGCCGTTTTGGCGTTGTCGTTGCCTTTGGCGGCCAGGCTGGCCAGGGCATCGGCGTAGGCCACCAGCGCGCTCAGGCCCTGTTGGGTGGGCTGCCACACTTGGCGCAGCCGCCTGGCCCGGGCGGTATCGGCCCGGGCCAGCCCGGTTTCCGCCTGCACGTAGCCCTTTTGGATGGCCGAACTCATCCGGCCGCTTTCTTCGGCAAAGCCTTGCAAATTGGGCAGGCTGGCGCAACTCGTGAGCCAGCCAAGTAACAGTAAACCTAGGGTCAGTCGCCCAAAACCGTGGTGCATCGTATTATAGTTTAGGGAAAAAAATGCCGCCAGCCACTCTGCTCGGCGTGCCCAAAAGTAACCACAAAGTTGAACTAACCCTCGCTGGTTTGGGCATCGCCTTTTTCGGGCTGTTTTGGAAGGGTTCGGGCGCGTAAGGCGAGTGGTTAAGCCACGGCGAGCGACAAAGGCAACTGGTCGGGGGCGGCTCCCCGTGCCGTGGCCGGGTTTAGCCCAGTTTGGGTGGGCGCGGGCTTGGGCGCAGGTTGGTTGCGCCGCCGCATCACTTGGCCAAAATACACGATGAGCAGGGCTAGCAAAAGCATCAAAATAAACACCGGGACGCTCTTGTTGAGCCGGGAAATGGTGTCGTGCAGCGAGCGCGACTTGGCCGTGCGGCGATACTGGCCCAGCACCCGGTCAAAGTTTTTGCGGGCGGCAATTTCCTCGTCGGTTGGCGGCGGCGGGTTGATTTTAAGGCGATACTTTTCGGCCACTTTTTTTGTCTTTTTCAGGTATTTTTGGAAATTTCTTATCCTAAGAAGTAACAATAAACCAATTGATTACTTTGGAGAAAACTGCCAAAAGCAAAGGTAAAATGTCTAATTTTTTATGAACAGGGTAAGATGATTTTTTTCTTCATAATAGATGATTTTTGATAATTCAAGTTAACTACGTAAATAACTTTTAATCAATATATTAAGATGAATTTTTAAAATATATTTTAGCCTTCGTTTAGGTTCAACAGTTTGCGGAGTTTCTCCAAAATCCGATAGGTTTTTACTTTGGCGTTGTTTTCGGTAATGTCCAAAATATAAGCGATTTCTTTAAATGGTCGGTCTTCAAAAAAGCGGAGTTCGAGCAGCTGCACTTCGGCGGGTTCCAGTTGGTCCAGCAGATGGCGCACCAAGTTGGCCCGGTCACGGTGGGCGGTTTCGCCCGCTTCGCCAAACAGTCGCTCCAGGTGGGTGTCGTCCAAGCTCACCACCCGGCTCTGGTGCGAATTTCGGTAAAATTCGTTGATCTGGTTGCTGGCAATGCGGTATAGCCACGCCGAGAACGGCAGGCCCTTGAACTGGTATTTGGGCAGGTTGAGCATGGCCTTCAAAAACACCTGCGAGGTCAGGTCGTCGGCCGTTTGCCGGTCCTCCACCCGCCGGTCGATGAACACGAAAATGCTCCGGTAGTACTTTTCATACAAAAAGCCGAACACCTCCGGGTTAGTCTTAGCCCGTTCCACGATGTCGTTTTCTTCGGCAATGGCCCGCTCTGATTGGTGCATGGGTGAAGCGGCGGGTAATTGGCCCGGCTTTGCCAGCATAATGCGCCCACCAGGGCAAAGGTTACATTTTTAAGATAAATTGGGAGACTGGCCGAAATGGGATGGGTTTAAAATTTAACCTGTTATGGTTATAGTTAAGGCATCTGCTCTTGAACATCCTGTTTTTTTTAAGGAGATTTTGGGTTAGGGCAGCTTTTTTTTATGAAAACTGCCGTTTTTTGGGGCGGAAAATGAAATCTCCTTTTTTTAATCCTTCCCTTTTTTGATGCTCACCTCCCCCCAACCTCTCGAGAAACTGAACGTTTTGCGCCTGTCGGGTGTGCAAATGCGTACTTTTCACCTCACCTGGCTTTCGTTTTTTGTCTGTTTTTTCGGTTGGTTTGGCTTGGCCCCGCTCATGCCCAGCATTCGGGAAGACCTGGGCCTTACCAAAGGGCAGATCGGGAACCTGATCATTGCTTCGGTCTCGGCCACGGTGCTGGCCCGGCTCATCATCGGCCGCCTGTGCGATGTGTGGGGGCCTCGGCTTACCTACACCGGGCTGCTGGTTTTTGGCTCGTTGCCGGTTTTTTTGGTGGGCCTGGCCAATAGTTATGAGACATTTTTGCTGTTCCGGCTGGCCATCAGCGTAATCGGGGCCAGTTTTGTGGTTACCCAGTACCACACCTCCATGATGTTTGCCCCCCAAATTAGGGGCACGGCCAATGCGGTGGCGGGCGGCTGGGGCAACCTGGGCGGCGGCATTACCAACATGGTGATGCCCCTGGTGTTTGCCCTGATAGTGGGCCTGGGCTACACCAAAGGCGAAGCCTGGCGTTTGGCCATGATTGCCCCAGGCGGGCTGATGTTGCTCATGGCCTGGCTATATTATAAGTACACCCAAGACACCCCGGCGGGCAATTTTGCCGACTTGAAGCAGGCCCGCCAAGCCCCGGAGCCGGTGGCCAACCCCTGGGCCTGCCTGGCCGACTGGCGGGTGTGGGCCTTGGCCTTGGCCTACGCGGTGTGCTTCGGCATGGAAATCACGTTCGACAACGTGGCCTCGCTCTATTTTGTTGACACTTTTGGGCTAGATCAAACTACGGCCGGTTTTTGGGCGGGCGTGTTCGGGTTCATGAACATTTTTGCGCGGGCCATGGGCGGCATCGCGGCCGACCGGGTGGGGCGGATGTACGGCATCAAGGGCAAGGGCTGGCTGCTGGCCGGGATGTTGCTATTGGAAGGAACCGCCCTCATCTGGTTCGCGCAGTCGGGCCATTTGGGTTTAGCCGTAGCGGCCATGCTTTCGTTTGCGCTGTTTTTGAAAATGGCCAACGGGGCTACTTATGCCATTGTGCCGTTTATCAACCCCCGGCAGTTGGGTGTGGTGAGCGGGGTAGTGGGAGCGGGCGGTAACCTGGGTGGCATGTTGTTCGGTTTTTTATTCAAAGCCGAGGGGATGACTTACGCCGATGCGTTTTTGTACATTGGCATGATCGCCATCAGCATTGCTGCCCTGGTCATGGTAACTAAGTTTGATACCACTACGCCCCAGGCCGAACCATTGCCCCAAGCCAGTGGGTTTGCGGCCCCGATTTCTCACTTTAAATCTGCAATCGTAAAGTATTGGTTTTGAAATATTTTGCCTAAAAATACTTGAGGCATCAGTCCCATGTCAACATCAAATAGGGATTGCAAGTTCTCTGTCTTGTAAATGCTTGATAATGAGATGGGGCAATCCATTTAATCATTAACGCCCTCTGCTTACCGAGCGGGCACTGGGGCCGATCGTGATTAGCCCCGGTTAGTTCTTTACTACGCCCAGCCAGGGCCGAGGGGCAAACTCAGGGAAAATTTGGGGTAAACTGTTTGTTTTGAAGAGCTTGACGAGGACTTCGCCCAGTACGGTTCGGTAGTCGGTGCTAACGGCCAGGTCCACCCGGTTGTCGAGCTGGTCGGTGGCCAGGCCGGGCCAGGGGCCATACACGCGGCCCCCGGCCACGTTTTGGCCCAGCAGCCACATCACGTTGCCGTGGCCGTGGTCGGTGCCGTTGCTTTGGTTGGCCCGCAGGCGGCGGCCAAACTCGCTCATGATGCCCACCGTGAGGCGGGGGTGGTAAGCAGCAAGGTCATTGTAGAAGGCGGTTACGGCCCGGGCCAGGGCTTCCAGCAACTGCGGGAAACGGTAGGCTTGGCCCTCGTGGGTATCCCACCCGCCAAAGTCGACGGTAGCCACGTGCAACCCCACGTCAAGTTTGATGAGCTGGGCCAGGTTCTTCAGGGCCTGGCTCAGGTCGTTGGCGTACCATTCGGTGGGGTAGGGGGCGTTGGTGCGGTACTCGCTGGCCTCGCCGTTGGTGTTTTTGGGCAGTTTGCCCTGGACGGTGCGCACGGCGGCCAATGCTGTTTGCGCGGCCAAGTGCATGGGGGTACTGCCTTGGTAAAGCGAGCGCAGCAACCCGGCCAGCCGAGGGTCGCCCTGGACGCTGAACTCGCCCACCGAGGGCACCGACACCGCCGGGCCGTAACCCAGCAGGCTGCGGGGCAACTCGCCGCTGCTGGCTACCGCGCCCAGGGGAGGGGCCGCCGGGCCGCCCGCCGCTGCCAAATAGCGGGCCAGCCAGCCGGTGCGCAGGTTTTGGGCCTTGGGCAAGCCCTTTTCCATCAAATCGATGGCCTCAAAGTGGCTGCGGGTGCCGTTGGTGAGGCCGCAGGCGTGAACCAAGGCCAGCCGACCAGCGTCGTAAAGTTCTTTGAACGGGGCGGCTTTGGCGTGCAGGGCTAAACCCGCCGGGGCATTTTTGAGTACCAGCCCGGTTGGATCGGTAACCCGCAGCTCGGCCGGGCGGGCAGCGGCGTAGTCGGCGTTGCCCAGGGGGCCTAGGGCGTGCAGGCCGTCCATCCCCCCGCGCAGCGAAATGAGCACGAAGATTTCTTGGTTGAACCCGGCCCCGCCCGGCGCGAAGGCCAGGCTGCTGAGCGGGCGGCCCGCCCACAGCGCGGTAGCGGCCGAGCAGGAACGGAGAAAATCGCGGCGGTCCATCGTAGTTTTTTCGGAATAACGAAACCAGCTAAGGCTTAATTGCGAGCAAGTTAGCGAACATTGCCGATCATTTTACCCTCGGTGGGGCATCCTCGGCAAAGCCGGTGGTGGCACTTGCCCGCGCGCAAATCCGCCAAGCCGGGGTTATCTTCGCAGGTAATTAACCGACTGTTTCGCATGGCGTTCCTCAACCGTTTGCTGGCCGTTTTGGTAGGAGGGCTGTTTGTGTTTTCCGGCCTCATCAAAATTAATGACCCGGTGGGCACCCAAATTAAAATGGAAGAATATTTCCAGGTGTTTGCTCAAGATTTTGGGACGATTTTCGAGCGTTTCACCCCCTTTGCCCTGCCCATTGCGGTGGCCATGTGCGTGTTAGAAGTAGTGCTGGGCGTGGCTTTGCTAGTGGGCTATCGGCCCAAATTCACCCTCTGGTCGCTGTTGGGGTTAATCGTTTTTTTTACTTTCCTTACTTTTTACTCCGCTTTTTATAACAAAGTAACCGATTGTGGCTGTTTTGGCGACGCCATCAAACTCACGCCCTGGCAGTCGTTTTATAAAGACGTGGCCTTGCTCGTGCTCATTGGCGCGCTGTGGTGGCAACGAAACCAGTTGAACTGGCGCAGCGGCTGGGCCGGGGCCACTTTCACTGGCTTGGCCTTAGTCGGTTCGTTGGGGGTGGCCTACTGGGCCATTGCCCATTTACCTTTTATCGATTTCCGGGTTTACAAAGTTGGCAACCACATCCCCACGCTGCAAAAGCCCGCAGAGCCGTGCCAGTACTTGTACGTGATGAAGAAAGATGGAAAGAAGGTGGAGCTTACCGAGTACCCGCAAGACCCCGGCTACGAATTTGATACCATGCTGGTGCAAAATGCCGAGCGTTGCACGCCCCGCATCGTGGATTACCGCCTTTGGAACGACACCACCAGCGACTTTGCCCCCGCCTCGCTCACGGGTAACAAGCTCATTATCACCGTCAACAACGTGGCCAAGGCCGACCGGGCCAGCTTCGCCCGCATCAACCAGTTATTGGCCCAGGTCAAAAACGTGGAAGTGGTAACTTTTACCAGCTCTGATGGCAAAGCGTTCGAGGTTTTCCGGCACGAGGTGCAACTGGCCACGCCCTATTATTTTGCGGACGGTAAAATGCTGAAAACCATCATGCGCTCCGATCCCGGCATTTTTTTACTCCAAAACGGGACCGTGAAAGGCAAGTGGCACTACAACGACGTGCCCACCGCCGCCGAAGTGGCCGAGGCCCTACGTTAGTGGCCCGTTTCCCGGTTCATTTGGGGCCTTTTTTATTTTGGTCATTGATCATTAGGATACTGAACTTGCACAGTTTCCGACGAAGTTGACGTTCCGGTGCGGGGCCTAGGCCACGGTGTCTCCCATTGCTCCTCATCCCCAGTTTTTTGCCTACCTTTACCCCATGATCCAGAAATACCCCATCGGCATCCAGGATTTCGGCGAGCTGCGCCGGGGCGGGTACGTCTATATCGACAAGACGGCGGGTGGACTGGGCCCGCACCAGCCCGGTCATCCACCTGAGCTTTGCCCGGCTGGACACCCGCGAGCGCACCCTCACCGCCTCGCTCAGCGACGAGCTGATCAGGATCGGCCAGGGCTTCGGCATCCGGCTGCAGGCCCCCACGCTCAAGGAAAAGCACACCGAACTGATCGAGAAGCTCTGCCAGCGGCAGGGCCAGGTGGCCATCCTGATCGACGAGTACGACAAGCCCATCACCGACTTTTTGGGCCGGGACGAGCTGCCCACCGCCCTGGAGAACCG
>JALONO010000265.1 GCA_025454895.1 Bernardetiaceae bacterium
GGCCTTGAACGCCGCGTCGTGCAGGCGTCTTTTTTTCTTAATAGCCATTTTTTGTATTATTTTAAGGTAAAGTTAAATAAAGTTCACCTTAATTTGCTGCCCGAAAAATGGGGTACATTATAGAAAGTCCTGAAAAGCAGCTCCAAGGCCCCGCCCGGCGCCTAGTCGTCGGACCGCGGGAACGCTGGGGTTGGGGCCCGCGCACGGGAGCGCACCGCACCGGGGGCAGCTATGTAAACCCCGCCCGGCCTGGCGCCGAAACCACAAAAGAAAAAAGGGAAGGCGATCAGGCCTTCCCGGAGCGGATTTTGCGGAGGGACGACTAACCAACCTCGATGAGGAAGTAGTGCTTTTTGCCGCGTTGCACCAACAGGTAACGGCCGTGCAGCAGGGCAAAGTCGGCCGGGGCGGCCTTTTCGTCGATTTTGACTTTATTGACCGACACGCCGCCGCCTTGGAGCATTTTGCGGGCTTCGCCTTTGGAGGGGAAGATGACGTTTTGGGTGGCCACGGACAGCAGGTCCACCACGTTGCAAAGGTGGCGGCATCGAGGGCTTGCAGGGCCTCGGTGGGGGCATTGCCAAACAGGATTTGCGAGGCGTTGAGCGCGCCCTCGTAGGCAGCGCGGCCGTGCACGCGCACGGTAACGTCTTCGGCAATGGTTTTTTGCAGCAGCCGCTTGCCGGGATCGGCCTGGTGCTCGGCCTCGAGGCCTTCGATGGTGGGGCGGTCCAGCCGGGTGAACACGCGCACGAGTTTTTTCGCGTCCTCATCGGCGGCGTTGAGCCAAAACTGGTAAAATTTGTAAGGCGAGGTGAGCTTGGGGTCCAGCCACACGTTGCCGCTCTCCGACTTGCCAAACTTGCTGCCGTCGGCCTTGGTGAGCAGCGGAGTGGTGAGGGCGAAGGCATCGGCCTCGTCGCGGCCCAGCTTGCGGCGGATCAGCTCGGTGCCTGTCGTGATGTTGCCCCACTGGTCCGAGCCGCCCATTTGCAGTTTCACGCCCTGGTTTTTGTACAAATAATAGAAGTCGTAGCCCTGGAGCAACTGGTAGCTGAACTCGGTGAACGAGATGCCCGTCTCGAGCCGTTTCTGCACGGAGTCTTTGGCCATCATGTAGTTGACGGTGAGGTATTTGCCCGCTTCGCGCAAAAACTCCAAAAAACCCATGCCCTTGAACCAATCGTAGTTATTGACCATTAGCGCGGCATTGGGCGCATCGCCAAAGTCTAAAAAATGCATCAACTGGGCCTTGATCCCGGCTTGGTTGTGGCGCAGGGTCTCCTCGTCCAAAAACTTGCGTTCCTCGCTTTTGCCGGAGGGGTCGCCCACCATGCCAGTGGCCCCGCCCACCAGGGCCACCGGCCGGTGCCCGCAGTGCTGAAAATGCACCAGCAGCATAATAGTGGCCAGGTTGCCCACGTGCAGCGAGGCCGCCGTGGGGTCAAAGCCGATGTAGGCAGTGGTCATTTCGCGGTTGAGCTGCTCCTCGGTGCCGGGGGTGCAGTCGTGCAACATGCCGCGCCAGCGCAATTCCTCAACGAAGTTTTTGATCATACTAAATTAAAGATCAATGACTTAAAATTTTATCATTCAAGCATACAAGAACCGAAGTGCCTGGTAAAATCGGTTTACCCCCAATTCACCTGTTTGTATCCGCTAGGCGTACATGCTTTGGCGCAGGGCTTTGATTTTCTCGTCGGCCAGGTAGTCGTCGTAGTTCATTTGGCGGTCGATGATGCCCCGGGGCGTAAGCTCCACGATGCGGTTGGCCACGGTTTGCACAAACTCGTGGTCGTGCGAGGCGAACAGCACCGTGCCCCGGTAGGCTTTAAGGCCGTTGTTGAACGCGGTGATCGACTCCAAATCCAGGTGGTTGGTTGGCTCGTCGAGCACCAGCAGGTTAGCCTTGCTCAAAATGAGCCGGGAGATCATGCAGCGCATCTTCTCGCCCCCGGAAAGGACGGAGGCTTTTTTCTGCGACTCTTCGCCCGAGAACAGCATCCGGCCCAGGAACCCCCGGATGAACGACTCGTCCTTCTCCTCGGAAAACTGCCGGAGCCAATCGACCAGGTTGAGGTCCACCCCGGCAAAGTAGCGGCTATTGTCGTTGGGCAAATAAGCCTTGCTGATGGTTACGCCCCACCTGAACTGGCCTTCGTCGGCGGGCTGCTCGCCGTTGATGATCTCGAAAAACGCGGTAATGGCCAAGCTATCGCGCGAGATGACCGCGATTTTGTCGCCCCGCTGCACGTTAAAATCGACGTGGTCGAACAAAACGCGGTCGTCCAGGGTTTTCCGCAAGTGCTTCACTTCCAGGATCTGATCGCCCGCTTCGCGCTCTTGGCTGAACTGGATGCCCGGGTATTTGCGGTTGGAGGGCTGGATGTCGTCCACGTTGAGTTTCTCCAACATTTTACGGCGGCTGGTGGCCTGGCGCGACTTGGCCACGTTGGCACTGAACCGCTCGATAAAGCTCATCAACTCCTTCCGCTTGTCTTCGTTTTTCTTGTTCTGTTCGCTGCGTTGGCGCAGGGCCAGTTGGCTCGACTCGTACCAAAAGGTGTAGTTGCCCGCATAAAGCTGCACCTTGCCAAAGTCGATATCGGCCACGTGGGTGCAAACGGCGTCCAAAAAGTGGCGGTCGTGCGAAACCACGATCACGGTGTTACGGAACTCGGCCAAAAAGTCCTCGAGCCAGGTGATGGTTTCCACGTCCAGGTCGTTGGTGGGTTCGTCGAGCAGCAGAATGTCCGGGTTGCCAAACAGGGCCTGGGCCAACAGCACTTTTACCTTTTCGGCCCCGTTCAGTTCGCTCACCAGGCGGTAATGCTTGTCTTCGGCAATGCCCAGGGCGCTCAGCAGGCTGGCCGCGTCGCTCTCGGCGTTCCAGCCGTCCATTTCGGCAAACTCCGCTTCCAGTTCGGAGGCCCGCACGCCGTCAGCATCGCCAAAGTCGGGCTTGGCGTAAATGGCCTCCTTCTCGTGCATCACGGCCCAGAGTTTGGGATAGCCCATGAGCACGGTTTGCAACACGGGCACTTGGTCGTACTCAAAGTGGTTTTGCTTGAGCACGGCCATGCGCGCGCCTTTGTTAATGGCCACACCGCCCGTGGTAGCATCCATTTCACCCGCCATGATTTTGAGCAGGGTGGACTTGCCCGCCCCGTTGGCCCCGATAATGCCGTAGCAATTGCCCTCGGTAAATTTGACGTTTACGTCTTCAAAAAGTACCCGCTTGCCGTAGCGGAGAGATATGTTGGAAAGAGTGATCATCTTTGATTATGAGCGCGTTAGCAAAACGCAGCCGCAAAAATAGGGCTTTTGGGGCAGATGGGCTAGTTGAAAGTCTATTTACGCCCGCGCAGGTACTTAGCAAAATTCCAAGTCCTTCTTTTTTCATCCGAGGAAAGCTCAGGATGCGAGCGCGAGAATTCAGTATAATAAAAACCTTCACACGCTATGACCTTCCAGTAGGTTTGGAACACCTGTTTCAACATTACCGGTGAGAAGGATTCGAGGTCGGGGAAAGCTGGAGGCACCACGCCGTTCAACACTTTTTGCGTGAAAAGATAGGCTTGCAAATTGAAATCCTTGGTTCTAGGATCGGGCGAGTCGAATACAAATTCTGTTCTCTGGCCATTTCGCAGATGCAAATTGACCCGGTGGACAGTTCCCCCAGTCTTTAATAGTCCAATCATAGTATGCTTGGCACAAAAACTAAACGAGTCGACATCAATCACTAAATTTTGGGGCGGGGGCAAGTGCAACGGTGGCAACGATTTCCGTATGCTATCCTCATCAAGACCCAGTTCGGCCGGGCTAAACTTACGTTGGTTGGTTGCCAGCCAGCGGATCAGGGTGTCCACCCGGCCTCGAGGAATGACCAAAGGTTTCTGCAATTTTATTCTCTTTCGCTCCCTTTGGTAGTGATGAGCTACCAGATCGCCGCTCGGGACAAGGACAAACCGGATTTGATATGGGTCGCGGCGGCCCGTCGTAGTTGGCGGTTCATCGTGTTGTTGGCTGGTATAAACAACTTCGGTTAGTTGCCGCCCGCTGGCAGCATTGAACCACAATGAGCTAATTAGGCAAGCAAGGATAAAACGAATTAAACGTAAGACTGATAACACGGAGAGCACCGATATAAGCAGGGGACTATAGATCATCAGTCAATAATGTTTTCATTAAACTGGTAGATGTATTTCCACCAATTCAATAGTTTCCCTTCACTATCGCGGCCAACTTTGCGGGGCAGATGGTTAAACCACCACCGCAGGTAGTTCAGTTGGTAGTCAGGCCCGCCCCAGGTACTGCGATCTACTGCTTTTTTGGCACCCGTCAAGTTGGGGTAATTATACCAATCGTCGGCACTGCTCATCACCGAAACAGGGTTGGTGTAATCGTAATCGCTTTGACCGTTAGGCGGGTAATGGCAAGTGCCTACCGCCGCCTCTCCGTTCGATTGTTTAGCGTTAGCCGCAAACCTGGCCCAAGTGGTGGTGAGCTGATCTGCCCGCCAGCCGCCATATACTTTAGCCATCGTTGACTCTGCCCGGTGGCAATTGGAATGCAGCATTTCGCCCAAGCCTCGCTCGTAGTTGAAACCCATGATGGCAAAGGCCCGGTTAGAGCCTACCTGCGGAAAAGGCCCGCCGTTAATAAAAAACGCTTTGGGCCCGGCCATCGCCGACTCCCAATAACCAAAGTAAGGGGCACCCCACATCCAAACTTCGTCCACGGTTTTATTGTTGATGAGCGGTACTACCCCTTGGTCTTGAATGATTTTTGGATAGTCCACCTCATCGGGCCGATGGCAGGTGCCGCGGTTACTCCAGCAAGCTTGGTAGGTTTGCTGGTTATAGGCAAAGCCGTCCCGTTTTACCGGAAAAACATCCAGGTCGCGAAACTCGACGATTTTAAACTCGATAAAACCACCCGAGATTTCTTTTATGGCGTTTACATATTGCTGTGATAGCCCCCGAGGGTCTCCCCAACGGTAAAAATCATTGATTTTCACCCGGCCGTTAGGGGTGTCGAAATGCGGCGCGAAATTGAGCACCAATACATTAACGGTTATCTTCTCTGTGGCAAGCTGAGGTTTAGGCTCAACCGGAGGGTTGTTAGCCACTGGTGGGGCCTGCTCTGAGGGTTGGCAACCTACGCCAATAACAACAAGGAGAACCACTAAGATGAGTCGAGAAATAGGGATCGCTTTCATTTTTTGTCCAAGACTAGTCAACAGAAGAACTCGCACGAAAAAGGTTTTAGTATAAACCCAGTGCTAAATTTTGGGTTGCCGAACGCTCGGCAAACTGCATTTGCCGCAAATCACAAGTAATGATCATTTTCAATTGGGTTATTTCCAAGATTATGGGCAATTACCATCACTCATATCCGGACTGGGTAATTAATAAGCCTCAGTTAATTGCCGCCGCGAGGTGAGGGCCTCCACCCGATGAAGTCCCATTTCACCAAGGTGGTTGCCAACTGTTGGCCGTTGGTAAGCCTTGACCTAATACTCACCCATACCCCCTTTTTTGCTCCGAGATTTCAAGCACCACACTACTAGTTAGCTGCAACCTCTGCCGTTGGTGGGCAGCCTCACTACCTTAAATATAAATAGCCCCAATTTGGTATTTTGCGGGCATGAAAACCCTCCTCCTTTGCGGGCTGGCCCCCGGCCCAGTGGATCGCCCACGCGGGCGATGCCCAGCAGCCCAACCAATGGGTGGCCTACCGCCAGCAGTTTGAACTGAACGGCCCGCCCGGCGGCGTGGTGGCCCGCCTGGCCGTCGACTCGCGCTACTGGCTGTGGGCCAACGGCCAACTGGTGGTATTCGAGGGCGGGCTGCGGCGCGGCCCCAACCCCCGCGACACCTACTACGACGAGGTGGACCTGTCGGCATATTTAAAGCCCGGCCAAAACACGCTCGCC
>JALONO010000266.1 GCA_025454895.1 Bernardetiaceae bacterium
TCCAGTATTTGCAGCACGTGCCGCTGGCCGTGGGCGGCCAATAGCACCAGCCCTTGGTAAGCATCGATAGTGCCCACGTTGTATTGGCCAAAGTGGTGGCGCAGCGGGTCCTGGGTGGTTTTCAAATAGGCAATGATCTTGTCCCGCTCCTGGGTAAATTTGGCCACCGCCTGGGCCGTGGTGGCAAACTGGCGGGTGGGTTGCAAGCGTTCGGGGGCCTTGGCTTTCTGGCTGCGGTTGGTGAGCATCGCGATGATCTTCGCCTCGTCCACCTTCACTTCGGCCCGTTTGGCCGGGTCGGCGGGCTTTTTCAGCAAGCTCTGGTCCAAGTCCCACAGCAGGGTCTCGCTCAGGGCAATGTGCTCCGCGCACTCGGCAATCGACCACTGCTCGGGCGTGGGCTTAAAGTTCAACTGCGCTTCTGACAGCCCTTTTACCGCCTTCAAAAAGTTCTTCTTCGTCTCGGTCAGGTATTTGACCCCAAACTTGCGGTCTTGTTTGGTTAACTGGCCGGGGTTGGTTTGGGCCGCCAGCAAAACGAACAGCAGCGTTCCCAAAAGTATTTTCTTCATAGCTTTAATTATCTAAAAATCAAATAATTAGGGGGAAAGAAAAACTACTCCTTGTGCTTGAAACACAGCGCGGCGGCCCCCAAAATGCCGGCGTTGTTGCCCAGTTTGGCCAGCTTGATGTCCAGTTTGTCGTAATAATACGGGGTCAGAAACTCCTTGAGCGAGATTTTCATGCCCGGCTCGATATAGGCGAAGGCCTTGGCCACCCCGCCCCCGATGAAGATATTTTTGATATCGAGCAGCAGAATGGTGGACACCAGGGCCTGGCCCAGCACCACCCCCATTTGATGGAACACCTGCTGCGCCACCGGATCGTCGGCCACGGCGGCATCCACCAGCACGTCGTCGTCGATCTTCTCGTAGTCGCGCAGGGCCGAGTGGCCGGTATGCTTGGCCAGCAAGGCGGTGGCCATTTCCACCAACCCGGCCTTGCCAATGGTTTGCTCCACCGTGCGGCCGTTGCCGCTGATGATGTGGCCAATTTCCATGGCGTTGCCGTCGCCGCCTTTGAACACCTTGCGGCCAATGACCGCGCCCCCGCCAATGCCCGTGCCCAGGGTAACCAAAAAGTAGTTGTCGGGCATCCGGCGGCCCGAAAAATGGTACTCGCCAATGGCCGCCGCCGCCGCGTCGTTCTCGATGTGAAAGTGTACCGTGGGGAAACGTTTCTCGAGCCGGTCCACCAGGTTCACGTGGCTCAGCTCGGGAATATTGGGCAGTTCCACCGTGGCCCGCCGGTTTTTAGAAATGGTGCCCGGCACCCCAATGCCCACTTGTTTTACCTTAGGCTGCTCGGCCAGCCACTCGGCCACCACCTCCAAAAATTTGTCGGTGAAATGGCCGCCCTCGCGCAACTTGGCGGTCTTTACCTTCTTTTTTTCCAACAGGTTACCCTCCGAGTCGACCAACCCGATTTTTACGTTGCTGCCGCCAATATCGATTCCGGTAAAAATTTGCATAAGGTATGATGCACCTTGCCGAAAGCGAAAGTGCTTTTTAATAGGTTTTACCTTGCAAATTGGCCAGGTTTTTCGGCAATAACAAATACGGGCCAACCCGTCGCCAACCCCCTCCCTCGGCCAAGCGAAAAAATTTTGGGGCTTTTTTGCAACCCTCGGCCGGGCGGCCCCATCTTTAGCCCAGAACAATATCCCCAACCATGAAAAACAAAAACGCTTTTTACGCCCTCCTGCTCTCGCTGGTGCTGTTGCTGATGTCGGCGGCGCAGTTGGCCCTGGCCCAAAGCAAAACCAACCGCAAGAACGAGACTTACCAAGTGGCCAACTTTGACCAACTGCGGGTGAGCGGCCCGTTTGAGGTAACCCTGGCCCAAGACGGCAACGAGACGTTAAGCATCGATGCCTCGGAAGAAGACCTGGAAGACATTGAGGTGCGCGTGAGCGGCAATACCCTGGAAATCAGGTTTGAACGTAATAACTGGGGCAGTTGGAACAACCGCGACAACCGCCGGTTTTACGCCAAGCTGTCGGTAAAAAACCTGCGCGAGATTTCCACTTCGGCCAGTGCCACCCTGCGCATCAGCGGCACGCTCAAGGCCGACCAGTTGGCGGTCAAGGCATCGTCCGGCTCGGACTTGGAAGGGGCCTTGGAGGCCAAAGACGTGGACTGCGAGGCCAGCAGCGGGGCCGACATCGACCTCACGGGCAGCACCCAAACCTTGCGGGTGGACGTGAGCAGCGGGGCCGACGTGAACGCCCGCAACCTGAAGGCCACCCGCTGCACCGTGGAAGTAAGCAGCGGGGCCGACGCGGAAGTGTACGCCTCCGAGGAAATTGATGCTTATGCCAGCAGCGGCGGCGACGTACGCTACTGGGGCAACCCGCCCAAGGTGAAGTCCCGCTCCTCGTCGGGCGGGGGGGTGAGCGGCCGTGGCGGGCAGTAATACCAAAATCAAATAGAGATTTCGTATTCCCTATTTTTAAGTGATTGGCACTCAGATGGAACAATCATTTAATCATGCAATCATTTAGTCATTTTAGTATAACTTACCACCCAACCCCTCGGGTTCGATCTTTGGGCCCGGCGTTCACTCGCCGGGCTGTTTTTTTGGCTTTTTTCCTATAAATCCTACCAATTTAATAGGCATAGCATATTTTTGTAGGAAGAAAAAGATCAAACAAAGAAAATTCAGTCTCAATTATCTGATTTTCAATTTTTTAACCTGGATAAGCCATGCAGAGTTTTCGCACCGAACTGGAAAACCCGGTAGTTGAAAGGGACATCCTTGACCTGGAGCGCAAAATCCGGCGGTTCCGCGAGGGCCATATCCCCGAGGAGAAGTTCAGGAGCCTGCGGCTGGCCCGGGGGGTGTACGGCCAGCGGCAAAAAGGCGTGCAAATGGTGCGCATCAAGCTGCCGCTAGGGCGCATCAGCTTTGCCCAGTGGCAACGCCTGGCCCACCTCACCGACGAGTACTCGACCGGTAACCTGCACTTCACCACCCGGCAAGACGTACAGCTCCACTTTGTAAGCCTGGAGCATACCCCGGAACTTTGGGCCAAGCTCGAGCAAGACGAGATGACCATGCGCGAGGCTTGCGGCAACACCGTGCGCAACGTAACGGCATCCGCCACGGCCGGAGTGGACCCCGCCGAGCCGTTCGACGTAACGCCCCACGCCCTGGCCTTGTCGGCTTACTTTTTACGCAACCCCATTTGCCAAGAACTGGGCCGCAAAATCAAGATCGCGTTCTCGAGCTCCGAGGCCGACACCGGCCTCACCTTTATGCACGACCTGGGCTTTGTGCCCCACTTGCGCCAAGTCAACGGCCAGCGGGTGCGGGGTTTTAAAGTAATGGTGGGCGGCGGCCTGGGCGCGCAACCCCACCTGGCCACCGTGGCCCACGAGTTTTTGCCCGAAGACCAGATCATCCCCTACACCGAGGCGGTGCTGCGGGTGTTTGACCGCCACGGCGAGCGCAACTCGCGCCACAAGGCCCGGCTTAAATTCTTGATCCAAAAAATTGGTTTTGAGGCTTTTAGTGATCTGGTGCGGCAGGAATGGCCCGCCTTGGCCACCAAGAGCTGGCCCATTGCCGAGGCCCGGTTTTTGGAAGAAGAAACCGCCCTGCCCCCGGCCGGGCAAACCGCCCCGGCGGTAACATTGGCCCAACCGGAAGCCTATGCCCTGTGGCGGCAAACCAATGTGTTTGCCCAGCGGCAGGCCGGGTATTTGGGGGTGTATGTAAACGTGCCCTTGGGCAACCTGAGCAGCCAAACCTCGCGCGCGCTCATGGCCGCGCTGGCGGGCTACGTGCACGAGGGCGACGTGCGCATCACGGTGGACCAAGGGCTGTTTTTCCGCTTTGTGCCCGCCGCCAACCTGCCTTATGTGTACCAGGTGCTGGCCCAGCACGGGCTGGCCCAACCGGGGGTGGACGGCCCCGCCAACATCACCGCCTGCCCCGGTACCGATACTTGTAACCTGGCCATTGCCAACAGCACTGCTTTGAGCCTGGCCCTGGAACAAGTGGTGGCCGAGGAGTTTGCCCCGTTGGTGGCCCACGCCAACTTGAAAATCAAAATCTCCGGGTGCATGAACTCGTGCGGGCAGCACGGGGCCGCCCAAATTGGGTTCCACGCCGCCTCGCTCAAAAGCGGGGGCCGGGTGCTGCCCGCCCTGCAAGTGCTGTTGGGCGGCGGCCCGCTGGGCAACGGCCTGGGCCGCCTGGGCGACAAAGTGTTGAAAGTGCCCAGCAAACGGGCCCCGGAAACCCTGCGCCTACTGCTGGCCGACTACGCCCACCATCTGCTTGAAAAACAAATCCCTAACGAACAAACCACCCAACTAACAAACAACTTCTTTAACGATTATTATTTGGCCAAGGGCGAAAAATACTTCTACGACCTGCTGAAGCCTTTGACCGACCTGACCACCCTGCAACCCACCGATTTTTTGGATTGGGGCCACGAAGCGGAATTTGCCACCGAAATTGGGGTGGGCGAATGCGCCGGGGTGCAGATTGACCTGGTGGCCACCCTACTTTACGAGGCGGAAGAGAAACTGGACTGGGCCACCCACGCCCGGGCCGAGGGCCGCTGGGCCGATGCCGCCTACCACGCCTACTCGGTGTTCATTTCGGCGGCCAAGGCCCTGCTGCTGGACCACCAAGTGGCCTGCAACAGCCAGCACGGCATCATCCACAGCTTCGACGAGAAGTTCCCGGACGCCGTACCGGGCGGCTTCAAAAACCTAGTGATGCAGATTAACCAGCACGAGCCGCAACCCGCTTTTGTGGAGGGCTACGTGGCCCAGGCCGCCCAATTTGCCGCCCTGGCCCCCCAGCGGCGGGCGGTGGCGGCCAAGGCAGCGGAGTAGTTGTTCATTAGAGTTTTTGTGTGTTGATAATGAGCATCTTAGCTTAATTCAGAGGAAGCCCCTCCCCGACGGGGAGGGGTTGGGGTGGGGCCAAGAGGGGCGGATTAAACAGCGTTTTTTCAATAAAGATTACTTGAAAATTTATTTATAGAAAATATATCTAAATTTCACTCTTTTTTACCCCACCCTATCCCTCCCCGTCGGGGAGGGGAGGCAACTTTGGAGCGCGTAGGAAGTGGCAGACAAGAGGCTAATTTAAGTCAACTATCTGATTTTCAATATGCAAAAACTCTATTGATAGCGCGGCCCTTAGTCGGGTAGGTTGAGCATCTGGTGGATATACTTTTTCACCTTTTGCAGCACCTGGATCATCAGCCCCAGGTCGTCGGTTT
>JALONO010000267.1 GCA_025454895.1 Bernardetiaceae bacterium
CGGGTTACGATCACGTCGGGCTGGAACTTGCGGATCACCCACACCATGTCGGCCAGCACCTTGTCGCGGTCCCAGAGCAGCAGCGTTTCCTGGGGGTTGCGCGAAAACCCGAAGTCGTTGGCGGTGCTGAAAAACTGCTTGCCCCCGTCGATGCGGCGAGCGGCCAGGAGCTCCTGGGTGCGGATCACGCCCAGCAGGTAGCCCTGCTCGCTGCCGATGAGGTTTTGCCCGCCGTCGCCCCGGGTGAGCGACAGGTAGCCCGTTTCCAGGTCGCGGGACTTGGCCAGGTAGGCGATCACCCGGGTGTTCTCATCATCAGGGTGGGCGGCCAGGTACAGGGCCGAGCCAACGGTTTGCAACTTGCGCAGGGCCAGTTGCAAGTCGCTGGCTTTCATGGGTTTAAGGGCCTGGGCCATGAGCTGGGCAGGGGCCATGAGCATCACAAGGCCCCACCAGCCCGCCAGTAGTTTTTTCATCATCGGTAACAAAAGGTGTTTTAGTAAGAAGCAGAACCAAATTTAGGCGTTGCCCATTAAAATAAGGGTGATCAAAGCCCTATTTGTTTGAAAATTTGAAAATAGGGGGTGCAAAATCAATCTAATTGGTGGTAGGCAAGCAAGCTCTGCACAATTTCCGGCCTGGTGATGGGCAGGTCGTAACCGCATTGGCCCACTTGGTGGAGTAGGCTGGCCAAAATGAGGTCGCCCTCATTTTTCTTGTCTTGGCGGGCCAGTTCGGCCATCTCGGATAAGTGGGCGGCGGGCAGGGCTACGTGGCCGTAAATGGCCAGCAGGTAGTGCCGGATATCGAGGTAGTCTTGGGCGGGGATGTGCCCTTTTTGCCAACTCAGCCAGGCTTCGGCCACCATGCCAATGGCGATGGCCTCGCCGTGGAGTAACCGCTGGCCGGGGCGGTTCTCCAGGAACCAACTTTCCACGGCGTGGCCCACCGTGTGGCCAAAGTTGAGGATTTTGCGGTGGCCCTGCTCGGTGGGGTCCTGGGCCACCACGGCGGCCTTTAAATGCACCGAGTGGGGCACCAGCTCGGCCCAGTTTTGGGCCGCCAGGGGGCGTTGCCGCAATTGCTCCCAGGCCGGGCGGTCGGCAATGAGGCAGTGTTTGATTACCTCGGCAAACCCGGAGCGCAGTTCGCGCACGGGCAAGGTGGTCAAAAACGCCGGGTCGATGTGCACTTGGGCCGGTTCTTGAAAAACGCCGATGTGGTTTTTAAAGCCCATAAAATCTACCCCCAATTTGCCGCCCACGCTGGCATCCACCTGGGCCAGCAAGGTGGTGGGCATTTGCACAAAGCGCAGGCCGCGCTTGTAAGTGGCGGCGCAAAATCCGCCCAGGTCGCCAATGACCCCGCCGCCGAGGTTAATGACCAGGGCCTTGCGGTCTAACCGGGCCTCGGTGAGCCGCTGCCACACTTGCTGGCAAGTGGCCAGGTGCTTGTGTTCTTCACCAGCCGAAATTTGTACCAGCCGGTGCGGGCCTAGGTGCGGGCGCACGCGCGGGTAGCAGTGGGCCAGGGTTTGGTCGTCCACGATCACGGCCAGTTGGGTGTGGGGCGGCAGTTGCCGCAACGACTCGGCCACGGGCGCAAAAAATAAGGTAGAAGACATGGCTTTGGATTAAAGACGGGCCAAAGGTAGCCCCGCGACGGTTTTGGGCGGCTTGCCGAAGGGTAGGGGAGGGCGATTTTTTGCTTCAGCCAACCCCAGGCACCCGGCCAGATGAAGCCCACGTAAACTTTTGAGGTCGGGCCGAACGTTTCCGGGGTGGATTGGGTTACATACCTTAATATTGGCCGCAATGGTTGATATTGTGAGATTTTTAACCCCATTTTTAGCTTATGGAACTAACCCGCGCCCAGGAGTCGCGCACCGCTATTGAGAAACTGTACATCGAGATGCGCCACTTTTTCAACCGAGGGTTTTACAAACCATCCGGGGTATCGGGCCGGGAGGTGAACGAGGCCCTGTTATCGCTCCGGCCCGAGATTTATGGCTCCATCAACGACGGTAAAAAGGTGGAACTGGACGGGCTAGTGTACGTGATCGACCGGCTGCCCAAGGGCATCGAGCAGTGCCGCTACATCCGCTTTATCACGGAGGAAGGCTATCAAGAATCTGGTTTTGAGCCGATTATCCCGCCCCGCCGCAAGCGCAACTGCTACCGGGTGGACAAAAACCTGATGCTCATGGAAATTACCCGGGGCCGCAGCGAGATTTACGACTCGCTCACCCACCTCACGTTTTTGTTCAACGAGGCGGAGAAGATCCGCCGGGTAGCCCTCGATGATAAGATCAAAGGGGTGGGCGACGAGGCCCGCCACCGCTACATCGCCCGCGAGTGGATCAAGTTGGAAGAGATCGTGAGCGGCAAGGAAACCATCGACGACCAAAACCGCGATATTGCCTTTACTTACCTCAGCAAACTCCTGGGCCGTACTTACGAAGAAACCAAACAAGCCTACAACCGCTTGGCCCAAAACCCGGCCCACAACAACGGGCTGTTCCATATTGTGTATTGGTTGGGTAAACTGGCCATTGACGAGTTTTTGCACAACCACGACCGGGAGATCAATTTCTCACCCGCCCTGCGCGAGAACATCGGCCATCACATTTACGGCGAGCGCTGGGCCAACCGCATCAAGGAGTTGCTGGCCGCCGAGGGGCTGCTGGGTCGCCCGCTGCACATTGTCAGCGCCAACCCGCATAGTGTACTGAACGCGCTGTTTGCCCACCCGGCCCTCAACAAAGCCTTGGGCAAGCGCAGTATCGAGGAATTGGCGCTCGAGCTTAGCAAACCCGAAAACGCCGACCTGCGCGACCGGGTGGAAGAATACGCGGCCGGGCACGGCATGTATTTTTTGTACGAAAACTCGGGGGCCAACATTCCCGTGCAGGTGTTCGATATGGCCAAGGTGCCCCCGGCCCAACTGCACCCGGAACTGAACGCCCACCCGCCCGCCGATGGCCAACCCCAGCCCGTGATTTTGGTGATGGACTACGCTTTTGGCGAGCAGGCTTACGAAACCATGGACGAACTGTTGAAGCCCCATCGCCCCAACGGCCAGCCGGGCACCAAGCTCAACGTGGCCTCAATTTCCATCATGGGCAAAGCGGGCATTCTGGAGGGCGAAAAAGGCGACCTGATGATCCCCACCTCGCACGTTTTTGAAGGCACCGCCGATAATTATCCGTTTGTGAACGACTTCAAAGCCGCTGATTTTGAGGGTTTTGGCTTGCGGGTGTTCGAGGGGGCCATGATCACCGTGTTGGGCACTTCGTTGCAAAACCGAGATGTGCTCTCGTACTTTAAGCACGCCTCTTGGCAGGCCGTGGGGCTCGAGATGGAGGGTGCCCATTACCAAAAAGCCATCCAAGCGGCGGCCCAAATAAGGCGGCACATTAGCCCCGACGTTACGCTGCGTTATGCTTACTACGCTTCGGATAATCCGTTGGTAACCGGCAGCACGCTGGCCTCCGGCAGTTTGGGCATGGTGGGGGTAAAGCCCACCTACCTGATCACGATCAAGATTCTACAACGCATTTTGGCGTAGCAATTTTCATGAGATGCTTGTTTTGGCAATAATTATTTAGCAAATCAATTGCAAATTTTTTTGCAGAATTTTAGTGGGGCCCCGAAGTTTTCATTAATTTTGTAATGTACCCTTGTGCCAAATATTTTGTTCGCCGAAGCGAATGCGTTTTGGCTGCCCAAACAAACTTGCTTAATTTATCACGTTGACTATATGAAGTTGAACCCAATTACCGCCTGGCCGCAATACAACGGAGGCCAGGGTGAGGTGGACACCGCCGAAGCTAAAAAACCGTTCGTGATCGCCGGGCCTTGCAGTGCCGAAACCGAAGAACAACTATTTGCCACTTGCCGCCAACTGGTCGACTCGGGGGTGGATGCCCTGCGGGCCGGTATTTGGAAACCCCGCACCCGCCCTAACAGCTTTGAAGGCGTAGGCGAGCCGGGGCTACAATGGTTTAAAAACGTGCGGAAAGAGCTGGGCATCCCCATTGCTACCGAAGTAGCCACCGCCAGCCACGTGGAGTTGGCCCTCAAATACGACATCGACGTGCTCTGGATCGGGGCGCGCAGCACCGTGAACCCGTTTACCGTGCAAGAAATCGCCGATGCCCTGCGCGGGGTCGACATCCCCGTGATCATCAAAAACCCGCTCAACCCCGAGTTGGCCCTGTGGATCGGGGCCTTGGAGCGCGTGCACAACGCGGGCATCAAAAACCTGGCCGCCATGCACCGGGGTTTTTCCACGGTGGAGAAAACCAAGTACCGCAATGCCCCCATGTGGCAAATCGCGATTGAGCTGAAGAGCACCCTGCCGGACCTACCCATCTTCTTCGACCCCAGCCACACCGGCGGCAAGCGCGACCTGATCTATCCCTTGGCCCAAAAAGCCCTGGACTTGGATTACGACGGGCTGATGATCGAGACCCACATCGACCCCGACAACGCCTGGAGCGATGCCAGCCAGCAGGTAACCCCGGAGCGTTTCCGCGAGATCATGGGCGAGCTTAAAATCCGCGAAGCCCATGTGGATAGCTCCGAATTCAACAACCACCTCGACGAGCTCCGCAATAAAATCGACCTGGTAGACCGCGAGATCGTGGAGGCCCTGGCCGCCCGCAACCGCCTGGTGGAAAAACTCGGCGAGTACAAAAAGCAGAACAACGTAACGGTGTTCCAAGTGGACCGTTGGATCAAAATCTTCCAAACCCGGCCCGAGTGGGGTGAAAAAATGGGGTTGGATAAAGACTTCGTGGGCCACATTTTCAAGCTCATCCACGACCACTCCATCCGCACCCAAACCGATAAACAATCCGACTAGGTGCTATATTCATTTTATCCACCAAAAACCCTCGTTGGCCAGCCAGGTCAGTGAGGGTTTTGGTTTATTTTGGCCATGGAAGAATTATGCTAAAATGACTCAGTGATTGGATTGTCAAATAATTGATCATGAGTGAGCAAAACCATTGATCGCGCAATCGCCAAATCATTGCAGGATAAAACTTCCGTTAGCCCCGGAAACCCGCGCCCGCGTGGCCTATCCCGTGTGCTTTAGCCCGCTGGCGATGGCGGTGGTTACCTCCAGCAGCTTGGTGAGCAGGGCTTCGGCCTGGGCGGGTTCGGGGGTGGCCCGCCATTGGCGCAGGTAGGCCAGTTGCAGTTGGTGCAGTTGGCCCAGGGCGGCCCGGCGGCGTTCCAGGTTGGCCAGCAGGCCCTGGCGGCGGCTGGCCCGAGGCTCGGCGAACAGGTCGGC
>JALONO010000268.1 GCA_025454895.1 Bernardetiaceae bacterium
GCCGGTGATCATGCGCAACGTGCTGGATGCCTGCGCCCGCCACGGGGCCAAGCTCGTGTTTTTCGACAACGTGTACATGTACGGGCGCGTGGCCGGGCCTATGACCGAGGACACTCCCATGCGCCCGTACAGCCGCAAGGGCCAGGTGCGCGCCCAGGTGGCCCAGATGCTCCTCGACGACGTGGCCAAGGGCCGGGTTACGGCCCTGATCGCCCGCTCGGCCGATTTTTATGGCAAATCACCCCTCAGTTTTGCCAGCGTGATGCTGTTCGACAAGTTTGCCAAAGGCCAGGCCGGGCAATGGATGGTGAGCGACCAATTCAAACATTCGTTCACCTACGTCCCCGATGCGGGCCGGGCCACCGCCCTGCTGGGCAACACCTCTAGTGCCTACAACCAAGTGTGGCACCTGCCCACCGACCCGCACCACCTTACGGGCCGGGAATTTATCCACCTCGCCGCCCAAGCGTTTGGCGTGCCGCCCAAATACACCGTCCTGAAGCGGTGGATGCTGCAAATGGTGGGCTGGTTTGTGCCCGTGGTGGGCCAGAGCATGGAGATGCTGTACCAAAACGATGCCGACTATATTTTCGACAGCGGCAAGTTTGCCCGGCACTTTGACCTCCGGCCCACGCCCTACGCCCAGGGGCTGGTCGAGGTGGCGGGGTTGTACGGGAAATAACAGTTTGGTAGTATTAAGCCAAGGCAAAGTTTAACAACCTGCCAAAACCACAAAGCCCGATCTGTGTCGGGCTTTGTGGTTTACTAGGGTACAGAGGGGGGATCACTGTTGGATCTCAATAATCTGTTCTTGTCCATTTTTAAAATGGAACTCGGTAATGGCCAGCGAGGTGTCTTTCTCCATTTTGATCCATTTTTTGTATTTCCAAAACCATTGGAAACGGAGCGAGAACATCCCTTTGGTGAAGTGGGCGTACAGATACGGATGGGTGATCAAGGTAACGCCGGACTCATTTTGTTTGGTTAAGATAAAATCGAGCTTGTTCTCGATTTGATCGGCCACCGAGATGGAGGCGGTGATTTTGCCCGTACCGTTGCAGGCGGGGCATTTCTCCATGGTAACGATGTTCATTTCGGGCCGCACCCGCTGGCGGGTAATCTGCATCAGCCCGAATTTGGTGAGCGGTAGTACGGTGGACTTGGCCCGATCCAGCCGCATTTCTTTCCGCATCTGCTCGTACACCATCCGCTTGTGCTCGGCCGATTTCATGTCGATGAAGTCCATCACGATGATGCCGCCCATGTCGCGCAAGCGCAGTTGGCGGGCAATTTCAGTAACGGCTTCCATGTTTACGTTGTAGGCGGTGCTTTCTTGGTCATTCTCCGAGTTGGATTTGTTGCCGCTGTTCACGTCGATTACGTGCAGGGCCTCGGTGTGTTCAATAACCAAATAGCCGCCACTAGGCAGGCTTACGGTGGGGCCGAAGAGCAACTTGAGCTGTTTTTCGATCCCGTAAGCCTCAAAAACTTTGGCTTTGCCGGAGTAAAGTTTAACAATTTTCTCTTTGTCGGGCGCAATTACGTGGATGAACTCTTTGATGTCGTCATACATCTTTTTGTCGTCCACGATAATGCTGTCAAACGTTTCGTTCAGGACATCGCGCAGGAGGGAGTTAGTACGGCCCACCTCGCCAATGACCTTCTCGCGGGGTTTAGCGGTTTGGAGTTTTTCGATCCCTTTTTGCCATTTTTCCATTAGCTCGGTCAAGTCGCGGTCTAGTTCGGCCACGTCTTTGCCCTCGGCCACGGTACGTACAATCACTCCAAAACCCTCCGGTTTAATGGAGCTAATGAGCCGCTGTAGCCGTTTTTTCTCGTTCATGTCCGATACTTTTTTAGACACGTTGACCGCGTTGCCAAAAGGCACCAGTACAATGTACCGGCCGGCCAGCGATAATTCGCACGAGAGGCGGGGCCCCTTGCTGGAAATGGGTTCTTTATCGACCTGCACCAGAATTTGCTGGTTCGCCTTCAACACGTCGCTCACTTTGCCAAGTTTCTCGATCGCCGGTTCCATTTTGAAATCGGCGAGCCGGGGGTTGGTGTACTTTTTATTTTGCACCAACTTGCTAAACTTGGTAAGCGAACGGATATTGGCCCCCAGGTCGTGGTAATGCAAAAAGGCATCTTTCTCGTACCCTATGTCAATGAACGCCGCATTAAGGCCCGGCGATACCCGCCGAACCGTGCCTAAGAAAATGTCTCCCACGATGAAGTTGTTGCCTTCCGTTTCGTGGTGAAACTCTACTAATGATTTGTCCCGAAGGAATGCTATCCGGCCGCCACTTTGAGTTGCATTGATAATTAGTTCGTTGCTCATCGTTAGCGGTTAAAGCCTACCCTATTTCTTTTTGTGCCGGTTTTTTCTGAGCCGCTTTTTCCGTTTGTGGGTGGCTATCTTGTGCCGCTTCCGTTTTTTTCCGCAAGGCATAATGCTAAAGGTTTTAGGTGTAAAACAATCAATTAATTCAATAATACCAACGGCAGGTGATTTTTAATGGCCAGATAATCAATCTTTTGCCTGGTTGCCCGCTCGGTTGGTTACACTTTTGGTTACCGTTGATTGCAATAGCTATTTTTGGCGTAGCTGCTGCAAGTAATTATCAATACTTTGCTGTAGGGCTGGGTCGGCCTCGGTGGCCTTCACTTGCTCAAACAGTTGGATGGCTTCGTTCTTTTTGCCTAACTCGGCCAGGCAAACCGCCAGGTAAAATTGAGCCTTGCCATCGGCCGGATTTAACTTGAGCAGTTGCTCAAACCGGGCCTGGGCCTTGTCAAATTGGCCCGATTGCATCGACAATAAGCCCAAATTAAGCAGGGCAAACTGGTTGTCGGGGTCTTCCTCAAGCACGCCCCGGATGATCTTGATCCCTTCCATGGGGTTGGGGGAAGCCACATAGGTCATCCCCAGTTTTACCCGCACGTCCGGGCGGGAAGGATCTTTTTCCAACACCTTTTTGTAGTAAGCTTGAGCCTGTTGACTCAACGTTTTACTCTTGTCGGTGTTCATGGCGAAGGTGAAAGCCTCGTAGTAGGAATCGCCGGCCAACGTTAGATTGGCAAGCGTGGGCGCGGCATCGGCAAACTGGCCCGCTTGGTAAGCGGCACTATCGTACAGGTTAACGGCGCGGTAGGCCGCTAGCAACGAGTCTAACGCGGCTCGCTGGGCGGCTGCCCCGGTAGCTTGGACCAAACTGGCCCGCAAAGCCGCCAACCGGTCAGTTTGGGCCGGGGTGAGCGGGGCTTGGTGTACCGCCACCAGGCTATCGGCCTGAGGCGGAGCGTCCCGGTTAGCCCCGGCCAATTGCCGACCTGGGTTGTTTACCACCACTTTGGGCAATAAACCTAACCCAACCACAGCGGCTATGGCCGCACCCGCTACTAAAACCTGAGGTTTGTTCATGCCGGCGCAGTACTAATCAGCGTCCTCTTCGCCCCGGCGGGCCGTCCCATTTTGGTTGGCCAATTTCACTTTATCGCTTGCCTTGATCTTCTCCAAGAAAGTTTTGGAGGGCTTAAAGCTAGGAATGTAGTGTTCTTTGATCAAGATGGAAGTCTTTTTGGAGATGTTGCGGCCCACCTTTTCGGCGCGGCGCTTGTTCACAAAGCTCCCGAATTGGCGGATGTAGATATTTTCGCCCTCGGACATGTTGGCCTTCACCACATTGAAGAATGCCTCCACTACGGTCGAAACATCGCCCCGATCAATGCCTGTCTTGTCGGAAATTTCAGCGATTACGTCTGCTTTTGTCACGTGTAAAAAAGTTTTTATTTTGAACTAAAAAGCTATAAATCAGCGTTTTTGGAGCGCAAATTTAGAGCCACTTTTTTGAAATACAAACACCACGCCCAGTTTTTTATTGGTTAAAATGATGATTCAACGAGGTTTAGCCGGGTAAAAGTCGGCGGTTTGTTAGGGCCAAACTGGGCCAATTACGCCAATTATAGGGATTAGTGGCTAATTTTGGCCCATCATACCGCGTTAAGGACTACCTTATGAAATTGACCGTCGAGAAGCACGATAAGTACACGCTGATCACTTTGCAAGAAGAAAAGCTCAACACGTTGGTGGCGCCCCAGCTTAAAACCGAGTTTGTTACCTTGTTCCAAGCCAACACCGTCAACCTGATTCTGGACCTGGCTCAGGTAAAGTACGTCGACTCGTCGGGGTTGAGTGCGCTACTGGTGGCCAACCGCCTGGCCAAAGAAGTACACGGGTTGTTGGTGCTGGCCCAGGTGCAAGAGCATGCGCACAAGCTCATTGCCCTATCTAAACTAGACGCGGTGCTCACCCTGCTGCCCTCCGTACCCGAAGCGGTGGATGCCGTTTTCCTGCATGAGCTGGCCAAAGACCTTCATCAGGGCGGCGCAGACTAATCAGGGCCGCCGGAAAACCCGTAAACATTTTACTTGCACCCCCCGTTCAACGGAAACATACGACTCATTAATATATTTGTACCCAAATTAACCACCTAGCTCAATGACCACTGTTGTTATTGCGTCGGTAGCTGCCTTCACCATCATTATCGTACTGTTGGTGCTGCTGCTTTTATTTGCCCAGGCTAAACTGGTGCAATCAGGCGACGTTAAAATTGTGATTAACGGCGACGAAGCCAACCCCCTGGTTGTGCCCGCTGGAACTTCGTTGCTTTCCACGCTGTCGAACCAAAAAATATTTTTGCCCTCGGCTTGCGGCGGCGGCGGCACTTGCGCCATGTGTAAGTGCGTGGTAGAAGCGGGCGGCGGCGATGTGCTGCCCACCGAAGTAGGCCATCTCAACCGCACCGAGCGAAAAGAAAACGTGCGCCTCTCGTGCCAAGTGAAAGTGAAGCAGGACATGCGCATCCATATCCCCGAAGAAATTTTCGGGATTAAGAAATGGGAATGCGAAGTGGTATCGAATTATAACGTGGCCTCGTTCATCAAAGAATTTGTGGTGAAACTGCCCGCTGGCGAAACGCTCCACTTCGAGTCGGGCGGTTACATCCAAGTGGACGTGCCCGCGATCGAGGTCGAGTTCAAGGATATTGATATCCGCCCGCACCCGAGCGACCCCGCCGGTGCTGACAAGTTCAAACCCGAGTGGGACAAGTTCAAACTCTGGGATTTGAAGATGAAAAACCCTGAGCCGATTTTCCGGGCTTACTCAATGGCCAACCACCCGGCCGAGGGTAACATCATCATGCTCAACATTCGGATCGCTACCCCGCCCTGGGATCGGGCTAATAACCGGTGGATGAACGT
>JALONO010000269.1 GCA_025454895.1 Bernardetiaceae bacterium
TTGTCGCGGATGAGCCACGAAATCCGCACCCCGCTCAACGCCATCATCGGCCTCACTAATTTGATGACCCTAGACCCCGCCTGTGCCATCCCCGAGAACATTGTTACCGTAAAACAGGCTGGGGATAGTTTGCTGGCCCTGGTGAACGATATCCTGGATTTTTCTAAATTGGAAGCTGATAAAATCGAGCTGGAAAAAGTGGCCTTCCGCCCGCGCGAAGTGCTGAACCTGGTGGCCAAAACCATTGAAATGGCCGCCCAGGCCAAGGGCTTGCGGTTCCACTGCGCCGCCACTAGCCAGGTGCCCGACCAGTTGCTGGGCGATCCGCTGCGGCTGCAACAAATCTTGCTCAACCTGTCGGCTAACGCCGTAAAATTCACTAGCCAGGGCGAAGTAAATTTGTTGGCCACGGCCCAACCAGCCCAGCCCGGCCACCTCAAAATGGAGTTTAAGGTAACGGATACCGGCATAGGCATACCAGATGACCTGAAAAGTACTATTTTTGAGCAGTTTACGCAGGCCGAAGTGGGCACTAGCCGTAAGTACGGTGGCACAGGCTTAGGCTTGGCCATTGTAAAACGGTTAGTGGAATTGATGCAAGGCCAAATAACGGTTACCGACAACCCCGGCGGTGGCAGCGTGTTTAGCGTAAGTATAATTTTCGAGACCCATTATCCAAACGAGCAATCACCGCCTGTGACGACCCATTATAACCCTGCCCTACACGACTTAACCGGGACCAAAGTGCTGCTGGCCGAAGACAACAAAGTGAACCAATTTGTGGCCAAACAGATTTTGGGCAAGTGGAACGTAACCGTTGACGTGGCCAACCACGGCCAAGAAACCATTGACCTGCTGAAAGCCAATGAGGGCTACTGCTGCATCCTAATGGACATCCAAATGCCCATCATGGACGGGATCGAGGCCACCCGCACCATCCGGGCCGACCCCGCCCTGCCCGAGGGCAAGCGCCGCATCCCCATCGTGGCCCTCACGGCCGACATTATGCCCGACACCCGCGACCAGGTAATCGCCGCCGGGATGAACGACGTGATCATCAAACCGTTTGAACTCGACGAACTGCACGCCCTGCTCAAAAAGTATAGCGAGCAACTGGCCCAAGGCTAGTCCGGCCCCGATTTTGTGAAGACTTGACGAGCCGCCTGCCTTTGCCTGACTAGTTGCCCGCAAGTGGTATTTGTTATCCCCGGCCTCCCCGCATGAAACCCCGCCTTGTCGCCGCTTTTGTCTTATTGTTAACCAGTTCCTCTGCGGCCCTGGCCCAAACCCTGCTGCTCCGCCCCTACTCGGCCACGTTTGAGTGGAACCAGCGTTTTTATTATTACCAGCTCAGCCCCGATGCCACCGAACCCGACCTGTGGAGCCTGGTGGTGAGCACGGTGAGCAACCCCCGCGACACCGACGAACTGGAAGCCAACAAGGTATTCAGCACCGATGTGTTACTACAAGTGGCGGGCGAGCGCATTACCCACCTACGCATTTACGGGGCTACCCCGCTCGACTACGCCTGGGCCGTATCGCGCAGCGAGTATTTCGAGACAGCCTTCCAGTGGACCGGCGGGCAGGTGCGCTACACCTGGCAGGGCCGTAAACTGGGCAGCCCCAAGTTTCGGCGCGAGCTACCGCCCCAGCAGCAGGTGAACCGCTTCAACCCTGGCCGCCTCACCATTGCCGAGGGCGTGGAACTGGCCGTGCGCCAGTTTGTGAAACACTACGAAGGGAGCCTGTTCCGTTTCCCCGACCAGCCCGGCGAGCCGAGCGGCCAACTCATCAACGGCCAGTTGGAACTCAACGGCCAGCAATACACTTACGAGCTGCGCCGCAACTTTTTCAACCCCGGCGACGATAACCTCAGTATCCGCAAGGCGGGCCAAGGGCTGGTGTACAACACGTTGGTAAAAATCCAGGAAGATGACAGTCTGCGCACCCTCACGCTCGACATCCACCACGTGCAACTGAGCCATTTGTCGTGGGCCGTGTTTGCCCGCGACTACCTGCGGGGCCAGTTTAACCTGGGGGCGGGCCAGGTAGCCTGGCAAAAAGTGGGCGACGATATGCGCAAGGATGAAAACGCCCCGCCGCCCCTGGCCCAGTTTGACCCGGCCTTGTCCAAAACCGCCGTGATTGACCTGGCCCTGCGCGATTTTATTGTGCAGTACCATCCCGCCTTTGTTCGCTGAGCCAAAACATTCGCCCTGGTTTTAAGTTGATTAGCTGGGCTGTCGAGTTGGTCAAACTAGTCAACCCCGGCCTAACAAATCATGATCCGCGCCAGGCGGTTATATTTGTCCCATTCAACAAAAACCAATTCAAAAATGAAAAAAATCAATGTTTTTTTAGCCGCCCTGTTGTCGGCTGGGGTGGTGGCCTGTGGCGGTAGTGGCAGCACCACCACCGAAAGTACGGCCTCTGGTACGGCCATGACCGACACCACCGCCCACAGTGACCATGACCATAGCAAAATGGCCAGCGGGGCCGATACCTTGCAAGGTAAAGGCGCTTTTGCCGAGTTGAAGCCTGACCAAAAAGTGTTTTTTGCCAATTTGAAAGACGGAGATGTGGTAAAATCGCCGTTTAAAGTACAATTTGGCGTGGAAGGCATGACCGTGGAACCGGCGGGCTACGTAAACAGCGACAAAGGCCACCACCACCTGCTCATCAACCTGGATGCTGTGCCCAAGGCCGAGGCTATCCCCATGAACGACAGCACCCGCCTGCACTTTGGCAAAGGCCAAACCGAGACCGAGCTGAAGCTGGCTCCCGGCAAATACAAGCTCACCATGCAATTTGCCGACGGTTTCCACCAGAGCTACGGCCCGCAAATGAGCGCGAGCGTAAATATCGAGGTGAAGCAATAAATTAAACCGTGCCGTTAATTATATTGCCCTCGGATTAAATCCACTTACAACTTGACCCGTTAGCTAGCCTCCTGGCCCCGATCGGGGCCAGGAGGTTTAGCTTTTTATTATCTAATCAGCATGGTTGCTGGAGGTAATAAAAATGACAAGAGGTTTACTGTTTTAAAGTAACCCATTCCCGATCAAAAAACCGCAGTTACGGGTTGGTCCACCTCGGCGGTGGGCAAGCTGAAAAAAAACTGGGTGCCTTGGCCCGGCTGGCTGGTAACCCAAATGCGGCCTTGGTTTTTTTCCAACATTTCGTGGCACACCAGCAGGCCCAAGCCCGTACCGCTTTCGCCCGCCGTGCCGTACTCGCTAAAATGGGTGGCCAGGTTGAACAGTTGGCCGATTTTTTCCGGGGCGATGCCTGTACCCGTATCGGCCACCTCGACCTCCACGCGGCCTTGGGTGGGCAGGCCCCGCAGGTACACGTGCCCCCCCGCGTTCGTGAATTTGAGGGCGTTGCCCAGCAGGTTGTGCAAAACTAGGCGCACGTGCTGGGCATCGGCCCAAGCCCAGAGGGGGGCGGGCAGTTGGTTATGCAGGCTAATTTGCTTGGTTTTGGCGGTGGGGCCAAACAGTTGGATTTTTTCTTGGGCCAGGGCGCGCAAGTCCACCACGGTGGGCTGGGTACGCAGCCCGCCCCGCTGGGCATAGGCCCAGTTGAGCAGGTTATCGATGGTTTGGCGCAGGTGGCCCACTTGCTGGGCCAGGGCCTGGTTAAAATCTTCCCGCTCGGCCAGGGGTAGAAATTCCTGGAGTTGCAGGGCACTTTCCAGGCTGGCCACGGGGCTTCGTAAATCGTGGCTGATGATGGCCAGCAGCCGGTCTTTGGCCTCGTTGGCTTGCTGCAACGACCGGGTGCGCTCGGCCACCTTTAGCTCTAAGGCTCGGTTTTGCTCTTCTATCATGACCCGGGCCTCCTCTTGGCGCCGGTGTTCGAGCCGTTGGTTTTCCCGCTCTTTCTCCGCGATTTTTTCCTTGAGTTGGTTATACCGCCAGGCCAGGGCGTAGGCCAGCAGCAGGGCATCGGCCAAAAAGCCTAACTTGAGGGCGGGCATACCGATGTCGCGCACCAGGGTGTTATCGTCGGGCCAAAGGATGTACACCCCCACCATTACCAGCACCCCCACCAGCAGCAAAGTGGCGGCAGTGGTATAGTAACGGGCCGGCGGATAACCCCGCCACCAGGCTTGCAGCCCTAGCGCGTAGCCCACAATGGGCGTGGCGGCACTGCCCACCAGCAGCAGCCATTCGCTAAAATAGTGGGTTTGGGTTACTAGTTCGGAGGCCAGCACCACCCCGCCCGCCAGCAGCACCGCGCCGCATAGCCAGAGGGGCCACCGCCAACGGCGAATGGCATCGTAACCGTTGAAATAAGTGCGGACAAAGCCCAAATAAGCCAGATCGAAACCCAAAATGCCCACCCGGCCCCACAGTTCCACCGAAAAATAGGAAAAGGCGGTTTCCCCGGCGGCGGCCACGGCATCGCTGCCGAGCCAGCCCGCCACGCCCAGGTTGTGCAGCGCGTAATACAAAAAGCTCCGATCTTTCACCAGGCCAAAAAGCAGTAAATTGTACAGGCCCATGATCACCAAGGCCCCCACCACCACCAGGTTTTCCCATAGCAGATGCTTGAGCCAGTTATCGGTGGGCGGGCGCGGCCGCAGCCAAACCGACGGCGGCTGATCGGGGGGGATGCCCGCCGCCCAGACCTGGAAATCATGCGCACCAGGCGGCACGGCCAGGGCTACGTACTGGGCTAAACTGGGTACCGAAGCTTGGAGCAGCGGATAATGGTGCCCGTTCACGGCCACCGGTTGCGCCTCCGGGGCGCGGTAAAGCCGTACTTCGTCGGTGGCCGCAACGTCGAGGTAACAGAGCTGGTTGCCCGGCCCCGGATTGAAGAAGTGCAGCCCCAGCCAAACGGTTTTTGGTGGCCTAGCTAGATCAAGTGGCTGATAGTCAGCGGGAGGGGGCAGGGCAAGCACCTGAGCGTAGGGCGCCAGGTCAAACGCAGGCCCTTGGTTCACCGTGGCTGTGTCGGGGCCGTTGCCTACCCGCAACTGCGCGTGGGCGGGAGTCATGAAACTGACTACCCAGCCGCCAAAAGCCAGTAACCAAAGTGTTGTCGGTCGCAATGTATTAAGGTGGTCGTGGTGTGACCATTCGTGGAACAAATGTAGCAAAATCGCGGCAGCTTGGGTTATTCACTCAGTTAATTTAACCTAAACAATATTTAATTGTTTTTTGGTAAGAAGTTTTTAGGATTCTGACCTTTTTAGTTCGGATATGAAGAGCCTTAGAGTTAATTTTGTAACCGAATGAAGAGCAATGGCTTCCACGGCACCCCCATGTCGCTGGTGGCCAAGCAGGCCGGGGTGGCAGCGAGCACCAAGCAAGAGTGCACTCGTAATATCAACTTAAATATTGGAGCCTTTGATGCGGGCCGGTTTAGGGGAAATACTGTTCGCGCTGTCTAGGCCCACAAAATCGGCTAGCAAGTGGACCATCTCTTTCACCTCTAGCACTAGGTCAGTTGGGGTCATGGCTTCAAGCAGCTTTTTTCGACTAATCACAGGGCCACTATTCTTTTGAAGCCAACCTGCTAAACCTGACACCAGCTTTTTGGCATCGATCCAATGTAGTTGTTGTCCCGCCTGCCATTCGGTGCGCATTTTTTGTTTGCCTTCGCGGAGGCAATATGTAGAGTCCCAATTTTTTTTGAACAAGCGGCTGTATTCCTCAAAACCTTTCATGAAGCGGCCCTCCCTTTCATGAAGCGGCCCTCGATTTCATCAGCCTGCTCTTGGATTAGTTCATCAAATCGGCGGAACAAACTTGCTTCTTCCAACGTTGCTTGAGGGTTTTTGTTAGGAAAGATGAGTCGTAGCAAGAGAGACTTTTCTACCAAATAATTCTCGAGTTCGTTCCGGTGCCAAATATGCCAAAAAATATGGTTTTGGGCAGAGTTGGTAAATTTTTTCTCTTTGTTTTCAAGTTCTTTAGATAGCTGTTCGGGAAAGGGGAAATAATCGCGATCAGCTACCACAAAAAGCTTGACTGCGCCAGAGCCTTTCCCAGTGAACAAATCTTGGAGGGATTGTCTGAATTTAGGCACATCTTGTTTAGTAGGATTGCCATGGGCGTAGCATACGGCTAGTCGCTTGATTAGTTCCGACATGGCAACCTCTCCAAGCACTAAGCGGCCAAAATATTGGATAGCCTCCCAGTCTTCGTAATTCTCGACCAGCAAAACCCGTTTAAACTCTTGAATGGCAATGAGTTGGATGTTCTCAAGTGAACCGAGATTGTCCAACATGTTGTAAACTTCGTAATCAATGGCGAGCCGCTGGGCTTTTCCATCGTGGAGATTAATGATGTTTTCAGGTTTTACCGACGAGATCAAGTCGCGCGAGTGGGTGGCAAAAAGCACCTGCCGATGGTTATCAAGCAACCTGCCCAACTCGTCGAGAAGGGCTTTTTGCAATTGGCCATGCAAGTGGACATCCGGTTCGTCGAGTAGTATAACATTGGGCTGCTCAAGCAAAATAAACCCAAACAAATAGATGAACCAGCGGAAAAAACATCTAATTCCCTTTTTTGCCCCTTCTCCGTATACGTTACCGAAATGAACTGCATACTGGCTTCGTCAAAAACGATATCCAGTTTCTCGATGCTAGGAAAGGCACGTCGGAGCAAATCGATAAGCTCTTTTTCCCGTTTTTCCTCTTTGAGCGATAACAACAAATTACGAATTACTGCATTGACGTTTCCCCTACCCAGCTCATTTCTAATTGCTAGCTGGGTACGCCGCTCTTCTTTAGTTTGGAAAGAAGAGAAAACAGGCAAATAAGAAATCTTGAATTTATGGAGTTCGTTTAGCCAGACCTCGTCAGGTTCCGTTTCGGTGGCAAGCGCAAACCGGTTGAAGTTAAAATCAAGGGTGGTTTGCACTTTCCGTCCATTATCGAAAGTAACGATAATTT
>JALONO010000044.1 GCA_025454895.1 Bernardetiaceae bacterium
CAAGACCACGAGGTGCTGTTCCCCATCCCCCAGCGCGAAATCGACCTTAATCCAGCTATTGAGCAAGCCGACCAAAACCCCGGCTATTGATCCTAATCCTAAAATGACTTAATGATTGCATGACTAAATGTTTTTTGCCTGATCATCAATCATCTACAATAAAAAAAGCTACAATTAGGGTTAGATTCTAGGGCCAGCCCTCTTTCTAAAAAAGTCAACCTCAAGGATTTGCAAATCCTTGAGGTTTCTCTTTGATAATCAATTATTTGCAAAGCGATCTCTCCTTACCAATCCTTATACCAAAATCAAGTAGAGATTACGTATTCCTGGTGGTATAAATGATTGATAACCAAGTAGAAAAATCACTTAACCATGCAATCATTAGACCTCTTGAATATTAGCCGTACTCAGGTCGAAATTGCGTCCCCTCCCCGACGGACGACCAAAAGCGAATGAGCTTTTGGGGCGAGCCAGTGCTGCTGGACAGGGTGGGGCCAAAAAAAGGCAGCCCTTGAACGAAAATTCCGGGCTTTCATCCGGCCAAAAACCTAATCTGCAAGAGGTCTATTCTAGTATTAGCTACTCCAACTCCTTGGCGGCAATTTCCCGCTCCCACAGCACTTTGCTGTCTTTATTCATGATCTTGATTTTGAGCTTGCGGTCGCGCCGGGGGCCGCTCACTTCCATGAGGGCAAAATTGCGCTCCTGTACCAGCGTGCCGGGCACACGCAGCGTATTGGCCTCGTTGGTGGCCGACATGGACACCCCCGAGGTGAGCGGCGAGGCCGTGAGGTCGTACAAAGGATACCGGCGGGGGCTTTCTTTCAACATCGTCAGCTCAGTATGGTGGCGGTCGCCGCTGAGGAAGAATACCCCCTTGAGGTTCGCCTCGCGGACGAGGCGGAGTAGCTCGGCCCGCTCCTCGGCGTAAGTGGAGTAATTTTCGTACACCACGGCGGGGTTGAGCACCTGGCACCCGATCACCACAAACTTGAACGGGGCCTCGCTCACGGCCAGGGCATTGATGAGCCAGTCCATTTGGGCCTTGCCAATCATTTGCCGGGGTTGGGCGTGGTTTTCGTTGGCGGTGCGGAAGTAGCGGTTGTCGAGCAAAAAGAACTCAACGTCGTTCCATTTAAACGAGCCGTTGCAGCCTTTGCCCTCGGTGGCGGGGCCATAGTTGGGGTTGCCCCAAAACAGTTGGAAAGCCCGTTCGGTCATCGATTTATACACATAGCTACCGTCGGAGTCGTTGGGGCCAAAGTCATGGTCGTCCCAAATGGCGTAGTGGTGAGTGTTGGCCCACAGCGGTTGCAGTTCGGGCGTGGAGCGCGTGTGCGTGTTGCGATGGAAAACGCCGGTTTGACTGTCAAAATCCCCTTCGCGCAGGTAAATATTATCGCCGCCCCAAAGCATAAAATCCGGCTTCTCGTTATAAATAGCTTGGTAAATGCCGTACTCGCCGCCATATGCCCGTCCGGGGCGGTCGTAGAGGCTATCGTTCACGAAATTGCACGAGCCAAAAGCGAACTTGAACGCAGGCGGGTCGGTGCGGTACTCCCAGTGGGCCTGGCTCTGGAACGCCAGTGGGTACGGAAACGTTTGTTTTTTACCATTGACAAACAACTCGTAGGCGTACTTTTTGCCCGGCAACAATTGGTCGGCAACGAGCTTGGCCGTGTAAGCCTCGCCTTTCTGGGTAGCGTAAATTTCGGTGCGGTAGCGGGTTTTGGGCAGGGCTTGGTCCCAGTACTCGAAATAAACCTGGGCCGAACCCTTGGTTTGGACCCACAGCAGGGCTTCCCGCTTGGCCGAGTAGCCCACCATAGGCCCCGACTGGACCAGCCCCTGGGCCAACAAGGCCGGGCTTAACATCATCCAAAAGAAAAAAAACTGAACTAAGCCGCGAAAAAACATTGGTTTTTTAAGATTGGTGAATAGATTTGAAAGTGGAAAAAGTTTGTTGGCGTTTAATTGCCAAACTTACATTTGACCGAAGCAAAGTTTATTAATCTAACAACAAAATTACGGCACCACCGCGCGCTTTTGGCCTAGCGATTGCGGCTAGTGTAGTAAATTAACCCTGGCGTAAGCAAGATGTCATGAACGCTACTAATATTGACTTCTACCGCAGAATCGATATTGGCAAATTCAAGGAATTTGCTGACCGTATCGGTTTGGGGGCTTCGTGCGATGTGGACGAGGTTTACCCATTTGTAAAAGAAGCCAAGCTTGTTTACGAATTAGGAGCTGGCTACGGGCGGGTAGCCTCGGCCCTCTACCGCAAGGGTTTCCAAGGCCGCATTGTGGCCCTGGAACGTTCGCCCGAATTGGTGGGCTACTTGCGCAAGCACCTGCCCCAACGCATCACCGTCCGGCAAGACGACTACCTGCATTTCCGCGTGGGCGAGCGGCCCGACGCTTTTTTGTGGATGTGGTCCGGCGTGTTGGAGCTTTCGCCGGAAGAACAGCGGCATGGCATGGCCTACTTGGCCCGCAAACTGCGCCCCGGCGGGCGGCTCATTGCCGAAATCCCGGTGGAGATTAAAGTAGTGGGCGAAATGATTTACAACGGGTTTATTAAAGTCCAAACGGACTGGGGCAGTTTTGAAGGTTATTTGCCCACCCACGAGCAAATGATGGACTATGCCTATCAAGCCGGGTTTGGCCGGGTTACCCGCCACGAGTACTACACCAGCAAGCGCATCCGCCGCTGCTTTTACGTGCTGGAAAAGTAACCCCCCCGCCCAGCCCACCCTGACCTTATTTTTGGTTAATTTTGCTAAATTTATTACCCAGCATCTCGCGCTTATTTTCACCTTGCCCGCTTAACAAGGGCCGCTACCACTACCTTGGCCAAAAAAATTGCTGGAGTGTTGCAACCCCGACCTTGACTTTTTGCGTATAATTTTGCCAAACAACCTGCTGACTTGGGCTTGACGGCTTATCCGTTACACCCACTTTTTTTACTTTGCCGAGTCAACCTTTTCCTGGTTTGCTTCCTTCATTTTTCACAAAAACATGATTAACAAAGTACTTATGGGGGCGTTTATGTTGATCGCCCCTTTGGCCCAAGCCCAACAATGTATCCAAGGCAATTGCCAAAACGGATTTGGCGTGATGAGCCACAGCAACGGCCAGCGCTACATGGGCCAGTTTGCTAACGGTAAATACAACGGCCTGGGCTACTATTCGTTCCCCAACGGCGAGTATTACTACGGAGAATTTAAAAACGACAAATACGGTGGCTACGGCACGTATCGCTACGCCAACGGCACAGTGGGGCGCGGGTTTTGGAACGACGTGGACCGCTACCAAACCATCACGGCTACCAGCGGCTGCATTGATGGCGACTGCAACAACGGCCTGGGCACCTACGTTTTCAATAACGGCGACGAGTACCGGGGCCAGTTTTCCAATCAACAATTGAACGGCCACGGCCTTTACGTGTTTGCCAATTCCCAGGAACGCTACATCGGCGACTTTAAGAACAACAAGCGGCAAGGCCAAGGCGCGTACTATTACAAGTCGGGCAACGTTGATTTTGGCCAGTGGGCCAACGACAACTTTGTAACCGATGGTTATACGGGCCAATCCAAGTCGGGCTGCGTGAGCGGCGATTGCAGCAACGGTAACGGAACCTACGTGTTCGATAACGGCAGCAAATACATCGGCATGTTTAACAACGGCGAATTGCACGGTTACGGCACTTATCAACTGCTGGACGGCTCGCGCTACGTGGGCAATTTTGCCCGGGGCAAGTACAACGGCTATGGCACCTACTATTATGCCGACGGCCGGGTGGACCAGGGCAACTGGGTGGACAATAAATTCTCGGGCAGCGTGGCCAAAACTGGCTGCAATACGGGCGACTGCAACGACGGCATCGGTACGTTTGTGTTCGAGAACGGCAATAAATACATCGGCAAGTTTGCCGCTGGCCAGTTACAAGGTTACGGCACGCTGTTTTTCACCAACGGCGATAAGTACGAAGGTCAATTTATGGCCAATAAATACGAAGGCAAAGGCAAATACACCTACAAAAGCGGCAAGATTGAGGACGGCCTCTGGTCGGCCAATAATTTCCTGGGCGAAAATGTGGCGGGTAAAAAGAACTCGTTGTACGAAGACCTTCAGTTAAAACAAGATCAGCCAGCTAACAACAACAACCAAAGTTCAATCGGCACCAAACTGAAAGACCGCCGCCTGGCCCTGGTGATCGGCAATGGCAACTATGTGAACGCCGGCGTGCTTAAAAACCCGGTTAACGATGCGCGCGCCATGAGCACCGCCCTCAGCGAAGCGGGTTTTGATGTGATCAAAGTAGAAAACGGGGACCGCAACGAAATGATCCGGGCCATCAACACCTTTGGCGACCGGCTCAAGAGCTACGATGTGGGGCTGTTTTTCTTCGCGGGCCACGGTTTGCAGGTAAAGGGCAACAACTACGTAGTGCCCACCACGGCGGCCATCGGTGGGGAAAACGAAGTAGAGCTGGAATGTGTGGAAGCCAACCGCGTGCTGGCCAAAATGGAAAGCGCGGGCAACCGGCTCAACATCGTGATCATGGATGCCTGCCGCAACAACCCGTTTGAGCGCTCGTGGAACCGCAGCACCAACGGCAACGGCCTGGCCAGCATGAGCGCGCCCGTAGGCTCGTTTATCGCCTACGCCACGGCCCCGGGCAGCGTGGCTTCCGACGGGCAAGGCTCCAACGGCCTGTACACCAGCCAGTTATTGCGGTTTATGCGTCAGCCCAACCTCAAACTGGAAGATGTGTTCAAGCAGGTGCGCATTAGCGTGATGCAAATGTCGGGCAACGCCCAAACGCCCTGGGAGTCGTCTTCGCTGATGGGCGACTTCTATTTTAGCAAGTAACCCCGGCGTTGCTGGGTGAAGATTGAACTTGGTTAATCTTTAGGGGATTGGTTCCTGACGGGTCGGCGTTTGGCCAAGTCAGAAAATTTCCTCGTGGCAAGAGTGGGCAGGAGTGAGCCGTCCAAAAATATTGCTCGCAAAGCTGCCAAGACGCTAAACTGGTTTTGGTTTTTTGACCATACCAAGTTTGGAACAAATGGCCTACTCCAGGCCGTCAAAAATAGAAGCGGTGGGCAGTGACAGGTGCCCGCGCGTGGGAGCAAGCCCTAAAGGTGGAGTCATTCTTATAACAAAATCAAATAAGAATTGCGTGTTCCTGATGTTGTAAATGATTGATAAACAAGGAGAACAATCATTTAGTCATGCAATCATTGAGTCGTTTTAGTATAAGATCAGGGGCGCATCTGAATAGCTTCCACGGGGGTTTGCCCGGCCGCTTTGAAGGCGTGGAAACTCACCGTAACCAGGGTAACCCCCAAAATGAGCAGGGCCGACCAGCCAAAAATATCCGCCGCCAGGCTGATGCGGTAAGGAAAACCGGCCAGCCAGGCGTAGGCCAACAGGTAGCCCAGTGGCAGGGCCACCACCAAACTTAGGCAGGCCAGCCAAACAAACCGTTGGCCCAGGTACAGGGCCACGCTCAGGGCATCAGCCCCGATGGCCTTGCGGATACCGATCTCTTTGCGGTGCCGCTCCGCCACGAACGACGACAGCCCGAACAAGCCCATGCAAGCGATCACCAAGGCCGCCACACTAAACCAGGTAGAAATTTCGCCCAGCCGCTGTTCTTTGATGTAAAGGTTGGCCAGGTTATCCCGCAAGAAAAAATAATCGAACGGCTGATCGGGCACAAACCGCTGCCACACGGCTTGCAGGTGCTCCAGCCCTTGGTCAACTTGGCCCCGGTGCAACTTGACGGCCAGGTACTTGATAAAACTGCCCCGGATGTTGAACGCCGCCAGGTCGATCACGAACGGGACCACCGGGCTGTGCAGCGACGAGATGTGAAAATCTTTGACCACACCGATGATCCGCTCGTTGCCGTCGCGCCGGTGGAACGGCCGCCCAATGGCTGCCTCGGCCGACGGGTAACCCAGGTGTTTCACCATCGCCTCGTTGACCAGCACGGCATTGTTGCCGTCGTTTTCGGTCAGGTTCAGCCAGTCGTTGGCGGTGCTATCGGTGAGGGCCTGCTGGTTGGGTTGGGCAAAATCTCGCCCAGCAACTAATTGAATATCAAAAGTTTGCAAAAAATCATACGTAACCTCAATAGACGGGTAAAACGAAAACTCGCCCAGTTGGTTGCGGTCGGTGTGGAACTCGTGGGTCTGGTATTTTTTGCCCACGATCTCTTCCAGGGCCGTAACGGCCGCCACCGCGCTATCGGCCAGCAGGTTTTGCCGCACCTCGTCGTAGCTCACGATGAGGCGGCCGCTGGTAATGGGCACCAGCACCACGTGGTTTTGGTCGAAACCCAGGCGGGCGTTGCGCAGGTAGGCCAGTTGGCGCTTGCTCACAAAGGTACCCACCAGCAGCAGCATCGAGATCACAAACTGAAGCATCACCAAAGCACTGCGGTAGTTGCGCCCGCTTTGCAGCTTGAGCAACCGGCCGTGGTACACGTTAGCCACCTCGAACGAAGCCAAATAATGGGCCGGGTACACCCCCGCCAGCACTCCGGTGATCACGCCCGCCGCCAGCACCCCGGCCAACATGCTGCCCTGGCGCAGCGAGGTGCCCCGTAGCGGCTCGCCGGAAAGGTCGTTGAGGTAGGGCGAGGCCAGCTCGACCATGACCAGGGCCAACAGCACGGCGGTAAGCCCAATAAATACCGACTCGCCCACGAACTCGTAAAACAGGCCCTGGCGGTCGGCCCCGATGGCTTTTTTCACGATCACCTCCCGCACGCGCACGGTGGCCTGGGCCGTGGTGAGGTTGGTGTAGTTGATCCCGGCAATGAGCAAGATGAAAATGCCCATGCCCACAAACACGTACACATATTTAATATCGGCATTAGGCCCGATCTCGTAATCCAACGCCGAGTGCAGGTGGATGTCGCGCACGAGTTGCAGGCCCAAGGTGAGGTGGGGCCTCAACTCAGTCGGGAAATGCGTTTGCAACACCTGGGCCAGGGCCTGCTCCACTTGGGCCGGGGCCACGCCGGGGCGTAGGCGCACGTAGCTCCAGCAGGGGTTCCAAGTCCACTGATCCAAATGAGGCAGGTAACCAATTTGCCGCAGGGTGGCCATAGGCACTAGCACATCGGGCGCTAAGTGGCTGGGCGGCTGGTCGGGGGCTAGCACACCGCTCACCCGCAGCGGATGCCGCCCAAACAACTTCAATTGTTTACCCAAAGCGGAGCCAGGGCCAAAAAAACGGGCCGCCGCCGCCGCGCTTAGCACCACGTGGCCGGGGCTGGCCAAGGTCCGGCCCGCCTCGCCTTCGCTCAGTTGCCAGCTAAAAAGGTCAAAGAAGCCGGAGTCGGCAAAAAACACCCGCTTTTCATTGAATACCTTGCCATCAATGGCCAGGCCAACGGACGGGGCCTGGAAGTTGAACAGCCGGAGGTGGGCTTCCACCAGGTCGGGGTGTTCGGCTTGCAAAGTGCTGGCCAGCGGAAAGGGCACGCTGGCCGAGTGCTCGCCCAGGCCTTGGTGCTGCACCCGCTCGGTGAGCCGGTAGAGCCGCTCCGCGTGGGGGTGGTGGTCGTCGTAACTCAGTTCGTGGCTCACTAGCAGCCACAACACGGTAAAACAAGCAATGCCCGTGGCCAGCCCCAAAATGTTGATCAGGGAATAGAGGCGGTACTTGAACAGCCGCCGGGTGGCCGATATCAGGTTCAGGGCTGGAATAGCAAAGAAGAGAAAGGGGGTTCGCGTTAAGTCAAGCCTTTAACATAATTTATTGATAATGAATATTTTGATTAAATGTATTTTATAAGATGGGAAGAGATAATTCCGCCTTTGCCTAAAAAGCTCAAACTGGAAGGTTAAACACTCACTAGCCCGTTCACCACTTGGCCATCGAATAAATTCAACGTGCGGTGGCTGTAAGTCGCGTTTTCGGCCGAGTGGGTAACCATCACGATGGTGGTGCCGTTTTGGTTCAACTGGGTGAGCAGGTTCATCACGTCGCGGCCGTGGACGGAGTCCAGGTTGCCCGTAGGCTCGTCGGCGAACAGGATACGCGGCCGCCCCACCATGGCCCGGGCCACCGCCACCCGCTGTTGGTGCCCGCCCGAAAGTTGCAGCGGGAAAAACTGCTGCTTGTGGGCCACATCGAGCAGCTCGAGCACCTCGAGCACCCGGGCCTGGCGCGCGCGCGCGGGCACGCCCTGGTACACGAGCGGTAGCTCCACGTTCTCGTACACCGAAAGTTCCTCGATCAGGTTAAAGTGCTGAAAAACAAAGCCTACATAACGACGACGCAGCTCGGCCCGTTGGCGGTCGGAGCTGCGGCTGGTGGCCTTGCCCATAAACCATAGTTCGCCCTGGGTGGGCTGGTCCATGAGCGAGAGCAAGTTGAGCAGCGTGGACTTGCCGCAACCCGACGGCCCCATAATGCTCACAAACTCTCCCTCTTGCACCTGCAAGTTCACCCCCCGCAAAGCCACGGTCTCGATGTTGAAGCTCTGGTAGGTCTTGGTCAGTTCAGCGGTTTTTAAGATAGACATCCCCCCACCATTAATACTTATCCTATTTTGCCGCTAAATAAATGCCACATTGTAAAATTATCATAATCAATTAATTAAACTCAATCAAAGATCATAATTGTCCATAAACGGACAGTCAGTGTCCGATTTTGTAGCATCTAAGTTCCAAAAAATCGGGCCGGAGGCTAAAAATCGCCATAGTCCACTTGCAAGCAGGTGAGGCCCAGTTCTTGCCGCCACATATCCACCACTTGGTTGCGGTCGTCCACCACTAAATCGGCCCAATAGCGGCCCACCACGTGGGCTTCGTACAGCTCTTTTTTGATGATGCTGTCTTTACGACTATCGTTTTCAGCACGCATAAAAAGCTGATAATCTTCGTTTTGCCACTCAAAAAACTGGTTGAGCCACGCCACGGTCTGGGGGCGGCACACCGCATCGCGGCCCGAGAAGAACACGATGGCGTACCCGGACTTTTCCAGGAGTTTTACCAGCCGGATCACGGGCCACTTGGGTCGGTCCTCGCCCACCCGCCCCCAATCGAACGGCGAGCGGTCGGCCCGCTCGGCCACGGTGCCGTCAATGTCCACGATCACGCAGGGGGGCAGCGTTTCGTCGGCCTGGGCTACCTGGCTCAGGCGCGGACGCACGGTAATCACTTGGTTAAAATCGAAGTTTTTGCGCAGCATTGCCAACCGGGCATACTGGGCCTGGATCACCGCCCCGCCCACTTGGTCGGGGCGGGCTTGGTCGCGGGCCAGGCAGGTGGCCAAGTCGGTGTCGATGAGCTTAAAGCGGATTTCCACCAGGCGGCCCTGGGCCAGGCTGATCACCTCGTTGAGGTAGGTACGGCGCAGGTGGGTGTTGTCCACCAGCACGTTCCAACCGTTTTGCAGGGCTTCTTTCACGGCGGTGCGCAGCAGTTGGCCCACTAGTTTTTCTACCCGGTTTTGCTGGGCCGGTTCGCTTTGCCAAAACTCGGCGAGCGAGCCAGGGATGAGGCTCCGGCGCAGGTCGTCGCGATTGATGCGCAGCCAGTTAGGGTTTTGCTGGCAATAATTTTTGGCAAAGGTGGACTTGCCACTGCCGCTTAGGCCAATGAGCACTAAAATTTGTTGCATGAGGGAAAACAATTCAAACAATTTTTTCTTTTACTATGCTTATTACCAACTAGTTATGAGCAATAAAATGACTACCAGTGTTGCCCTGGCCTTTGGGGCGGTCAGCCATTATGCTTGGATAATGTCGGCCAATTGGTAGCTTACGTTTCGTCCTGCTGCCTCGGTTGGTTGGAGGATGCCCTTGTCTATCAAATCTTTTATATCCCGCAATCCCGTGTCGGTCGAGGTTTTGGTCATTTTGGCCCATTTGGAGGTTTGGAGCTTCCCTACTAAGCCATCCAGGAGTTTATTGATCATCAGGCGTTGACGTTCGTTAAGGGGCGTATGTTCGTGCTGCTGCCAAAATTTGGCCTTTTGTACTATTAGTTGGGTGAGGTGCTCGGTGGCCGACATGGCATTTTTGAGGCACTCCAAAAACCAGACGAGCCATTCGGTAATGTCGCCTGAACTGTATTGTACTTTTTGCAATACTTCGTAGTACTGTTTGCGTTGGGTTAGTATCTGGCTCGACAAACTATAGAATCGCTCGCCGCTACCTTCCGCCCGGGCAAGTAACATCTCGGTGATGGCTCTGCCAATGCGGCCGTTGCCGTCGTCAAACGGGTGGATGATGATGAACCAAAAGTGGGCAATGGCCGCCTTCAGCACTAAGTCCAGGCTATGGTCTTGGTTGAACCAAGCTAAAAACTTGTCCATCTCTATTTTCACCCACTGGGGCTTTACGGCTTCGTAATGCACTTTTTCTTTGCCCATTGCCCCCGAGACCACCCGCATTTGGCCCGTTCGGTAGCGGCCCACTTCAATTGGATAAGGCCCGCTGTAGCCCGTAGGGAACAGGGCGGCGTGCCAGCCCCATAGCCGTTCTTCGGTCAAAGGTAAGCGGTAACGTTGCGTGGCATCCAACATCATTTCCACCACGCCCTCGAGGTAGCGGCTGCTCGGCACCAACCCGGCGGTGTTGATCCCCAAACGCCGGGCGATGGACGAACGCACCTGGTCGTAGTTCAAGATTTCGCCCTCGATTTCCGATGATTTGACCACCTCCAAGGTCAACGCGGTAAGGGCGGTTTCTGATTTGGCCGCAAAACCCAAGGCGTTCATTTGCCCAATGATTTTGCCCTGTCCCAGGCGAACTTCCCCGAACAAGACATTAATCGCTTTGTATTGCCAGGTAAAGGCGGTCCAGTTTTCATATTCGTAAATGTACTTCGGCATGGGTCAGCATTTTTATGCGGTAAATGTAAGGTTTATTCGCCGCAAAATTGCGGTAAATAAACGCCTTTTCTGCCGCAGCACTTTGATCAGACTTATTTTAAGAAAAATCCCATAAACAGTTTTTAGGCGTCGTCCACCTGGTTCTTAAACGGTTTTTCAAATTTAGGTTTCACCATTTTCCAGATGGCCGGGGCGTAGTCGCGGCCATCCAGCATGGAAAACAAAATGCCCGGATAAGTCTGGGTTTGGTAGTAAAACGCATTGGTTTTGCGGTCGCCCAGGTCTTTGAACTGGGCCTGGCAAAGTTGCTCAATGGCCTGGTAGCTATCGGTTAGCTGGGCCACCTGTTGCTTTACCCAGGTATAAAATTCGTCGGGCACGCGCTCGAGCAGCGGCTCCAACGGCTGGCCAGTGGCCAGGTACTCCCAAATGTCGCGGCTGCTCACGTGGGTAAGCAGGCGGTGCAGGCGCACGTACTCGTCAAACTTGACCTTTACCCGGCCTCCGGTGGCAAATTTGATCACAAACCCCTCGCGGTCGGCGGTTTGCCACTGGCGGATGGTGGCCAGGTCGCGGATGCCGTCGTAGCGGGGCACCAACGGGAAGCCAATGGCGGGCAACGGTTCGTCGCGCCCGGTTTGGTTATCGATCACGGCCAGCAGCACCAGGTCTTCCTGGTCGCCGTAATCGACCACGATGCGGTTGGCGGGGTAGATGATCTCGAACAACAAGGTTTTGCCGGGCGGCACCTGGGCCAGGGCATTAGCGTATTTTTGGTGCAAAATGGCGGTGGCTTTCCCGGCCTGCTCGCTCTGGAACGAGCCGCGCGTAGCTATGGCAAACTGGCCTTGGTGCTGGTACAAAATGCCCAGCGAGCCGTCCATCTTTTCGTACACCTCGAAGGCCCCGTCCATAGCCACGGCGGGCACGCGGCTTTGGGCGTGTTCTTCCAAGTTAAAAAACTTGCGGAATGGCCGGGCCACCACCTGCCGGTGCTGATCCAGGATAAGCCCCCGGCAAGTTAGGGTCCACTCGTTCCACAGTTGGTCATACTGGGCCTTGGGCGTGTAGTTGTAAATAAACAAGTCGCCACTGGGGTGGGCTTGGACGTTAATGTAGCCCTCGGCGATGAGTTGGTCCAGTTCCGCGAAATTTTGCATAAAGAAGAGTTGAGTTGGGGGCGGGCCGCCGCCTGGGGCCACCTTTAGCCGTTAAGTTTAACCAGGCAAAATAATTAATCTACTACGCAGATTTTTTGCGTAGGTAATTTTGCTAAGAAAATTTAGTAACCCACCACCGGGCAACAACCAAGCCCGGCCGGGGCTTGTAGTGGGTTAGGTCAATGCGATGCTTTAATTTAGGGGCGGCAAATGGCAAGCCTAAGCTTAGCAAGCCAACTTGAACTTATTTGACCCAAGAAGCGAAACATATTCTTCCTATTCACTTACCTCTTTTGACCCACTTCTTTTGGCCAAAACCATTGCCTTGAGTGGCGGGTTGTAAGTAAAAATTCCCCACAAAATGAAAAAAACATTCTGGATTGTTACCAGCCTGGGCCTTGCTATTGCCTCGGCAGCTTTTTTCTTCCTACCCCCAACCGCTACGTGGGAAAGTTATTTTGAGACCGAGGAAGACGAGCGCGAAGAGCGCGCCCGGCGGCAAATGAGCATCAAAGGGGCGATGGAAATTGAACGGATGATCCGCACCGGGCCGGACGGGCAAATTAGCTACCAACCTGGTTACCAATGGGTAGAATACCAGAAAAGCCAGCAAAGCGTGGCCAATTTCCGCCTCGAGAACCTGGAATGGCGCGAGCGCGGGCCGGGCAACTTTGCCGGGCGGGCTAGGGCCATTGCCGTGGACGCGAGCGACCCCAACGGGCGGACCTGGCTCATCGGCACGGCCAGCGGCGGCATTTGGCGCACTACCGACGCGGGGAGTGCCTGGAGCAACACCACGGTGAACGCGCCCAACCTGGCCATCTCCACCATTGCCCAGGCCGCTAGCAACCCGCGCACTTTTTACGCAGGCACGGGCGAGGGAGCCTTCACGGGCGGCATCTCGGGCATCAATGGCGGGGGTATGCTCAAGTCGACCGACGGGGGCAACACCTGGCAAGTGTTGGCCAGTACCGTGCCGGGGCCTAACAACCGCAACTTCTTGAACGTGAACCGCATTATTGTGGACCCCGCCAACGAAAACGTGGTGATCGCGGCCACTTCCAACGGCTCGTTCCAAACTTTTATCTCGGGCATTATGCGCTCGGAAGATGGGGGCACTACCTGGCAGCGCGTGTTCGACACCGGGGCGGGCTGGGTACACCAAGTGGTGGCGGCCCCCACCAACTTTAACCGCCAGTATGCGGCCGTCAACTTTGGCGGGGTGGCCCGCTCCGACGACGGGGGGCGCACCTGGCGTTTCTCCTCTTTGGCTTTGATCAGCGACGCCACCGCCGGCGACAACCGGACTACGGGCCGCACCGAACTGGCGGTTTCGCCCACCAACCCCAACCGGGTGTTTGCTTCGGTACAGCAAGAAAGTGCCACCGGCACCAACGACGGGGCTAGCCTATTTTTGAGCGAAGACGGGGCCACTACTTGGCGGCAAGTAGCCGATTTCCAAAATACTACCATTTCAACCACCGACTTTTTAGGCGGCCAAGGCAGCTACAACAACTGTATCGCCATCAATCCTTTTAACGAAAACGTGGTGTACTGGGGCGGAGTGCTGCTGTACCAAGCTGAAATTGCGCCTGCCGAGCGCCGCGAAACCGAAGTGCGCTACTTAGGCGTGGACGACTCGGAAACCCGCCAAACGTTCACCTTCACCAGCGTTACCGGCTGGAGCGACTGGAACGGCCGGATGCAGATTAGCAACCGCGACCAGACTTTCCCGGTTGAAGTCCGGTTTGGCCGGGGCCGCCGCCAACGGGCCCACCGGTTCACCACCCGCCGCCCCAACTCCGGCGCGGGCGTGCCCGTGGCCGACTACGTGTACCGCGATTATGTGGACGTGCCTTTTGAAGTGTGGGACACCCAGCGCAACCGCCAAGTAATGATCTCGTTCCGCGACCAGGAAGACAACCGGGTTTTCAACCTCAACCAACGCGAAAACAACGACACCGAACTGCTCACCAACCGGGAGTATTTGTACATCCACAACGTGGCCTACGATGCCAACAATCCCGACTCGCGCCTAGCCCGCGACGGCGGGCAGGAGCAACAACTGGTGTACAGCTTGTGGCCCTACATGTCCCCGGGTCAAACCTGGCAGCCCGATAACTTCAATTTTACTTGGCGGGTGGTGTTTGACCGGCTGCGCACCCAAGGGGCCACTATTGGCAACCTGACCACCATCCAGCAAATCCAACAAATCCACGTGGACCACCACCAGCTCACCACCGTGGTGCTGGACCGAGGCTCGCGGCGGTTCCGCCTCATCTCGGTCAACGACGGGGGCCTGGGCTACTCGGACGACAACGGGGCCAGTTGGACCATGCGCGACCGCGGCCTGAACACCAACCAATTTTACACCGCCATCAAACGCCGGGGGGCCAATGAATACCTGGGCGGCGTGCAAGACGGCAACCCCATGCGCTCTGGCCCCAACCCGGATGCTAACGGCCTGTACACCGACCAAAATACGCCCAATAACTTCGCCGATGGCTTTGGCGTAGCCTGGCACGCGGCCAACCCACAGTGGTTGTTGGGCAGTAACCAATACAACCGCATCTACCGCTCCACCAACGGCGGCACCAGTTATCAAGTGTCCATTTCTGGCCTCACCGAAGCCTGCGGCAACCTGAGCAACTGCAACGGAGCCGATACCCTGGCCCCCTTCTTTACCAAAATTGCCAACAGCGACCGCCTGCCCGACCTGGTGTTTGCCGTGAGCCGCAACGGCGTGTGGCGGTCCACCAACTTTGCCCAAAACTGGACCCAAATCCGCCTGCAAGCCAACCAGGGCTGGGGCGGCTTTTTGGACGTGGAAATCTCCGATGCCAATCCAGACTTTGTGTGGGCGGGCGGCAGTATGATCACCAGCACTACTCCGGCCAATAACCGTTTCTTGTTTGTGTCCAACAACGGGGGCACCTCTTTTAACCGGGTCAATAACTTTACGGGCCGCAACCTGGGCAACATCACGGCCATCGTGCCCGACTTGTTCAACCCCAACACTTGCTACGTAACGTTTTCGCAAGGTGGGGCTCCTAAAGTATTGCGCACCAACGACTTAGGCCAAACCTGGCAAGACCTCAGCGGCTTTGGAACCGCTGGTACCGTCAGCACCAACGGCTTCCCGGATGTGGCCACTTACAGCTTGCTGGCCTTCCCGGACCGGCGCACCATTTGGGCCGGCACCGAGATCGGCCTCTACGAAAGCACCGACAACGGTGCCTCGTGGCGGCCCGCCAACAATGGCCTGCCGAACGTGCAAATTTGGGACATGAAAGTGCGCGACGGCCAAGTGGTAGTGGCCACCCACGGCCGGGGCATCTGGAGCGTGGACCTGGCCGACCGCTTCGCCAATACCCCACTCGCGAACGAAGACCTGCCCTTGGCCGGGGTGTTTAAGCTATACCCTAATCCGGCCCAAGCCCGGATCAACCTCGAACTGCCCAAGTTGGGCGGTTCCACGGTGGAGATTACCCTGATGAGCACCTTGGGCCAGCGCATCCATGCTGCCAAATTCCCGGCCAGCCAAAAGCTGAGCCTGGACCTGGCCCCCCTCAATCTGCCCACCGGCACCTACCTGGTTCGGGCCGAAAGCGGTAGCGAGAAATATTTGCAACGATTAGTGATTCAGTAAATCCTGGCCACCCGGTAGCCGCAGGGCACGCCTTGCCGCTACCGGGCAACCCGCCGAGTGAAATAGAAATACAACGGCAGGCCCGCCAAAATGAGGCCCAGCCCTAAGCCCGCCTCCCGAGGTTTGTTATAAACCGTAACGGCCACCAGGCAGGCACAAAACAGCACAAATAGCCCTGGCACCACCGGATAGCCGATTACCCGGTAGGGCCGGGGCGTATTTGGCTCTTGCACCCGCAGCACAAATACCCCCAGGGCGGTGGCTCCGTAAAAAATGAATGCGGCGAAAATAAGCATGTCCGTCAGTTGGTCGAAACTGCCCGACAGCACCAGCACCGAGGCCCAAGCCGCTTGCATCCGTAGCGCGGGCGCAGGCGTGTGGTTGAGCGGGTGTACGTAAGCCGCCCGGCTGAAAAACAGCCCGTCGTTGGCCATGGCATAATACAAGCGGGGCGGCATCAAAATGGTGCTATTGGTGCTGCCCAGGGTGGTGATCAAAATCAGGAGGGAGATGAACAACGCGCCCGCCGGCCCCAGTAGGTAGCGCATTACGGCCACGGCCGCAATGCCATTTTGCGACTTATGGACGGCGATTAGTTCATCGATGGGCATTACATACAGGTACGTAAAGTTAATGGCCAAGTACACCGCAGGTTGCGCTGGGCGTTTTTGATCTCGCCGCCGATGTAGCCCACCGAGTTCCAGCCCTCGTAGGCCCAAAAAGCCCCCAGCAACGCGGAGAACAAAGCGGGCAGCCAATGCCCCAACCCCAGGCCGGATTGGAAACTGGCCGCCGGGGTTTGCACCCGCGCCCAACCGTTGGTGGCCAGCCCCAGCCCCAGGCCAATAATAGGCCAGCCCCAGCCCCAGGCCAATAATAACCAAAATGCCCAGCACCACCAAGGCCGTGAGCACGCCGCTAAAGCCGTTTCCAAATTTCAAACCTTTGATATTCAAGTAGGTAAGTGCCCACACCGTGGCAATGGTGAGCAACTTCACGCCCAAGTTATCCAACGGTTTGAATAACCCTAACAGTTCTAACTGGGCTAGCCCAGCGGATACTGTTGGCAGCGGCACCAAGCTGTTAAACGACTGGGCAAACACGTAGGCAATGGAGGCCACCGCCGCCGATTTGATGACCGCAAAACAGCCCCAGCCGTACAAAAAAGCGAACAACCGCCCGTAAATCCGGCGAAAATAGACGTACTCGCCGCCCGAGTTGGCCAGCATCCCCGCGATTTCGGCGTTGCTGAGCGCCCCGAACAGGCTCACCAGCCCGGCCAACGCCCAGGCCAGCAGCACCAACCCCGGCGAGGGCAATTCGGCACTCATAGGGGCCACTTTTTTGTAAACCCCGGAGCCGATAATGGAACTCACCACCAGCAACACCACCGAAACCAGGCTGAGGCTACGTTGTAATTGGCCCGAGGGCGGAGCGGACATAGGCAATCAGGATTAAGCCCCTAATGTTATACTAAAATGACTAAATGATTGCATCATTAAATGATTACTCCATCTGATCATCCATTATTTACAAAAAAATGCGCAATCCCCATTTGATTTTGGTATTAGCCTGAAGTGGGGAAAATCAAAGTCCGAAGGAGGAAAAATGGGGGAAAACAAGGAAATTACTGGTGCAACGCCCCCGCTACTCCTGCCGGGGCTTCAGTTGCCGCCAGTTGGGCGGGGCGTAGCTACTGCGATGCGAAGGCCCCGGAGCGGGCGGCGCGCTGGGTACCCAAGGGCGGCCCGGTGCGTGGTAACGGAGCAACGAGTCGCGCAAGGTGGCGGCGGCGTGCTCGCGCACGCGGGTTTCCAGCTTTTTCACCACCGAGTCGCGCAGGGCCAGCTCACGGCGGTACCAGCCCAGGGTGGTGGTATCCACCCCGGCGGGCAGCCCGGGCTTGGTTTGGGCCAGCAAACCGGCGGGCAGCAGTACCCACAACCAAACCCAACCGAGCCAATTTTTAGACAAACCTTTGCACATGGCTAAAATTGATCCGTAATGTTTTTGGCAAGTTAACCTTGCCCGCCCAGTTTTTGATCACTTCGGTGTTTTTTTCACCTAACCATGATCCACCTGCTGCTCCGCCCCCTAAGTTTCACCATCATGCCTTACCGGGGGCTGGGGCACTCCCCGGCCCGCTTGGCAAGCGCATCTGTCCCATAATTTAAGGCCGGTTTGCTAGTTTGTACCACTAGGGGTTGTTACATTTACCACCAACCATCACTACTTTGAAAATGAAAACACTCGCCTGCTGTTTGCTCTTTTGGGGCGCGACCTTAGCCCAGGCGCAAGCCCCGACTGGGTTACCCGCCACCCGGCTGCTCATCACCAGCGTCCGCACGGGCGACACCGAGGTATTTGCCGTGGACCCGCGCACCGGCGATGCCCAGAATCTCACGCGCTCGCCCGCCAGCGAGGAGCGGTACCCCGCCTGGAGCCCCAACGGCCGCCAAGTGGTGTTCACTTCCAACCGGGGCAGCGACCGCCAAACTTATAACTTGTTCATTGCCAACGCCGACGGCAGCAAGGTGCGCCAACTGACCCAGCTCCCGGCCGGCTCGGTGGTGTACTGGGCCAGTTGGACCGCCGATGGCAAGTATATTTACTTCAACGAAGGCAAAACCAGCCAGGTGTGCCGCGTAAAACCCGACGGCACCGGCTACCAAGCCGTGGCCGAGGGCCGTGATGCCCACGTATCGCCCGACGGTAAGTGGCTGGTGTTTACCCAGCAAGGCCCCAACGGCTACGGCGTGTGGGTAATGGACACCCAGGGCCAAAACCGCCGCCAAGTAGTGCCGCACGAGAGCGCCATCGGGGGCATCGCCCCGGTGTGGTCGCCCGACGGGCGGTACATCGCCTTCTCGGGCCAGGCGGGCGAGTTCGCGGAGATTTTCCGCTGCCAGGCCGACGGCTCGGGGCTGACCCAACTCACCTCGTTGAAAAAAATCAGCAGTTCCCCCGCCTTCTCCCCGGATGGGCAGTACATCTCCTTCCGGGTAACTGACGAAGCCTACTGGCGCGATGCGCAAAAACGCGACAAAACCTACCAAGAAAAAGGAGCCGACAAACGCCCCGTGTGGCTCATGCGCGCCGATGGCACCGAGGCGCAACTGGTGGAGGTACTGCACTACCAATGTGCCATGGACGGCAGCCGGGCCGAGTGGCGGCCGGGGCGTTAACGGACAGTTTTGCAAGCTAAAAATCGCGCACTTGAGGTAAGATTTAAATCCGTTTCCACCGATTTTATTCTCCCGAAGTTATTCATGTCTCGGGACCGCGCTTTGTTAGCTTATCCCAATCCCATACCTTAGCCTTGAGGGCTATGTAAGAAAGCCAATGCAATCGCAATCTACTCATTAGATTAATTGATTGCAAGTCAACGAGTTTTACCTAATTTTGTGGCCAAAACAAACCTAGTCGGCCGCTATTTCTTTCCCTCAATTTCATTTCCATGCTTAATAAAGTACGGCAAAGTCCTCTTTGTGGGGGCTAGCATTTTTAGCCTCAGTATTACCGGGCTGGTTTTCGGCCCATCAAAAGCCCAGGCCCAGGCGGCCAACAATGCGGCCTTCCAACAATTTAAAAAGAAGTACCCGGAAGCAGAGGCGGCCCTCATCAACGCCGAGACGCGGTACTTGTTCCAAGTCCACGAAAAAGGCCGGGCCTTGGTGGTCAACGAAACCCACAGCGAAAACCTGATCTCTCTCAAGGCGGCCCATAGCGTGGTGCGGGCTAGGTTTTTTGACGACAACTCCAACCTGACCACCATTGCCGAGCTACGGGGCGAAGACCGCAGCGCGCTCAAAACCATGTGCGGTAATTACCAAAGCGAGGGCATCTTTTATTCTGATGCCAAGATTTGCGCCTATCAACTCGATTTCCGCTTGGCGGGCGATACCAAACGCACCGTGGTAGAAAAATTCTACGGCGACCCCAAGTACCTCACGGCCGTGTATTTCCATGACCCCCTGCCCGTGGGGCGGCACCGGGTAACCTTCGAGATCCCGGCCGATGTGGACGTGGAGCTGAAAGAATTCAACTTCGGGGCCTTCGGCATCAAAAAGAAAATCACCAAAAACCCGCAAACTGGCAACCAAGTCCACGAATACATTGCCGAAAACTTGGCTGGTTTCAGCCGCGACGATAACGAACCCGGCAAGTCGCACGTTTACCCGCACATCTTGGTGTTGAGCAAGGGGTTTGTCAATAAAAAGGGAGAAAAATACAAAATCATCGCTAACACTGACGACCTCTACGGTTGGTATTCCAGCTTAACCAAAGAAGTTGATAACCAAGCCACTACCCTCAACGAAATTGTGCAAAAAACCATCGTTGGCAAAACCACGGACGATGAAAAAATCAAAGCTTTGTACTACTGGGTGCAAGATAACATCCGCTACATTGCCTTTGAAGACGGGCTGGCCGGGTTCCGCCCAGAGAGCGCGGCCAAGGTGTTCCAAAAGCGCTACGGCGATTGCAAGGGCATGGCCAACCTGCTCAAAGAGATGCTGAAAATCGCGGGGTTTGATGCCCGCCTCACCTGGATTGGCACCCAGCACATTGCCTATGATTATTCGGTGCCCTCGCTCGCGATGGATAACCACATGATTTGTACCGTGCTCACCAAAAACGGCCAGAAACTGATCCTGGATCCCACCGAAAAATATTCGCCCCTGGGCGAGCACGCCGAGCGGATCCAAAACCGCCCCATCATGATCGAGAACGGCGACAAGTTTATGCTCGAGAAGGTGCCCGCTGCCACCCACGAGCGCAACCTGAAACGCTACAGCCAAAACCTTAAAATCGAGGGCGACAAACTGGTGGGCAAAGGCGAAATGAGTTTCAAGGGCGAAAGCCGCACCACCATTTTAAACTACGTACACAACACCAAAAAGAACAGCCAAAAGGAGTTGATCGAACTCATTGTGAACCAAGCCGATAAAAACTTTGATCTGGCCAAGCTGGAGCACTCGGATGTGAACAACCGGGACCAAGCCTTCACCATCAATTACGACTTTAGCTTGGCCAACAAAGTGAGCCAGTTCGATAACGACGTGTACGTTGAGCTCGACTTTTACAAGAGCTTTGCCAATGCCGAGCTACCGGCCGAGCGACTGAGCGATTGCCAGTTCGATGAGAAAATCTGGCAGCAGTCGGAGGTAAAACTACAAATGCCCAATGGCCTCAAGGTGAAGCACTTACCTGCTCCGTTGGCGGTAAACAACCCCGACTTTTCACTCAAAGTGAGCTACAAAGTAGAAGGTAGCACCCTGGTGTACGAGAAAGAAATTGCCGTACCCTCGGGCAAAATCCAGAAGGCCAATTTCAAAGCCTGGAACGACGCCCTGGCCCAGTTGAAAAAGACTTACGAAGACCAGGTGATTTTGACCAAATAAATTGACCGTTCTCTGGTTTTAAAACATTTAATAACTATTTGAAAATGAATAATTTACTTACTCATTTCCAAGTAATGACCTTGATTTTTTTGGGCCAACCTGCCCAATTGCTAACCTCATTCATCGCATGAAAAAAATATTATTGCTAGCGGCAAGCCTGCTGGCCTGGGGCCAACTGATCGCCCAAGACGAACCCGCTCCCAAAAAACGGCTGAGCCGCAACGAGCGGGAAAAAATGGAACTGTTCGGCAAGGTAAAGGCCGAAGTTTGGGGCCGGGCCGATGCCGAGTTTGCCCGCACCGAGGCCCCGGAAAAATGGAAGGGCGAGTCGGCGGTGATCATCGCCAAAAGCGTGCGGATCGAGTATAGCCAGGCCAAACGGAGCATCATCACCCTAGCCTCCAACAAAGATGCTTACTTGTACGAGCGCGTAACCCTGCGCAAGCGCATCAAACTGCTCGACAAAGCCGCCGTGCAAGAGTACTCCGAGTTCACTTTTGTGGACGACGACACCCGCAGCTCGCTCCGCAAAACCGACAACATCTTCCTGGGTATCAAAGTAGTGAAGCCCGATGGCAAAGAAACGGAAGTACCGATGGACGAAGCGGTGGTGCTCGAGTTCCGCTCCAAGTCGATGCGCAACCAGGTGAAAAAAATCGCCGTGCCCAACCTAGAACCCGGCGATGTGATCGACTATTTTTACATGGCCACCTTGCCCGTGCCCAAGTCACAAATAGATGAAGATGGGCGTTACTTCTTTTCCCCGGTCATCCACTCACTTACTGAGGCTTACCCCATGCTGCACGAGCGGCTCGAGCTCCGCATCATGAAAAACTGCTACCTCAACCTGCGCAGCATCAACGGGGCCCCGGAGCTGGCCCAAAAATCGGCCGACGACGACGATGTGGTGTACAGCCTGGCCATCGACGACCGGGACAAAACCCCGGTAAAACGTTGGTTCTACAAATACCGGGTGCTGCCTGCGGTAAAGTTCCAGGCGTTTTTTGCCAAGGGTAAAGAACATAACCTGATTTTCTACGCCAAAGAGAAAAACAGCGTTAAAAAAACGATCACCAAAGAAGAACTGGAAAAAGCGTTCACCCAAAGCTGGGCCTTGTCTATCCAAGGTGGGGAAAACAACGCCTACATCGGCTCGGCGGTGCCCGTGCCGACCCAACTGCCCGACTGGTTCAAAACTTATCACCTATTTGGCAACAAGTACAACCTCAACAAAGAGCCGAAAGACAAGCTGCCCATTAGTTTGTATTATGCTATGCGCAGCCATCTGACTATGAACGGGTTCGCCTTTTCGTCGGCCAGCCGCTATTTCAGCACTTACGAAATGTACCACGTGATGGATGGCTATTTCCAACCGTTCAGCTATATCTACGAGTCGCGCGGGGCCCACCAATTGGGCATGTTGGCCGCTTATTTGTCGTACAAAAAAATCCCGCACGACTACGTGATCAGCGCCAACCGCAGCGTAGGCTCGCTGGAAGATCTCATTTTGCCCGAAATCGAGACGGTGCGGGCCATCCGGGTCAAAATTGGTGAGCAGTACCACTACATCGGCCCCATGAACAGCAGCTCGCACTTCGGCGAAATCCCGGACGACATGCAGGGCGCGGAAGCTTACGCCATCAACGCCCCGCTCAACGTGAACGACGAGTTAAAAATGGAGAAGATCACGGTGCCAGTAGAAGCCCCCGAAACCAACGCTACCACCACCGCCCTCACGGCCAGTTTTGACCCCGCCGACCTGACCAAGCTCAAAGTGGCCAAGACCCTCACCGCCAAGGGCCAAAACCGCTATGCCGAAGAAAGCGAGGCCCTGCTGCCTTATGATTTTATTAATGCCGATGCTACCAAGTTTCGCGCCCCCACATTGGAGCGGCCCACCGGCGGCGGCCTCAGTGCCCAGAAAAATTTTAACGACCTGGTAATCAACGGGGCCTACAGCGAAACCCAAGACCGCCGGGGCTTGGTGGCCCGCATCAAGCAGCGCAAAGACGACGACCTGAAAAACCGCCAGGAAAACCTCAAAAAAGTGCTCGAGGCTGAACTGAGCGGCAGCAAAGTTACCGTAGGCACGTTTGCCTTGGTACAGCCCGGCCTCTGGCCCGAAGCCCCCGAACTGAAATACTCCCTTGATTTTAGCGTGGAGGGCCTCAGCAAAAAAGCGGGCAGTAACTATATCGTGGACCTGGGCCGCTTGGTGGGCGGCCAAGTGGAGATCGGCAAAGACGAGATGGACCGCAAAGGCCAGGACGTATTTATGCCCTTTGCCCGCAGCTTCGAGTACTCGCTCACGCTGGCCATCCCGGCGGGCTACGAGGTACAGGGCCTGGATAAGTTCAACCTCAACGTCGACAATGCCACCGGCAGCTTCATCAGCACCGCCGCCGCCGAAGCAGGCAAAATCAATATCACCGTCAAAAAAGTGTACAAACACAATTTTGAAAAAGCTGAAGACTGGCCCCAAATGGTCAAATTCTTGGACGCGGCTTACCAATTTACCCAGCAGAAGATTTTGTTGAAAAAGCAGTAAGGCTAAAATGATTGTATGCTTTGGTTATCAATCATCCACATACAAGAAATTTATAATCTCCATTTGAGGTTGGCATAAGTCGCTAGCATTTGCACAGCCCCGGCCAGGTGTCGGGGCTGCTTTTTTTGACATCAGGCCATTACTTCATCGGCTTGCCGTCAGGGCAGACTACTCCCTAGAACTAGAAGGTCGCTACTGATCGATTTTCACCAGGTCCAACCGGGTAAAGCTGAGGGCATCTTCGCGGGCTTGGGGGTTTTGCGGGTGGTTGTCTGACAGGTAAAGGCCCGCTTTGGCCACAAAAGCGTTGTTGATGGCAAACCGATTGCGGGGCAATTTCACCTCGCCCAGTTTCTTAAAATCCTCCCCCACAATGATAATGCTCACCTGCGGCGGGAACAAGCCCGTAGTGGGTAAAGCAGTGCCTGGCGGTAGCTCTTCACCCAAACTAGTGAACCAGTAGTACACCTCTTGATAAGGGTCATAAAGCAGATTGCCAAACTGCGGGGTCTCCCACATATGCTTTACGTAACTATCCACAGCCATATCTTTGGGTTGGGGGGGCACTTCCTCAAAAAATCGGCTGCCTATCAAATGCTTATCCACTTGTTTGAAATCACGGGTAACATACAAATGCGGGTCGCCCAAAAAGGCATATACGTAGTTAACCCCAGCTTGCACATTGCTATATAAAGCATCTTTCCGGCCAACTTGCCAATAATCGCTAGGAAAAGTAACTGCCAAATATTCTACGCGATTTTGCCCTGTATCGATGGCCAGGCACAATGGCCACTCCAGGAGTTGGGCCTGGGTCATTTGGAGCCAACTGCCTACCGTTGTCATGGGCAACAATAACTCACCTTGCCTGATCATCACCGGATTACGAAGACCTACGATAGTAGGAAAAGTACTCCGACCGGTACTTGTTATCGCATAATTGACCTTATTTTTAATCCGCCCTTCTTGATTTACATGGGCCAAAGAAAGCGTCGAACTAGCGGCTATGTACACGTTATCCAAGTCGCGCACGTAGAATCCCCGCATGTCCCCTACCCCGTCCGGGCCTTCTACTGCCACTGGGATACGTTTGGCCAATTGCTGGTTGGCCAGGGTAAAAAACTGGATGTTGCCAGTTTGTCCCTTACCCCGGCTGAGATAAGCCAGGTACTCGCGACCTGCCGAGTCGGTGTAAAGCGATAAAAATGGACTGTGGTTGGGCGTAGTGCTGTCAATGGCGAATATAAGTGGCTCATTAGCAATGCTTAAGTTGTACCGATCAACTGGCTGGCTGTTGGTTTCCCTTTTTTCTTTTTCATTGCAAGCAAAAAGCAGCAAGACGCTTGTGATACACAGTGATATTTCTATGAATCTTCGGAATTTTCTTTTCATAAAAAATTGTTAAATAAAAAATTGCCCAATATCGTATGATATCGGGCAATGCACCTTCCAGAATAAATCAGTTGGGTGTAACAATCACTGGATCGCAGCTTGTGCACATGGTGTTACCAGTTTTGGTACAGCCATCGGCAAGGCTAAAGAAACACGTTTCCCCACTATTGGCCTGGGCCTCATGGCTATTCTCTAAATAGGCAAAGCCCATAACTGTAGCTAACAATACGGCCGAAGCGATTTTTTTGATTTTTGCTTTCATTGGTTTGGAAAGGTTTAATGGTGAAACTGATTGAGCAAACGTACCCCCCCCGCACATTACCAAGGAATAGAGATAAAATAAATGTTAATATTTAAAAAAGTTCAATTGAATGTGAACAAAACTTGTGCAACTAGTCGGAAAATTATGGACCGATTTACAATCGAGCCTCAACACTTAAAGCCGAGCGTTAAAAGCAAATGAATGGGTGGTTATCTGGTGCGGGGCCTACTTTTCAATCTATTTTCTACCATACCAGCTATTTAACTACCCTACCATGTTAACCTTACCAATTAAATTTACAACCCGGCCCGCGATTGTGCAATTTGTTTAACGCCACTACGTTAAATTTACGATTTACGCCTTACCCTGTTAGCTTTGCCCACTTTGGCACTTTACTGGTTGCGCCGCTCCATTTTTGTAGGGCTGGCTGGGGCTGGCCTGGGCTGGGCCACCTTTAGCTGGGGCCAGCAGCCACTGGCCATGCCTGCCCCAGCCTTTGCCTACGTGCGGGCGGAACAGAGCGTGCTTTGGTGGCAAACCCGTAACGAACCGCCCTCGGGCCAGTACTACGTGGAAACCTGGAAGGGCCAAAACTGGCAAACCGAAAACGTGGTTACGATTGAACCCGAAAAAAAAGCCACTTATGGCCAGGTGCTGTATTTCCAGGCGGGCCTCAACCGTTACCGGGTGCGGCTCCAGGCCCCGTCGGTGCCCACCTTGGTTTCCTCGGTGGTCGAGTTCGAGTCGCCCAACGAGTTTGTCAGGGTGTTCCCGCTCAACGTAACGGATTACTTGTATTTTTCCAAGCCCATTCAATATCAAATTACCCAAGCCAATGGGCAACTGGTTTTGAAAGGCTACGCCAAATTGGTAGATTGCAGGCCGCTTAGCCCCGGACTTTACTGGGTGCAATTTGACAACCGTCGGGAAAAATTCCTCAAAAAATAATCCCTACCCTCGCCCTTAGGCGCGGACTAACCTAATTGGCATGAAAAAAATCATCGTGGCCATCGATGGCTTCTCGGGTTGCGGCAAAAGCAGCACCGCCAAAGCCGTGGCCAAAAACCTAGGTTACGCCTATGTGGACAGCGGGGCCATGTACCGCGCCGTTACCTTGTATTTCTTGGACAATTACGTGAGTGAAGGCAACCCCAAGGCGGTAACCAAAGCCCTGGGCGATATCGATATTGAGTTCCGCCTTTCGGCTGAGCAGCCCCCCCGCAACGAAACGTACCTCAACGGCCTCAACGTGGAAGACGATATCCGCACCATGCGGGTGAGCCAGCACGTGAGCGAAGTGAGCAAACTGCCCGAGGTACGGCGGTTTTTAGTGGCCCAGCAACAGAAAATGGGCAAAAAAAAGGGCATCGTAATGGATGGGCGCGACATAGGCACGGTGGTGTTCCCCCAGGCGGAGTTGAAAATATTTATGCGGGCCGAACTGATGGAGCGCGCCCAACGGCGGCAGGCCGAACTACTGGCTAACGAGGAGGTGGCCACGCTGGACGAAATAGCCGCCAACCTCCGCGACCGTGACCGTATCGACTCCACCCGGACCGAAAGCCCCCTGCGCCAGGCCAGCGATGCGGTGGAACTGGACACCACCTACCTCACTTTTGAGGAGCAAGTGGATGTGATCGTGCGGTTGGCGTACAGTAAAATTCTCCAGGAAGACGTTTAGCCTACCAGGCCAGCGGATCAATGGCCGCCTTCGCTCACCTCGGCGGCGGGGTGCGGGGTTGCGTTCGGCAATGGGGTACCAGCTATTACCGTGGTTGGGAGAGCCTGTCCCCGCCCGGCTTGGTCGCTAGCCGCCCGCCATGATTTTCTTGTACTGCGTTCTTAAATGTTACATCAATAAATCCTTTAACAAAATTTATTTGTTGAACGTATTTTTATTTATAAACACTGTTCAGTAATTTTGTGCCGTTAACTCAACCAAAAAACGAACGAACTCACAAATGGGCATCTTAGAACGAAAAGAGCGCGAGAAGCAAGAGATGCGCGAGCGGATTTTGCACACGGCCAGCCAAATGTTTTTGGAAGAAGGTTACGACAAAACCTCGATCCGGGGCATTGCCGAGCGTATTGAGTATAGCCCGGCCGCTATTTACCTGTATTTCAAGGATAAGAACGAGATTTTCGTAGCCATCCACGACCGGGCGTTTGACCTGCTATTTAGCAAACTGGCCCAAGCTAACCTAGAGGCCAATCCCTTTGCCCGGCTTTGCCACATGGGGGGGCTTTTCGTCGGCTTTGCCCTGGAAAACCCCGAGTTGTACGACCTCATGTTCATTATGCGGGAACCGATGGATGCCCTGTGCCAGCGGGAGATGGACTGGGACAAGGGTTTTCGGTCGTTCAACTTCCTGCGCGAGACCCTGCGGGAGTGCATGGAGGCTGGGCTGATGAAACCGATGGACTTGGACGTGGCCGCCGTGAGTGTGTTCTCATTTGTGCATGGGGTTACCTCGCTCATTATCCGGGGGCGGTTTAAAATGTACCCCGCCGAGCAGCATCAGGCCCTGGTGGAGCAGTCGTTGCAAAATATGTTGGAGTTGATGCGGGCCTAATTAAGTTTAGACTAAAGCGAAAAATGTTGATTATCAAATATTTAATCATTTAAGTCCTCCCTTCGGAAAGTTTAGCATGAAGACGTTTGCCTTGCCTTTTTTTCCAAGCTCGATCGGCCGATTTTTTGCCGGGGCGTGCCGCGCCATTTTTTTAAGCGCGATTTTTTGTGCCCCGGTGGCCGCTCAAAGCGTTGTGCTAGAGCAGTATGTGCAGCAAGGGTTGGCCCAAAACCAATCCATCCAACAACAAAACTTTTTATTGGAGAAAAGCCTAGCCGCCTTGCAAGAAGCTCGTGGCTTGTTTTTGCCCACGGTGAGCGTGGGGGGCAGCTACACGTTAGCGGCCGGGGGGCGCAGCATTAGCTTTCCCATCGGCGACTTGCTCAACCCCGTGTACGCCACCCTGAACGAGATGACGCAGAGCAACCGGTTCCCGCAATTGGAAAACGTGAACGAGCAGTTTCTGCCCAACAACTTTTACGATGCCCGGCTGCGCACCAGCGTGCCCATCTACAACGCGGAAATCAACTACAACCGCCAGATCAAACGCGAGATGGTGAACTTGCAACAAGCTGAAATCCAGGTTTATAAACGTGAGTTGGTCAAAGAGATCAAAAAAGCCTACTTCCAGTATTTGCAGGCGGCGGAAGCGGTAAAAATCTACGACAACGCCTTGACCTTACTGGCCGAAAGCCGCCGGGTGAACGAGAGCCTGGTGCGCAACGGGGTGGCTAACGGCACCGTGCTGGCCCGCACCGAGGCCGAAACCGCGAAAGTGAAATCCCAGCGCACCGAGGCGGAAAATAACCGCCGCAACGCGGCCGCCTACTTCAACTTTTTGCTGGGCCAGGGCCTGGAAACCGCCATCCAGGCCGACAGCCTGGTAACCAGTGGCCGTGCCGAGTTTGCCGCCAACCTAGACACCGCCCTTGGCCCGCGCGAAGAACTGGCTAAGTTAGCCACTGCCAAAAGTATTGGCTTACTGAGCACGAAGTTAAGCCGCGCTGCTTGGCAGCCTAAATTGGGTGCCCAACTGGACCTGGGCAGCCAGGGTTTCAATTGGGCATTTAACAACACCTCGCGCTATGGGCTGTTGGGCCTCAGCTTTGATGTGCCCCTTTTCACGGGCGGGCGCAACCTGGCCAAAATAAAGCAGGCCGAAAAAGACCTGGCCGCCTTGAGTGCCCAAACTACCTATGTGGAGCAGCAACTGCGCCTTCAACTGCGCACTAGCCAAACGGCCTACCAGTCGGCTTTGGAGGTGTTCAATAGCACGCAGGGGCAGGTAACGGCCAGCCGCCGCTATTTGACCGATACCGAGAAACGCTACCGCATTGGCCAGGCCAACTACATCGAGTACCTGGACGCGCGCAACGAGTACACTAATGCCCAGTTGCAACAAAGCTTGGCCCGCTACACCGTGTGGGTCAAACTGGCCGAGGTGGAACGCGCCCAGGCCAGTTACGGGTTATAAAGCACTGGTCCCAGTTAAAACCCTCAAGTATTTCAATTAGCTCATTTTTAAATTTTTAAGAAGATTTTAACCCACCCGTTGCCATGAAAACCACCCTTCGTTACTTGGCCTATTGGAAAATCACCTTGCCGTTTTTGGCGTTGCTGGCCCTGGCTTGGCTACTGGCGGGCTGCCATCAAAACCAGGCCGCTAGCCAAGCCAAAACCACCCTGGCCGATGTCGCCATCCCCGTGAAAACGGTGCCGGTGAGCCGCCAAACCCTGGTTCAGCCCGTGGTGGCTTCGGGCTTGCTGGCCTCCGAAACCGAGGCTAGGCTATCGTTCAAAACCGGGGGCATCATCCAAAAAATCTACGTGGGCGAGGGCGATGCCGTGCGCAAGGGCCAACTGCTGGCCGTGCTCAACCTTACCGAAATCAATGCTCAGGTAACCCAGGCCCAAGAAGGCTTAGCCAAGGCCGAGCGCGATTATCAGCGGGTAAAAAACTTGTATGCCGACAGTGTGGCTACGCTGGAGCAGTTGCAAAACACCACCACGGCCCTCAACGTGGCCAAACAGTCGGTGCAAATTGCCCAGTTTAACCAAGGTTACTCCGAAATCAGGGCCGTGGCCAGCGGCCGCATCGTGCGCAAGCTGATGAACGAAGGCGAACTGGCCGCCTCGGGTGCGCCAGTGTTCTTCATGAACGCCACCGGGCCGGCCAGTTGGGTGGTAAAAGTGGGCGTGGCCGATAAGGACTGGGTGCGCCTGCAACTGGGCGACCCGGCCACCGTGGGCTTTGATGCCCTGCCCGGCCAAACATTTCCCGCCAAGGTGAGCAGTTTGGCCCAGGGGGCCGACCCCACCTCGGGCTTGTATCAGGTGGAATTGAAACTTACCGGCGGTGCCCCGCAACTGGCCACCGGTTTTTTTGCCACCGCCCAGTTAACCCCCAGCCGCCGCCCCCAGTACGTGGGCGTGCCCGTGGACGCGCTGGTGGAGGGCAACGGCGACCAAGCCTTCGTGTTTGTGCCCGTAAACGGCCAGGCCCAGCAACGGCCCGTGAAAGTAGCTTACCTGGCCCAAGGCCAAGCCATGATTTACGAGGGGCTTACCGGCGACGAAACGGTGATCACCGATGGCTCGGCTTACCTAACCGACAAAGCCAAAATCATGCTTGCTAAGTAGTAAATTTTCTTGCCGATTGCTTAATCCTAGCCGCTATTGTTTACCAGACAAGCAAAGGAGCGTAGGGTTTTTCTTACAATTTTTTTCTTTAGCTAACCCGGGAAAATGCGATTAGTAATAGAATCAAGTAGCAATTGCGTGTTCCAGGTACAATAGACGGCTTGTATATTACCCGTAATTGGTTCGATATTAAGTTCCCTCCCCGCCGGGGTGGGTCAGGGTGGGGCCAAATAGAGCGGATTTTGAACGAAAATTTGAGCTTTCACCTAGTCAAATCTAATGGGCAGAAGTCTAATAAATGGTTGATAACCAAACAGAACAACCATTTAGTTATGTAATCATTTCATCGTATTAGTATAACTAGTTGATTATTAGTTTTTTTGATTTTAAAAATATTCTTTGTCTTGTTGCCAGATGAGCAGTTTTCTGAATGAACAGATCCGCCATCGGGTTTTCAGATTATTGCCTATAAAACCTTCGCTTTTGGCTCACCATTTTTCACCTCAACTTCCATGAAAATTTCTGAATATTCGGTTAAGAACTACCAATTTACCTTGGTGATGTTTCTGGGCGTTTTGTCGTTGGGGGTTTATACCTTGTTTAATATGCCCCGAGGCGAAGACCCCGAAACCCATAGTCCGCAGTTTCCGGTAGTGGTGGTGTACCCCGGCACCAGCCCCGGCGATATGGAAGAGCTGGTGCTGGACCCACTGGAGGCCCGCATCAGCGAATTAGAAGACTTGAAACGCATCCAGTCCACCGTGTATGACGGGGTGGCCGTGCTGCAAGTGGAGTTTGAATACACCGTGGACGTGGAGAACAAATACCAAGAAATGGTGCGCGAGGTGAACGCCGTGCGGCAGGAACTGCCCGCCGATATTTACAGTTTGGAGGTGCGCAAGGTTACCCCCTCGGACGTGAACATTTACCAATACGCGCTGGTGAGTGAAAACGCCCCCTACCACGCGCTCAAAGCCCAAGCCGAAAGATTTGAGGAACAATTGGAAAAGGTAAAAGCCCTCAAAAAGGTGCAAACCTGGGGCTTCCCCAACGGCGAAGTGGAAATTGTGCTCGACATCGATAAAATGGCCCAGCAGAAAATTGCAGTGGGCCGCGTGATCGGGGCCTTACAGAGCAGCAACACCACCATCCCTGGGGGCAGCGTCAACGTCAATACCCGCAAGTTCAACGTAAAAACCAGCGGGGGCTACCAAAACCTTGACGAAATCCGCAACACCATTGTGGCCAGCAACGGCAACAAAATCGTGTATTTGAAAGACGTGGCCCAGGTGCGCCAAGCCTACGAAGATGAGAAGTACCTGGCCCGCTACAACGGCCACCGGGCCGTGTTTGTAACGGCCGCCCAAAAAGACGGGCAGAATATTTTCAAAGTACGGGATCAGGTGGAGCCCATCGTGGCTCAGTTTGCCGAAAGCCTGCCCAAGAACATTGATTTCGTGAAGGTATTTGACCAAACCGCGAGCGTTGATAAGCGGCTCACCCGGTTCGGAATCGATTTCGGCATTGCCATTTTGTTGGTGCTGGTTACCTTGCTGCCATTGGGCTACCGTGCCTCGGTAGTAGTGATGATCTCCATCCCGCTGTCGCTGGCCATCGGCCTAATCTTACTCAGTATTTTTGGCTTCACTATCAACCAGTTGAGCGTGGTGGGCATGATCATCGCCCTGGGCATTTTGGTGGACGACAGTATTGTAGTCGTTGAAAATATTGAGCGCTACCTGCGCGAGGGCCATACCCGGGTGCAGGCGGCCATTTTGGCCTCCCGGCAAATTGGCCTGGCGGTATTGGGCTGCACGGCCACGCTTTGCTTCGCTTTTATGCCGCTTATGTTTTTGCCGGAGGCGGCGGGTGATTTTATCCGCAGTATGCCAGCGGCGGTGATTTTTACGGTCGTGGCCTCGCTCATTGTATCGCTCACCATTGTGCCGTTTCTGTCGAGCCGCTTGCTTTCCGAAAGCCACAGCCAGGAAGGTAACGTGTTCATGCGGGGGTTGCAGTGGATCATCAGCGGCTCGTTTAGCAAGGCCCTGCACTATGCGCTGGCCCACCCAATTATTACTTTACTGGTGGCAGCGGCCATTTTTGGCGGCAGTTTAACCCTCATTCCGTCGGTCGGTTTCAGCTTGTTCCCCAAGTCGGAAAAACCGATGTTCCTCGTCAACATCGAGACCCCGGTGGGCACTAATTTGTATGCCACCAACCGGGTGGCCCGGTATGTGGACAGCGTGTTGCGCGCCCGCCCGCAGGTACGCCACATTGCCACCAACGTGGGGCAGGGTAACCCCCGTATTTATTACAACGTGATCCCACGGGATGCGGCCGAGAATTTTGCCCAAATTTTTGTGCAGACCAACACCGAGCGCGCCAAGGAGAAGGTGGCCCTTATTGACGAACTACGCACCACTTTTGCGCACTACCCCAACGCCAAAATCGAGGTAAAAGACTTTGAGCAAGGCCCACCGCTAGAGGCCCCGTTGGCTTACCGCATCCTGGGCGACAACCTGGATACCTTGCGCAGCCTGGCCGGCCGGGTAGAAGCCATGTTGCAGGCCACGCCGGGTACTATTTACATCAACAACCCGCTGAAAACCCAGCCCACCGATTTTAAGGTGCGCATCAACAAGGACAAGGCCGGGCTGCTGGGCGTGCCCGTGGCCGAAATTGACCGCACCGTGCGCCTGGGCATCGCGGGCCTCAACGTGGGCAAGTACCGCGACGAGGCGGGCGAGGAGTATAACCTCAACCTGTCGTTGCCCCGGCAAGGCCCAGCCCAGGGCTACGAGGTGTTTGACCAACTTTTCGTGAACAGCGTGCAGGGCACGGCGATCCCGCTGCGCCAACTGGCCGACATCCGCATGGAAAGCTCGCCCAACCAAATTCGGCACTTTGACAAAACCCGGTTTGTAACCATTTCCTCGTTTTTGCAAACGGGCTACCTCACCGACAACGTGAATCGGGAATTTATTGAAAAATTAGCGGCTTTCCCCTGGCCCAAGGGCTACACTTACAGCGTGGCCGGCGAGCAAGAAAACCGCGAGCGCAGTTTTGGCGGCCTGGGCACCATCATCCTCATCACCGCGTTTGGGTTTTTCGGCATTTTGGTGCTGGAGTTCCGCACGTTCAAGAGCACCTTCATCGTGCTGTCGGTAATTCCGCTGGGGATCATCGGGGCCATCCTCATCTTGCTAGCCACTGGCAATACCTTTTCGTTCACGGCCGTGATCGGGCTAATCGCCTTGGTGGGCATCGAGGTCAAAAACTCGATCCTACTCGTGGATTTCACCAATCAACTGCGGGAGGAGGGCATGCCCCTGGACCAGGCCATCCAAAAAGCCGGGGAGGTGCGGTTTGTACCTATTGTGCTCACGTCGCTCACCGCCATTGGGGGCCTCATCCCGTTGGTGTTGGAATACAGCCCGTTGTACTCGCCCCTGGCTTTGGTGCTCATTGGCGGCCTTATCAGTTCCACCTTGCTGTCGCGGTTGGTTACCCCGGTAATGTACAAGTTGCTGCCACCGCGCATCAAGGCCCGGCCCGCTGCCCAGCCACCGGTGGCCACCCCGCACGACGAGGGGGTGCTGGTATAGCCAATTTTCTCTGGTTTAGGCCCTTGGTCGCCCTTCCACCACTCTTTGCCCAGTTTGGCCTTCCATTTTTTTTAGGTTTTTCTAGGGGGAAGAATAGCCGCTTGTTTGCCAGGCCAGCCATTTTGCGGGCTTAGCGGCGGCTGCGCCACTCGTCCACGCTCCACGGGCCAGCCCCCACCAGCAGGTAGAGCAGGCCAAAGAGCAAGAACATGAACGGGTGCTGGTCTTGGTACCAAAACCGGCCCTGGCCGATCAGGAACGTGATGTAGGCAAACGTGCCCACGCAGATGAAACCCGCCAGCCGGGTCCATAGCCCGGCCGCCAGCAGCAGGCCCGCCACCAGTTCGGAGCCCTTGCCCGCGTAAACGAGCAGGGTGGCAAACGAGCTGCCCTTGAAGGCATCCCATGTGGCGTAGCCCGCCATGAGCTTGGGCTGGAACACTTCCAAGCCGTGATAGGCCAGCAACAAGCCGACCATGATCCTGACCAGGGCAAAACCCTTGCCCGGCCAAGCAGAGGAGGTATGTGGGTTCATAAAGCCCTAGAATAATCAGTAAATGCAAAACTTACCCGGTGGGCCAAAAATTCCCAGTGTCAGGAGTTGGGCTTGGGCCCTCTGTCGCCCTTCCACCATTCTTT